>JBILBZ010000014.1:0-22489 GCA_044353425.1 Ilumatobacteraceae bacterium | reverse complement strand
CTGATTTCAGGTCATGGATGAATGCAACCATCTCCTCATTGAGTTGAAAGTTGAAAGCACCTCCTCCAGAGGTGGGTGCTGGTGCGGTGGCAACAATGCCGGCGGCGTCAAGCATGTCTTTTGTGAGAGCGCGGCACTCAGCCATGCTGATCTCGCCGCGTTCCAATCGGTGCCATTGATGGTCGGTATCGAGATGATGCGGCCCCATGACTATTTCGGCGACAACAGCTGGGTCGTGGTCGGGGTAGCGCCGAGTGAAATCTCGGGGCCCGCCGTTCTTCATAATGACCCCACCAAGGTCAAAGATCACGGCATCGACGGTTCTCTGGCTCATAAGTTGAAGTCTTACCGCCTTCTTATGGTCCCTGCGAACTGGCTCAGAGGGGTGCACAGATAGGCTTGGCAGTCAGATGAAAGTTCTCGACCGCGTCCTCAGGGCAGGCGATGGCAAGCGGGTCAAGGCCCTGCAGAGCCTCGTTCCCGAAATTAATGCTCTTGCTCCAGCAATGGAGGCTCTCTCAGACGATGCCCTCAAGGGTAAGACCGTTGAGTTCCGTGAGCGTTTAGCCAAAGGTGAGACACTCGACGACATCTTGGTGGAAGCGTTCGCCGTTGTTCGCGAAGCCTCTTTCCGTGTCATTGGTCAGCGCCATTTCGATGTGCAGTTGATGGGTGGTGCGGCCCTGCATTTTGGTTGGGTCGCAGAAATGAAGACCGGTGAAGGAAAGACCCTTGTGTCGACTCTTCCGGCGTATCTGAATGGTCTCTCGGGCAATGGCGTTCACGTGATCACGGTGAACGACTACCTTGCACGCTTTCATGCTGAATGGATGGGACGCATTCACCAGTGGCTGGGTCTCAGTGTCGGCTTGGTGATTCCAGGGCTTCGCGAGGACGCCTCCCAGAAACGTGAAGATTACGCATGTGACATCACATACGGAACCAATAACGAATTTGGTTTTGATTATCTCCGCGACAACATGGCTGGCAATCTCGAAGAGAAGGTGCAGCGCGGTCATCATTTTGCGATTGTCGACGAAGTTGACAGCATTCTGATTGACGAAGCTCGTACGCCTCTTATCATCTCGGGCCGCCTAGCTGATGCCGCCGCGATGTATTACAAGTTCGCCGCAATCGTGCGCACGCTCGATAGAGACGTCGACTATGAAGTTGATGAATCAAAGCGAATTGTGTTTCCAACAGAAGCAGGCGTTGAGAAAGTCGAAAAAGAACTAGGGCTGGAGAATCTGTACGACTCAATTCAACAGAATCTTGTTCATCAGCTTGCCGTTGCGTTGAAAGCAAAAGAGTTGTATCGCCGCGACAAGGATTACATCGTTGATGCAGGTGAAGTAAAGATCGTTGATGAGTTCACAGGTCGCGTTCTTGAAGGTCGTCGCTGGAGCGAAGGTATTCACCAGGCTGTTGAGGCAAAAGAGAATCTTCGTATCAACGAGGAGAATCAGACTCTCGCAACGATCACCTTGCAGAACTATTTCCGTATGTACGACAAGTTGGCCGGTATGACTGGTACTGCTCAGACTGAAGCCGCAGAACTTGTGAATACGTACGAATTGCAAGTGGTTCCCATCCCAACAAACCGGGACATGCTGCGAGTAGATGAGCCAGACCTCATCTACAAGTCAGAGGTAGCAAAGTTTGGCGCAGTGGTGGAAGACATCGCACAGCGCCACGCCATCGGGCAGCCAATCCTTGTCGGAACAATCAGTGTTGAGAAGAGCGAGTATTTGTCTCGTGAACTCACCAAGCGCGGAATTCGCCATGAAGTGTTGAATGCAAAGCAACATACGCGTGAGGCGCAGATTGTCGCTCAAGCTGGTCGTCTTGGTGCGGTCACTGTTGCCACCAATATGGCGGGTCGCGGTGTCGACATTCTTCTCGGTGGAAACCCTGAACTTCTCGCACGTCAACAGGTCCTCGCAGAAGGTGTTGACCCCAGCGTGTTGGTTGATGAGTTTGCGTTGCCTGCACCTCTTGAGAACCTCCATGAGGATTTTCAGAATGCTCGGCGTAGTGCGCTAGCGCGATACGACGAGTTGTTGCCCATCCATAAGGAGCAGTGTGCAGAAGAGGGCGCCAAAGTGCGCGAGCTGGGCGGTCTCTACGTGCTCGGTACAGAGCGCCACGACAGTCGACGCATTGACAACCAGTTGCGTGGTCGCGCCGGACGCCAGGGAGACCCTGGCGCGAGCCGTTTCTATCTGTCTCTTGACGATGAACTCATGCGTTTGTTCGCAACGGGCGCATTGGCTTGGGTGATGGGTCGCACATTGCCAGACGACGAAGCCATTGAAGCCAAGATGGTGACGAAGGCAATTGAGCGCGCGCAGTCAACAGTGGAGCAACGTAACGGCGAGATTCGTAAGAACGTTCTGAAGTACGACGAAGTGATGAACGAGCAGCGCAAGGTGATTTATATGCGCCGCGACCAGATTCTCTCAGGAGCAGATCTGAATGCTGCAGCAATGGAGTACTTGGCAGAAGCAGTTGATTCGCTGATCGAGACCTACTGCGTGTCGGAAGCATCCGATGAATGGGATGTTGAGGGCTTGGCACAAGAACTGCGGACATACTGGCCAGCGACTGTGTCTGAGGCACAGATTGGTCAGAGCATCAGCACAAATGCTGTGTACGACCTCGTGATGGCCGATGCACAACGTCACTACAAGCAGCGTGAAGAAGAACTTGGTTCTGATGCACTTCGTCAGATTGAGCGTCAGGTGATGTTGAGCATCATTGACCAGCGCTGGCGTGAACACCTCGAAGAGATGGATTATCTCCAGGAGGGCATCAACCTTCGTGCCATGGGTCAGAAAGATCCGCTGACTGAATGGCAGCGTGAAGGCTTCGAGATGTTCGGTGAGATGATGACTGGAATCGCACAAGATTTCGTTCGCTATGTCATGCACGTGCAGGTCATCAACGAAGAGCAGCCAGCAGTGAAGGTACAAAACCTCACGGAAACCAGTAGCGACGATGTGTCGGCAGATGGTTTCGTCTCTGCTGCTCTTGCTGGAGGGGATATCGACCCTGCGCTCCTCGCGCCAGAAGATGAATCTCCTCGCAAGCCCGTCGTCAACGATGTCAATGACTGGTCGAACACGCCACGTAATGCGCCCTGCCCATGTGGCTCAGGTCGTAAGTACAAGGTGTGTCACGGCTCAGCCGCCTGACGTTCCTCTGTAGGAACTTTCTATATGCGTGACTTCACCAATGACCTTCGAGAACTTGCTCGCCGCCTCGGCGAAGCAGAGGAGTATCTCAAGATCGGTGCTTCTCGCGCGCGCCTGAGCGAATTAGAAATTGAGATCTCACGGCCCGACTTGTGGGATGACCAGGAACTCGCCAAGAGAATCAATAGCGAATATGCAAACGTGAAGTCTGACGTTGACGAATATGACGGTCTGCGGGCCATCGTGGATGATCTCGAAGTTCTGCATGAGATGGCGCGCGAAGTCGACGATGAATCTCAAGAACCTGAAATTCAGGCAGGAATTTCAAAAGTCTCTTCTGGTCTCGGTGTCTTGGAGATGCGCAGTCTCTTCACTGGCGAACACGATGCAGTTGATGTCATCGTGCAGATCAATGCCAAAGACGGTGGAGTGGATGCGCAGGACTGGGCAGAGCTCTTGCTGCGTATGTATACGCGATGGGCTGAGCGTCGTGGTTTCGTTGTTGATGTGGACGATGTCAGCCCAGGTGCAGAAGCAGGCATCATGTCTGCAGAGTTCACCATCAAGGGTCGTTACGCATATGGCTTGATGACTTCCGAGCGTGGAACTCATCGACTCGTGCGCATCAGTCCGTTTGATAACCAAGGCCGTCGTCAGACAAGTTTTGCAACGGTGCAAGTGTGGCCAGTGATGGATGCACCTGACATTGAAGTCAACGAGTCTGAGATTCGCATGGAAGTATTCCGCGCATCGGGTGCTGGTGGTCAGCACGTGAATAAAACATCATCTGCGGTTCGCCTCATTCATGAACCAACTGGCGCTGTGGCAAGTAGCCAAGAAGAACGCAGCCAGTTGCAGAACCGCGAAAAGGCGATGACGCGTCTCAAGGCGATGATTGCAGCGAAGATCGAAGAAGAACATCAGGCTGAGAAGGACCGCATCGCAGGGAAGTCTGCGATGGTGGGCTGGGGAAGTCAGATTCGCTCATATGTCCTTCAGCCGTACCAAATGGTCAAGGATGTGCGAACAGAGGTCGAATCCGGAAACGTCGCAAACGTCCTTGATGGGGACCTTGATGGCTTCATGGAGGGCTACCTGAGGTGGCGCAGGGGACAGGCAGAGTAAGCCCCATAAGGGTTTGAGGGGCGCCCCGCCCATTCCAGCCTCCGTTGCTAGGTTGGTGTACTTCATGATTCGCCTTGAGAATGTTTCCAAGATGTACGGCTCTGAATTGCCAGCTGTACGCGATGCCTCCTTCGACGTCCCGAAGGGTGAATTTGTCTTCCTCGTGGGTCCATCTGGCTCGGGAAAATCCACTCTGCTGCGTCTCATGAATCGCCAGGAACGTCCAGAGCGTGGCAATGTCTGGGTGGCTGGTCGCAACATCAATGAGATGGCGAATAGCCAGGTTCCGTATCTGCGTCGCACGATGGGCAATGTTTTTCAGGATTACAAGCTTCTGCCCAATAAGACAGTGTTTGAGAATGTCGCTTTTGCATTAGAGGTCATTGGCAAGCCAAAGCACGTCATTGGACAGCAAGTGCCCCAAGTCCTTGACCTTGTGGGCTTAGCAGGCAAAGAAGATCGTTTCCCTCACCAATTGTCAGGTGGAGAACAACAGCGCGTCTCTATCGCGCGAGCTTTTGTGAATCGTCCCCTGATCTTGCTGGCAGATGAGCCCACCGGGAACCTTGACCCTGCAACAGGCGAGGGAATCATGGGCTTGCTTGATGCAATCAATCGCACAGGGACAACCATTGTCATGGCTACTCACGACCATCGTGTGGTGAATGCAATGCGTCGCCGAGTGATTCAGTTGGATCGTGGTGTCATCGTGCGTGACCAGGAACGCGGTGTGTACGAATGATCCAGCGTCTCTCTTATGCCCTCCGCGAGACCATCGCAAGCTTCCGCCGCAACATGACATTGTCAGTGGCAGCAGTCATCACCTCTGCGGTGTCTTTGCTATTGGTTGGTACCACTTTTCTTATCCAGCGAGCATTTGACAACTTGTTGACTCAATGGCGTGGCGATGTTGGCATGATCGTGTTTGTTCGTCCCGATGTCACTCCAGAAGCACTCGGGTTCATCAAGCAGAATCTTGAATCACAGCCGAATGTGATCGACGTGAAGAAGTTGGCCTATCTCGACAATGCACAAAGCTTTGCCGAGGCACAGCGAGTGTTCGCCGGTGATCCAACAACCTTAAGTTTGTTATCGATTGAAACAATCCCATCACAGTTCAAAGTTGTTCCAAAGACCACTGATCCTGAGCTTGTACGAAGTTTGGCGAATCAATACAGAACGATGCCCGGTGTCGCCGGTGTTTCATTGGCTGAAGATGAATTTGATGTGATTTCAACTCTGTCGGGCTTTGTGCGGACAGTCACCATCGGTATGTCTCTGGTGTTGTTGGCTGTTGCGGTCATCCTTATCTGGAACACGATTCGAACAGCCATCTTTGCGAGACGTCGAGAAATTGAAGTGATGAAACTTGTGGGTGCGACTGACTGGTTTATTCGTGTCCCATTCATTCTTGAAGGACTCATTCAGGGACTTGCTGGTGCATTGGTGTCATGTGCAGGACTGTGGGGTCTCAACAGTGCGTGGACGTCAGGAGTGGCTGGATTTAAGGCTGGTACTGGAGTGAGCGCATTGGTCGTGCCTGGTTCATATGTCAATGGCGTCATGATTGCTTTGCTTGTTATTGGCGCAGTTGCGGGTGCCGTTGGTTCTGCTGTTGCATCCAATAAGTTCCTCGACGTCTAGCCCAATCTCTCCTTCGTGACCTCCCATCGCTAGGGTCAAAGCATGGATTTTCAGGACATCATCTACGAGGTGAGTGACGGCATCGCGACCATCACGTTGAATCGCCCCGACAAAATGAATGCATTCACAGGTCGCATGATGCATGAGATCATCTCTGCACTCGACCTCTCCGATGCCGATGACAATGTCAAAGCGGTGATCTTCACAGGTTCAGGGCGTGCCTTCTGTGCTGGTGCCGACTTGTCTTCTGGCGGCGCGACCTTCTCCAAGGGTGGAAGCGACATCCAGACAAAGCAGGGCGTTCCACGAGATGGTGGCGGCATGGTGTCTTTGCGTATTTTCAATAGTCTCAAGCCGGTCATTGGTGCAATCAATGGCGCAGCGGTAGGAGTCGGCGTCACCATGACACTTCCGATGGATATACGAGTTGCAAGCGATGGTGCAAGGTTCGGTTTTGTTTTTGCCAAGCGCGGCATTCTTCCCGAAGCATGCTCGTCGTATTTCCTGCCTCGTTTAGTCGGTATTCAGCAGGCAACGGAATGGGTGTTTACCGGGCGAGTGTTCAGTGCTGAAGAGGCGTTGAATGGCCGCCTTGTCCGCAGCGTTCACCCAGGCGAGGAACTCTTGGAAGTGGCGCGCGGTATCGCTCGTGAGATCGCTGACAATACGGCTCCGGTCTCTGTGGCGCTATCTCGTCAGATGCTGTGGCGAATGATGGGTGCATCACACCCAATGGATGCTCATGCAGTGGAATCACGGGGCATCAGTGCTCGAGGTCGCAGCGCTGACTCAAAGGAAGGCGTCACAAGCTTTCTGGAGAAGCGTCCAGCTGTGTATCCGGATCGCGTGAGCGATGGATTGCCTGACATTTTTCCTAACTGGGAAGACCCAGAGTTTTACTAAGCCATGTCATCTGCAACAGAGGGACGCAGTGTCTTTGAAATCTGTGGTGCTGATTTCTTTGTGAAATTAGTTGATGCCTTCTACGACGGCGTCGAGCAAGACCAATTACTGATCTCGATGTATCCCGAGGGAAGCGACACGGTGGAAGCACGTAAGAGGCTTGCAATGTTCCTTGCGCAGTATTGGGGCGGACCACATGACTACATGGAACAACGTGGACATCCGATGTTGCGTATGCGCCATGGTGGATTCGCAATTGGCGCAATTGAGCGTGATCATTGGTTGATGCATATGGCGACTGCAATCGAACAGACGTTGCCGTTGGTAGCGGAAGCAGACCGCGAGCATGTGACAGAGCAATTAGCGAACTACATGGTGAACGCGGCGGAGCACTTACGCAATAGTTGAACCCAAGGCGTACATTGCGAGCGCAGCAGCGACGCCGACGTTTAACGAATCAACTCCCGCATGCATGGGAATTCGCACCAGAGTGTGAACGGATTGCATTGTGCTCTCGTCCAGCCCGTCTCGTTCGCTGCCCAATAACAATGCAATGCGTGGGGCACTAGGCCGCACTGTTGCAATGTCAACCGCATCGGGGCTTGGCGTTAACCCGTAGGACACGCACTGGTGCCGGTTCAGTAGTGCACCAATTGAGTCTGTGGCGTCAAGGCGCGCAAAGGGGAGAGTGAGGCCACTACCCATTGAGACTCGTAGTGCCCGTCGTGCAAGGGGGTCAGCGCTGCCCGCAGAGAGGATAAGAGCATCCCAGCCCAAGGCTGCGGCGCTGCGGGTAATGGCACCAAGGTTTGTCGGGTTATCCACGGCCTCTGCGACAAGGATGCGATGTGACTGAGCAACAAGAGTGTCAGGGTCTGTCAGTGGTGGGCGTTGAAACAAACCTGTTGCTCGTAATGGAACACCAAGCCCCGTGACATCTTGTCGCAATTGTTCATGGCCGATAAAGATGTCGACTTCCTCTGGCACGCGAGTGGAGAAGTGTTCTGCCATTGTCTCGTCGCACAACAGTGCGATCGCTGTGCAGCCTGCATCAATCGCGCGGCCAACAACGAGGTCGCCTTCTGCTACGAAAAGACCAGCGCCCACCGATTCAAGGCGGTCTGCTTTACTCGCTAGTTGTCGATCTCGCCAACGAAATGCATCAAGACGAGTGTCGCTCGCTTCATGGACAACAGAAATCATGCGTTGGTCAGTGCGGGCGAATTAGTAGTACCAGGGGAAGGGCGACCAGTCGGGGTCGCGCTTCTCGAGGAAGGACTCACGGCCTTCTGCAGCTTCATCCGTGCCATATGCAAGTCGAGTGGCTTCACCTGCGAAGACTTGCTGACCAACGAGACCATCATCAACAAGGTTGAATGCAAACTTCAGCATGCGCTGAGCAGTAGGGCTCTTGCCATTGATTTCCTTTGCCCATTCCAAGGCAACCTTCTCGAGATCCGCATGTGGAATCGATGCGTTGACTGCGCCCATGGCAACCATGTCGTCTGCCGAATACTCGCGACCAAGGAAGAAGATTTCGCGTGCGAACTTTTGACCAACCATCTTTGCGAGATAGGCAGACCCGTAGCCGCCGTCAAAGGATGCAACATCTGCATCGGTTTGCTTGAAGCGTGCATGTTCTTTACTCGCAAGTGTGAGGTCGGAAACAACGTGAAGACTATGACCGCCACCAGCTGCCCAGCCCGGGACAACACTGATCACAACTTTCGGCATGAAACGAATCAGGCGCTGGACTTCAAGAATGTGCAAACGACCTGAACGGCCACGATCAACAGTGTCTTCTGTTTCGCCTTCGGCGTACTTGTAACCGTCCTTGCCACGAATGCGCTGATCGCCACCGCTGCAGAATGCCCAGCCGCCATCTTTCGGCGATGGTCCGTTGCCTGTGAGAAGAACACAACCAACATCTGTAGCCATTCGTGCATGGTCGAGCGCGGTGTACAGCTCGTCAACCGTGTGAGGGCGGAATGCATTGCGCACTTCGGGGCGATTGAAGGCGATGCGCACGGTGCCTTGGTTGACGGCACGGTGATACGTGATGTCGGTAAAGGAGAAGCCAGGAACTTCACGCCATGCAGAAGGGTCAAAAATGGGAGAGATGCTCACCCCGTCATTGTTTCATGTGGGGTGTCCTATCCTTGCAACTATGGTGAAGTGGTTGGATTTTGAGTCAGAAGCACCTGCTTTGGCTGCCAAGATTCGGAGCCGTTTTGAGGGTCATACTCATCACGTTCTGGGCACGCTCGATTCGTCGGGAGCCCCACGCCTCAGCGGAATCAACGTGTTCTTCAACGAAGGAGTGGTGTGGTTTGGCTCGATGCCTTCTGCGCTCAAGTCGTTGGACGTCAAGAGAGATCCGCGCGTTTCTCTTCATTCGGCCACGTTGTCCGAAGAACTCGATGGCGGTGATGCCCGCATCTCTGGGTTGGCATTAGTGCTCGCTACAGAATCTGCACGTGCATGGAGACCAGAGAATCCGAGTGACGGTGAGTTCTTTCAGATTGATGTTCAGAAGGCTCACATTGTGGAAGTGGAAGACGAACAACTTGTCATCACCATGTGGGATACAGAGAACGGACTCCGTATCGTTCAGCGGCAATGACAACTCTTCTTGCATTCTCAGGTTCTCTTCGTAAGGACTCATTTAACACTCGCGTTCTTCGTGCGTTGCCAGCTTTGGCTCCAGCAGGAACGCAGATTGCTTTGTTCGACATTGCAGATCTTCCGATGTACAACCAAGACCTTGATGGCGACACTGTCCCAGAAATTGTTGCTGCTCTTCGTGCTGCAATTGCGGAAGCCGACGGCGTCATCATTGCCGGTCCTGAGTACAGCGGTTCCTATTCCGGCGCCACAAAGAATCTCATTGACTGGGCATCGCGACCCTTCATGGCTGGACCCATCATTGGAAAGACATCAATGGTGATTGCAACGACTCCTGGGCCTGGTGGCGGAAAGAATGTTCTTCCTGCGACGAGTGGACTCTTGCAAGCATTGGGAGGCAAGGTTGTTGCTCAAGTCGGCGCAGCAGCCATTCATGAAAAACTTGCTGCAGATAGCGACACCATTATTGATGAAGAGTTTGCGCAACAGCTTCGTGCAGGTCTTGCTGCCTTCTAGATTCTGATCTCGTCATTGGTGACGAGATTTACCAAGCATCAACCATCGGGCGCTTCTTGCCAACCCGCGCACGCCATGAATGTGTGGAGCCAATGATGCTGAGGATGCGCTGACGAGTCTCGGCAGGGTCTACGACATCATCAATCTCAACGTGGCTCGCCATGTTTAAGGCACTGCCGTGTTCGTAGGCACGCGCGATCAGTTTGGCTTCTAGTTCGTTGCGTTCCTGTTTGTCATCGATTGCAGCAAGCTCTTTGCTGAATCCGAGTCGGACTGCGCCTTCAAGGCCCATTCCGCCGAATTCACCAGTGGGCCACGACACTGTCATTGCATTGGAATGAAAACCACCGCCTGCCATTGCCATTGCGCCAAGTCCGTAGCCCTTACGCAGCACAATTGTCACGAGTGGCACGCTGATGCTCGCTGCGGTCACAAACAAGCGTCCAAAGTGGCGCACTTGAGCCGTGTGTTCGGCGTCTGGGCCAACCATAAACCCTGGTGTGTCGCACAAGCTGACAATGGGAATGTCGTAGGCATCGCACAATTGAATGAATCGGGATGCTTTGTCCGATGCGTCCGAGTCAATGGCGCCACCAAGATGAGCTGGGTTATTCGCGATGAGCCCGACCGGCTTTCCTTCGATGCGCAGAAGAGTAGTGAGGATTCCGACTCCGAAACTTGGTCGCAGTTCAAGGGCTGAATCAATGTCGGCCAATGCATTAATGACAGTGCGCACGTCGTAGACGCGCGTGCGTTGCTCGGGGATGAGGTCGCGAAGAATCTCGTCATCGTGACGTGTCCAATTCTTGGTGGAGCCCTGGAAGAATCCGAGGTACTTCTTTGCAGCGGCAACGGCAGCTTCTTCGTCTGCGACGCGAATGTCAACGACGCCGTTCGCTGTCTGAACGTCGATGGAGCCGATGTCGGTGGGTTTCACAACTCCAAGGCCACCACCTTCGATCATTGCTGGCCCTGCCATACCGATGTTCGAGTTCTCTGTTGCGATGACAACATCACAACAACCGAGCAGCGCAGCGTTACCCGCAAAGCAATAGCCCGATGTGATGCCCACCAGGGGTACAAGGCCTGAGAGGCGAGCAAAGAGGGCAAAGGCAGGGCCATCAAGACCAGCAACACCGGCTGCATCGGTATCACCAGGTCGACCGCCGCCGCCTTCTGCAAAGAGAACGACGGGAGTACGAAGTTGTTCGGCGACAGTAAAGAGTCTGTCTTTCTTTCGATGGTTGAGGAAACCTTGTGTTCCTGCAAGCACGGTGTAGTCGTACGACGCGACCGCAATACGAGCTGCGTCTTCGCCAAACTCCGCTGTGTTGACTGTTGCGATACCACCAACGAGCCCATCGGCTGGCGTGTTGCGAATGAGATCATCAAGTTCGCGTCGCTGACGTTGTGCAGCAACAGCGAAGGAGCCGTACTCAACAAAACTTCCTTCATCAACAAGGTCAGCAATGTTGGCTCGTGCGGTTCGCTGTCCTTTTGCTGTGCGTCGTGCGACTGCATCGGGACGTGCCTCATCGGTAGTGAGACGGCGGCGTTCTCGGTAGCGCGCAAGGTCGTCGCGCTCAAGTGCGGGTTTGTTACTTGACTCAGTACTCACATGAACTGCAATGGCTCCCGGGGTAATGCTGACAAGCACCTGACCTGCTGCGATGGTGTCTCCTTCGGCGACCGCAATAGAAGCAACAATCCCGTCAACTCCTGCCTCGACAGGATGTTCCATCTTCATCGATTCGATGATGAGGATTTCCTGCTTCGCGTGAACGGAATCTCCAACAGCGACCGCCACCTTAAAGATGGTGCCAAGGAGTGGGGAGGCGATGTCGTGATTCGAAGCCATGTGTCATTGTCCCACATGAGAAGCGCTGTCATTCCTGCTGAGCGACGCGGGTGGACACTAGGTTCGAAGGGTGATTTTCATTGTGGTGGCGACATTCCTTGTGTGCTGGCTCATTGGTTCATTGGTGGCAGTTCCACCCAAGCTGATCTGGTTCGCTGAGAGATATGTCCTGAACTTTGCACTGCCTGCGGTGATCATTGCCAAGATGACCACTGTTGACGTGACTTCCGAGTTACTGATTCCGGTCCTCGTTGCGTGGGGAAGCATGATGGGGTGCGCGGTCGTTGTGTATTGCATCGGCCGATTGCGTCAGTGGTCGCGTGACACTGTCGGCGCTTTATTGCTCGTTGCGGTGCTCGGCAACACCAGTTTTCTTGGCCTCGGAATGGTCAGTGGTCTTTTGGGTGACGACCATCTGTCGGCTGCGATTGCATATGACCAGTTAGGCACTTTTCTCGCTCTTGCGATTTATGGTTCGTACATCTCTGGTCGTTTTGGTACGGGTGACTCTGGCGGACGAGCAATTCTGCACAGGCTCTCTCGATTCGGTCCGTTCCTTGCATTGCTCACAGTGATCCCTCTGAGAGTGATTGGTCTTGATGCCGACATTGTGACTGTGCTGAATGACATTGGGTACTCGGTTGCACCCGTTGCGATGGGTGCTTTGGGCTTGCGATTTACTTTGCGGGTAGATCGCGCAGTCATTGGTCCGGCTCTCTCCGGACTCTTCATCAAGATGGTCGCTGTTCCTGGGGTAGTGATTCTGGTGGCAGTGGTTTTTGCTTCAACGGGAGATCTGATGTGGAGCACGTCGATTCTCGAATCTGCAGCGCCGCCCATGGTGACGGCTGGCGTTGTTGCCATTGCTGCCGGATTTGATGAGAAGTTGGTGGCCTTCGTGGTGGGTGTGGGGACATTGGCAGCCTTTGCATGGCTCCCTTTCGTGTCCCTCGCTCTGTAGGCGCTCCAGTGTCTGAGATGTATCTCATTGGCACTAAACAATGAAGTAATGATTTCCTTCATCCAGCGCCTTGAAGACCTTGCTGCAGAGTCGCCTAACACGGTGGCGATTACATGTGGTGCCGACAGCATCACACGTTCCGACCTGATTCGACAGGGCTACAACCTGGCGGTGTATCTGCATGAACGTGGAACCCGAGAGGGTGACATGGTCACTGTCGCGGTGCCCAACAGCATTGATTTTTTCATTGCATATGTGGCGGCGTGGCGGTTAGGTGCAACTCCACAGCCCATTTCTTCGCGTCTGCCGCAACGAGAGCTCGAAGCGATTCTTGAACTGGCGAACCCCAGCGCATTGATTGGTGTAGGAGATGGAGATTTTCCTGGACGAACGAGTGTGGCGATGGGCTTTCGCGCACCCGAGGCAGATGCATCACACTTGCCATACGTGATTTCGCAAGCATGGAAGGCACCAACGTCGGGTGGAAGCACTGGTCGTCCAAAGCTGATTGTCTCAGGTGACCCTGCAGCATTTGACGAGACATTGCCACCACCACTGATGATGGATCCGGGTGGATGTCTTGTCATGCCAGGACCGCTATATCACAACGGGCCTGCAGTATGGAGTTGTCAGGCGTTGCTGAATGGCCTTCAAGTTGCTCTGTTGCCTCGGTTTGATGCATCAGAAACATTGGAAGAGATTCAAAAGCACAGAGGCTCTGTGTTGTACATGGTGCCCACAATGATGAAGCGCATTCTGCGACTTCCTGATGAAGAACGTTTGTCGTTTGATCTCTCATCGTTGCGCGTGGTGTGGCATCTTGCAGAGCCGTGTCCGGAATGGCTGAAACTTGCGTGGATTGAGTGGCTTGGTGCGGAACGCATTTTTGAGTTGTATGCGGGTACTGAAGCACAAATAGCAACGGTGATTACAGGCCCCGAGTGGATGGCTCATCGTGGATCAGTGGGCAAGGTGATTCCAGGGACTGTCTCCATTACTGATGAAGATGGGAACGAAGTGCCCGTAGGGGAGATGGGTGAAGTGTGGATGCGCAGTCCTCGTGCAACACCGACCTACAAGTACCTTGGAGCTACCGCTCGCACTCGTGATGGCGGATGGGAATCGCTGGGTGACATGGGTCGCCTTGATGAGGATGGGTATCTCTACTTGGGTGATCGAGCAGCCGACATGATTCTGTCGGGTGGTGCCAACATCTATCCAGCCGAGATCGAGTCTGTGATTCAAGAGCATCCTGCGGTGAAGTCATGTGCAGTGATTGGACTGCCTGATGAAGACAAAGGCAGCACCGTGCATGCAATTGTTGAAGCAGATATCGCTGAAGTGTCAGAAGAAGAGTTGAAGTTATTCTTGGGTGAACGACTGGTGATCTATAAGGTTCCTCGCACATTTGAGTTTGTCGATTTCGCTCTACGTGACGATGCGGGCAAAGTACGTCGCTCGGCTTTGCGCGCAGAACGATTGGAGAACAAATCATGAACTCAGAACCTTTTTCGACGGAAATCACACTCACTGGTCCGGTGCGCTCACCGCATCAGATGTTGGCTCATCAGGAATATGACGGTCATGCCAGCGTCCATGACGAAGCAACGGCCGACAAGTTAGGTCTGGCAGGAGCACCGATTGAAGGCCCCACACATTTCAGTCAGTTTGATCCCATTGGCGTCACCTTGTGGGGTGCACAGTGGTTCGAGCAGGGTTGCATCAGTTCACATTTTGAAAACATGGTGATTGAAGGCGAGACAGTACAGCCGTTCGCTGTGACGACATCGAGCAATAGTGCTCGCATCGGTGCCACAAAGGGTGACGGCAATTCAGTTCTTTCGGGAACACTGACATTGGGTCCTGATCATGGTGAGACGGAATTGGATCGACGACTTGCTGGATTGAAAGATTCGGGCGAGCTATTCATTGTCGACGAGTTGGTCGTTGGTCAACGAAGTGAGGCACACCGCGTCACGATGGGGCCAGACGAACACAATGGTGCTCTGTATCCGTTCTCGTTGAATGACAAATTGAAGGTCATTACAGAATCATCACCGTGGTACTCCACGAATGACACTCCCTGGGGTCGTGCCATCATTCCGACGGAGATGGTCAGTGTCTTGGCACACAAAGGTGGCAGATTCGGTTCAGTTCGTGGACCTGCAGTCGGATTATTCATCGATTTAGAAGTGCGCATGGTGGATGGCCCTCTCTTCGTGGATCATGAATATGAGCTCGTTCACGAGACTGTGGGAGTCGGGCAGAGTCGTCGTGTGGAGAGTTGGTGGACTCGCACGTACATCTCAGACCCGGCGACAGGCGGATTGATTGCAACGGTCCTGCTTCATCAGGGTGTCTTCAAAGCGTCGTACGAGAAGTACCCCGCCGACAAGCTGTAGTTGTCCCTGAGCACCCGACAAGGACAGGACTACCGTTAGTTCATGGTCGAACTCACTGCAGCTGTTTTGGGTGAGTTCGATCGTTGGGTGTGGCGGCAGTTCCAACTGCATCCTGTGCTGACTTATGCGGCGAAAGTTCTGACTGATGTTGGATCTATGTCGATCCTGATGCCGGGAGCAGTGGTAGCCGGAGTTGCACTGTGGTGGCGATATAGATCCCTGTTGCTTTCTGTCGTTCCATGGATTGCTCTTCAAATCAACAGCAGTCTCGTTGCAGTATTGAAGAGAGCCTTTGATGTCGCTCGTCCACCACAAGAGAACTGGTTGTCAGGTGCGGCAGGGGGCAGTTTCCCATCAGGTCATGTTGCAAACACAACGGCTTTGTTGATTGCTGTTGCTGCACTGCTGTATATCCACGAGACGTCATTGGCTGTACGGCGAGTAACCACCGTTATTGCAACAATGGGCATCGTGATGATGGCGTGGACGCGTCTTGCACTGAACGTGCATTGGTTATCTGATGTGTTGGCCGGAGCCATCGTCGGGACAGTGGTTGCAACAGCAACTGCTTACGTTGCTGTCACCATCAGATCTCGACGTGAGAGCCCACTTCAAACACGCGATCAATTGGCAAGTTAAAGAATCGGCTTGCGCTGTCGGCGCCACGATTCAAGAACACGAAGAGATGCTCCGCAAGCGGATTCATGCCCGGAGCTTTGCCCGCAATAATCGACTCATGACCAATGAAATAGGTGGCATCATCGGGGTCGAAATCGAGTCCTTGGAATGAGATTGCCGCGAGCGTTGCAGGAACATCGGGTTCGTCCATGAAGCCGAACTCGAGCTGCACTTGACAAACACCGGGGCCAACTTTGACAACAGTTGCTCGTTGTGACATCTCGACGCGTGGTGCGGCTGAGGTTTCAACAGCAACGATCAGAGTGGTCTTGTGCAGGACCTTGTTGTGGCGCAAATTGTTCACCAAGGCAGGGGGAGCTTTACCAAGGTCTTTGAACATGAAGACTGCTGTGCCGGTTACGCGCTTGACGTCTTCGGTCTCATCGAGGACTTCGATGAGAGAGCGCTCTCCGCGATGAATGCGTTGAGCAACAAGTGCACGTCCGCGGCGCCACGTTTGCATCTGCACCATCAAGATGATTGCGACGGCTAGAGCAAACCAGCCACCGTGTGGAATCTTGACAATATTCGCGCCAAGGAAACCAGCCTCGATGACCAACAGTGGTGCACAAAGAAGCATTGCTTTGGTTGGTGACCAGTTCCAGCGATCTGTGAGTACACGGAAGAAGATGAGTGTGGTGATTGCCATTGTCGCTGTTACGGCAATTCCATATGCGGCCGCGAGATTGCTGGCAGTCTGGAAACCGATGACAAGACCGATACAGGCGACCATCAGTAACCAGTTCACGAGCGGTACGTAAATCTGACCGGAGTGTGAATGTGATGTGTGACGAATTTTGATACGAGGGAGATAATCCAGTTTCACTGCTTGTGCAGTGAGAGAGAACACGCCTGATATCAACGCCTGCGAGGCAATGATTGTGGCGCACGTGGCAAGGATCACGATGGGAATCAAGAGTGGTTCAGGAACCATCTGGAAGAAGATGCTGTGGATGTCTTTGTCTCGAGTTTCCGAAGTCAGAAGGAAAGCGCCTTGACCCCAGTAATTTAAGACAAGTGATGGCAAGACCATGCCGTACCAACCGATGGTGATGGGCTTACGCCCGAAGTGGCCCATGTCGGCATAGAGGGCTTCGCCACCCGTCACTACGAGGAAGATTGCACCTAATGAAAGGAATGCGCTCTTCGACTCATGTGTGAAGTATTGAAATGCGTAGTACGGATTAACAGAGCGAATAATTTCTGGCGCATCGGCGATGTGAGACAAACCGATGATTGCGAGTGTGGTGAACCACACCAACATGATGGGTCCAAAAATCTTGCCCATCGTGCCAGTGCCTCTGCTTTGCACCAAGAATAATGCAAGAAGAATCACGATGGCGATGGGGACAACCCATGGCTCAAATGCAGTGGAGACTTCTTTAAGGCCTTCGACCGCTGAAAGAACTGAAATGGCTGGAGTGATAATTCCGTCGCCGTACAACAGTGCAGTTCCGAATACTCCGAGTGAAACAAGAATGGCTCCTCGTTTCATGTTTTGCCCCTTGCGTGGCATCACAAGGGCAGTGAGGGCAAGAATGCCGCCTTCTCCGTTGTTGTCTGCGCGCATCACGAAGAGCAGATACTTAATCGAGATGATGATGATGAGTGACCAGAAAGCGAGCGAGCAAATGCCGTACACGTTGATGGTGTCCACAGTCATCACATGGGACTTCTCAGTGAAGGCTTCTTTCAGCGCATACAGCGGGCTGGTACCGATGTCTCCGTACACGACGCCGAGTGCTCCGAGAGCGAGTGCTGCTGTGCCTACTTCTGCCCCGTGTCCATGCCCTGCACCAGCGTGGTCATCGTTGTTGTGGCCGTCACCTTGGGGGTTGCCCTGGTGATGTGCCTCGGCGAGCGGCTTTGCATGCTCGGGTCCTACTGATTGATCTGATCCCATCGTTCAGAGAGGCTAATCGTCAATTAGCGGAGTCAATTGGGCAGTAAGCCGACGAGATTGACCAACTCTCGTGGGATCGAACCAAACCCCGTCCCCGCTAGCGACAAATGTCACATTTGGGTAAAGATAGGGGGGTGATTCAGCACTATCTCCAAGCCCGTAGCGAACTCGATGCCCCAGGGTCTCCTTTCGAGACCACCACAATAGAGATTCATGGGGTGCCCACAAAGGTGTTCGCAGCAGCGCCACCTCACATGCGCTTCCTCTGGGAACTTTCGGCAGCTCATGCCGACAAGGACTATTTGGTCTATGAAGACGAGCGGTACACCTACGGCGAGATCCATCAACAGGTACGAGTGTTGGCGGCGTACCTGGTGGCTCACGGAGTCGGGCGGCATGATCGCGTCGCTGTGTCGATGCGCAATTATCCGGAATGGGTCGTGGCGTATTGGGCGACAGTGTCAGTGGGGGCGGCACTCGTTGGGATGAATGCGTGGTGGACACCGTCAGAGATGGAATATGCACTGAAGGACAGTGAGCCCAAAGTTCTTCTTGTTGACGGTGAACGTCTTGAACGTTTGGTGCAGATCAGTGACGCACCTGCGATGCATCTTGTTGTTGCGCGATATGAGGGTTCATTGCCAACAGGTGCTGTGTCATGGGCCGATGCGCTCAGTGGTAGTGATCCCGGGGCATTGCCGAACATAGAGATCGAACCAGAGGACGATGCAACCATTTTCTACACGTCTGGCACAACAGGGTTTCCCAAAGGTGCACAGCTCACGAATCGTGGTTCTGTTTCCAACATCTTGAACATCGCCGCAATGACAGGTGCAACTGCTCTTGCAGAACAGAAGGCAATTGAAGCGGGGGACATGCCTGCGCCCCCGCCTAAACCCGTGACGCCAGCTGCATTTATGGCACCGACTCCGTTCTTCCATGTCACTGCATGTAACTGCATCTTGCATCCGGCAACGCTCACGGGTGCCAAAGTCGTGATGATGTACAAGTGGGAGGCGGGTCGCGCACTCGAACTCATTGAACGTGAGGGCATCACCAACTTCTCTGGTGTTCCCACAATGGGACGCGAATTGTTGATGCACCCTGATTGGTCAAAGCGCGACACATCGACGTTGCAAGGGATGGGTGGCGGTGGCTCGGCACTGCAGCCAGACCTCGTGCACAAGATTGCGGGTGCGTTAAAGCAAGGACAGCCGTCCACCGGTTACGGCATGACCGAAACGTGCGGAATCATCACAGCAAACTCTTCACGCTTGTATCTGGAGCGCCCGGAGTCGTGCGGCCCATTAGTGCCCACCTTGGAAGGAAAACTTGTTGACGAGGATGGCAATGAGTTGCCGCGGGATCCGAACACTGTCGGAATCTTGTGTGTGCGTGGCGCCATCATCATCAAGGGATACTTGAATCGACCAGAAGCGAATGCAGAGACCATCAAGGACGGCTGGCTGAACACTGGCGACGTTGCGCGCATTGATGAAGACGGATTCGTCTACATCGTTGATCGCGCGAAGGACATGGTGATTCGTGGTGGTGAGAACGTGTACTGCAGCGAGGTGGAAGCAGCGATCTACAACCACGAAGCAATCGCTGAAGCTGCCGTCTTTGGAGTCCCCGATGAACGTCTGGGAGAGGAAGTTGCAGCTGTACTTGTTCTGCGTCCGGGTTCTTCATTAACGGAAGAAGAGTTGCGCTCGCACCTGGCGGTGACGTTGGCAAAGCACAAGATCCCGTCTCGGGTGTGGTTCCGCAGCGAGCCGATTCCGCGCAATGCCACTGGAAAGTTTTTGAAGCGAGAACTTCGCAAAGAACTCATTGGCGAGTAACGACTACGCCAAGCGCTTTCTCAACTCCACAAAGACTGGTTCACCGACGATCCCAGCGATTTCCTCGCTGAGGCTGTCGATGACTCGTGACTCGCCGCAATAGGCTTCGCTGCCTTCGGTGCAGCACCAGGCCATGTCGTCGCCCACCTCGCCCCATGCCTTGCGATCCCAGCGGTGAACAGTGGCGACTTCCACATTGTCCTCGCGCATTTCCCAGTCAACTTTGATGGGCAGTTGCCAACACACCGATGGCTTCCATTCGGTGATTGATTCTTCAAAGTGGAGCGCACCGAGGTGCAATGCGCATCCTGTGCCACCGGAGAAACCATTTCGATTCAGAAAGATGCACGCTCCGTCAATCACGCGGGTGGCACTGTTTTTCTCGTTCGCAAAGATTCCATTGGTCTTTGCTTCGGCAGAAAACTGAAACAAGTGTTGCGGAATCATCGCTGCATAAGCCGAGAGGTTCATCGCCTCTTCAACGCCGTCAAGTTCACACCCAAGAGAACAGCACCCAAAGTTCTTCGTCGTATCTTCTGCTACGTCGATCCCTTTGCAGCCTTTTCCCCAGATGCATGTCCAATTCGATGTGAAGAAATCTTTTTCGAAGCGCCAGATTGTTTCGCCGGCATCAATCTCTTCGTAGTTGCTCATTGCATCACTGGTTGTCGCGGTGTCAGCAACATTGTTTGCGCGAGCAGTTCAAGTGAACGAATTCGGGCGGTGCCACTCTCGCAGTGATGCGCGGTGATGATCTCATCGGCTTGCGTCAGTGCAGCAAAGTCTTCGACACCGGCTTTGACCACATCAGGAGTACCAACGGCTGCATATGTGAACATCTGATCTACGTGAGCACCTTGAGGAGTCTTGAGAACTTCAATGACTTCTTCATCGGAAAGCTTTTGTCCTTGACTGCTGAACAGAGCGCGTGTGAAGTTGCGACGACGCAATTCTTTCTGGCGCAGTGCAGATTCCTCGGTGTCGGCCGCAATCACATTCATACTTGCCATTGCATATGGCTCACTGAGCTGCGCAGAAGGAGAAAACCGTTCGCGATAGATGCGTAAAGCATCGATGAGATGTGTGGGTGCAAAGTGTGAGGCAAATGCAAACGGCAGACCGAAGTGAGCGGCAACCTGTGCGCCGTACAGCGATGACCCCAAGATGTACAACGGCACGTGTGTTCCGCGGCCAGGCATTGCGTTCACGCCGGCAACTCGCGATGTGTCAGAAAGAAATGCCTGCAACTCCACAACGTCATCTGCGAAGTCTTCGGCTGCACGCGGGTCGCGACGCATTGCGCGTGCAGTGACTTGGTCAGTCCCAGGGGCGCGACCTAGTCCGAGGTCAATGCGGCCAGGGTGTAACGATTCGAGTGTTCCGAACTGCTCAGCTATGACAAGGGGGGAGTGGTTGGGCAACATGATGCCGCCAGATCCGAGTCGAATGCTGTGTGTATGCGCCGCTACATGAGCGATGAGGACCGATGTTGCAGACGAAGCAATCGATTCGAAGTTGTGATGCTCTGCGTACCAAACGCGTGTGAAGCCGAGTTCTTCGGCTCGTTGCGCAAGAGAAACACAGTTCTGCAGGCTTTGGCCCACGCTGTCGCCAGTGGAAATTGACGCAAGGTCAAGAACTGAAAGTGGAACGGCGCTCACGGTTCACACCCTAGAGGTGCGAGCGTCGATTGCTGATTACGCAGCGACTGGAGCAGAAGGTGCAGGAGCACCCTGGGCTGCGGAGTACGGCAACCAGGTACCAGCCTCAAAGTCGTACAACTTGCAGTTCTTTGTCGAACGAAGGAATTCGCGGAAAGACAAACGGATGCGTCGCACAGTCTCGGGGTAGGCCGCTTCGATTGCATTGGCTGCAGCGGGCAGCTGGTGGAAAGGAATGCGAACATCAACATGGTGTGGCACGTGCACGAAGATGTTGTGGAACCACAACCAGTTCACGAGACGAGGCGTCTTCATGATTGTGGTTGATTCCATCTGGCCCTTGTACTGAGACCATTCCTTCTTTGACCACCAACGGATGTCAGGAGATACGTGATGCACGTACACGGTCCATCCAATGATTTGTCCGAACAAGATGAATGGAACAACGAACAACTTGATGGGCAGCCACACTGCGGCGACTGCGCCGCCAGTGAGTGCACCGATTGTTGCCGTAACACCCAGAACAATTGCGATACCAATACCCAAAGTGATCTTGTCGCGAACGACTGCTGCACGACGCTTGCCCTCTGGGTTATAACGCCACATCTTTTCCCACCACACGGTGCGCAAGAAGTACACGCCTGAACCAACCCATGACCATTCCACACGGTGCTGCAAACGTTGGATCGCGTTGTATGTGCGGTACTGCTCAACTGTTGCGGGGTGCCAGACAAAGTCGAAGCCTTCGCGTGTGGTGTAGCCATGGTGAATACGGTTGTGGCCGAGATCCCACGCTGACTCAACATGAACGCTTGGTCCCATCGTGATCTGCGCCACGATGCGATTGATCTTCTGTGAAGACAGGAGTGCACCGTGTGATGCGTCGTGTCCCAAAACGAAGAGGCCAGAGACAGCAAGACCGCCTGCGATCCAGAGAGGAATGATTGCCCACCAAGAGGTGGCCATGGCCAGTGCCGCAAGGGTAATGCCATAGACAATCGTTGCCTTGATGAGGGCGCGGACGGCGCGACCTGTGGGGCGTTCGTAGCAGACAGCAGGAATCGACTCGCGGACAGTATTCAGCGAATGAGTGCGTTCTTTGATGAGGGGAGCAGTTTGATTCTCGATAGGAGCAGGCTATTTCATAAATGGTCATGTTTTGCCTCATTTGGTTG
>JBILBZ010000069.1:0-7678 GCA_044353425.1 Ilumatobacteraceae bacterium | reverse complement strand
CTTGGGTCTCGGACTTGATGTCAATGCGCACACCGGTGAGGCGTGCAGCAAGACGTGCGTTCTGGCCTTCCTTACCAATTGCCAATGACAACTGGAAGTCAGGAACGATGACGTCGGCCTGTGTGGCATCTTCACTGAGGCGAACCTCGGTGACCTTTGCAGGTGACAATGCTTTCGACACGAAATCATGAAGATCATCGCTGTACGAAACGATGTCAATCTTTTCGCCGCGAAGTTCATTCACAACCATGCGCACGCGTCCACCGCGAGCACCAACGCATGCACCCACTGGGTCAACGTTTGCATCGTTCGAGAACACTGCGATCTTTGTACGGTGGCCCGGTTCACGAGCACATGACTTGATTTCCACAACGCCATCAGCGATTTCAGGAACTTCAAGTTCGAACAAACGCTTGATGAGACCTGGGTGCGTACGGCTCACAACAATCTGTGGGCCTTTCGCTGTCTTGCGGACTTCAACGATGTACGCCTTCACGCGGTCACCAGTAACAGGGCGCTCGTATGGCACTTGTTCTGCCTGTGGCAAGAGTGCTTCCACCTTGCCGAGGTCGAGCAATGCATAACGGCCATCGGACTGCTGAATGATGCCAGTGACAAGGTCGCCCTCGCGGTTTGCGTATTCCTCAAACTTGCGATCGCGCTCTACTTCACGGATGCGCTGGCTCATAACCTGCTTGAACGTTGCAGCGGCAATACGGCCGAGTTCGTTCTTGCTTGGCGTGTCATCGCGCTCGTTCACCCAGTTGCCGTCGTCATCGACGTCATAGGCGGTGAACTTCATGTCAAGGCTCTCGGGATTCACTTCGACGATGACCTCGTCGGCAGCTCCGGGACGCTTCTTGTAGGCCGTGGCTAATGCCTCGACCAACACTTGAAGAAGTGAGTCGACGCTGATGCCGTGGTGATCGGCAAGCATGCGTACTGCTTCGGACATATCAAGGTTGCTCATTGTGTGCTGGCCTCCTGTTGATGCATTGATGCGTTCTTTTCGGCTGCTGCACGCTTAGCGAGCGCTTCCTTCGAATTTGGCTTGGGCTGTGATTCCCATACGAAAACTGTTTTTGCCTTGTCAACGATGGACAAGGGGAATTCGATGGTCTCTGCTGTGTCAGCGACACGAACAGATGCCGTGGAGTCGGTGGCTGCAACCAACAAACCTGCGAGACGACGACGACCGTTGAACTCGGATGTGAATCGAACGGTGACTTCCTTGCCCACTTCACGATTGAAGTGATGAGCAGTGCGCAAGACACGCTCAAGACCTGGGCTTGTGACCTCAAGGGTGAAGCGACCAGGGACAGCATCTTCATTGTGATCAAGTTCGCGGCCAAGCAGGCGCGTGACGAGAGCAATCTGATCGATATCGACGCCAGCGGGTTGGCCAGCGGGAGTATCGAGCGTGACCTTCAAGATTCCACCGTTGAAATCGAGGTCGTAGAGTTCCAATTTGAGGTCGGCCAGAATCGGGGCAAGCATGGTCGAGATGGTGTCTGTGACGCTGTCGGACATATAACTCACCTCTCCTGCCAAAAACTTGGCTCTAACAGAACAAAAGGCACGGGGGGTACCCGTGCCTCCGGTTCACCGAACTTCAAAGGACGGCTTCAATGATAGCCATCAGAACTAAGGTTTCGCTCTAATGCTTCGTCTCTCACACCTCTTCGTTCGCACCCTCCGTGATGACCCTTCCGATGCGGAAGTCCCCTCTCACCGATTGCTAGTCCGGGCCGGCTACATCCGCCGGGCCGCACCTGGTGGGTACACCTGGCTGCCGCTGGGCTGGCGGGTCCTTCGCAAGGTGGAAAACATTGTTCGTGAAGAAATGGATGCCATTGGGGCTCAAGAAGTGCATTTTCCTGCCCTTTTGCCCCGCGACGTGTATGAAGCCACCGGACGCTGGACTGAATATGGCGACAATCTCTTTCGTCTGAAGGACCGCAAAGGTGCCGATTTCCTTCTCGGCCCCACCCACGAAGAGATGTTTACCCTTCTCGTGAAGGATCTCTACAGCAGTTACAAGGACCTCCCCGTGTCTCTGTATCAGATCCAGACCAAGTACCGAGATGAGGCTCGCCCCCGTGCTGGTCTGCTTCGTGGGCGCGAGTTCCTTATGAAGGACAGCTATTCCTTTGACATTGACGATGAAGGTTTGGCCAAGAGCTACAACGACCATCGCGATGCCTACGAACGTATTTTCCAGCGCCTTGGCCTCCCCTACGCCATCGTGAAGGCAATGAGTGGCGCCATGGGTGGCTCAATGAGTGAAGAGTTCCTCGCCCCCATCGAAGTAGGCGAAGACACCTTCGTTCGCTGCACATCATGTGACTACGCCGCAAACACCGAAGCAGTGACCACAGGCGCACTTGCCCCTGATACGGCCGAGCACCCCGCAACTTCGACTCTGCCCACCCCAAATTGCCCCACCATTGCGGCATTGGTGGAGTACCTGAATACCAATAGTCCCCGAGCCGACCGCCCCTGGAATGCAGGCGACACACTGAAAAATGTGGTTCTCACTCTTCGCCATCCCGACGGAACAACATCAGCAATTGTTGTCGGTGTCCCCGGTGATCGTGATGTCGACATTAAGCGCATCGAAGCGCAGGTCTCCCCTGCCGAAGTATCTCCGATGGATGAAGCAGAGTTCGAAAAGCATCCTGGTCTGATTCGCGGATACATCGGACCGCAAATTCTCAGTGAAGAGAGCGCAACAGGTATTCGTTACTTACTTGACCCATCTGTCGTCCCTGGCAGCGCCTGGGTCACTGGTGCAAACGCCAAGGACTCTCACGTTCTCAACCTCGTCAATGGTCGCGACTTTACGGCAGATGGATCAATCGAAGCTGTTGAAGTTGCTGGTGGAGACCCATGCCCGAATTGTGGCAAGGCACTAGAGATTGCACGCGGAATCGAGATTGGTCACGTCTTCCAACTCGGACGCAAGTACGCGGAGAAACTGGAACTGAAAGTGCTTGACCAAAACGGAAAAGCGCAAGTTGTCACCATGGGCTCATACGGCATTGGTGTGTCACGTGCAGTGGCATCTGTTGCCGAAGTGTTCCACGATGAAATCGGGCTGAAGTGGCCTCGTGCAATTTCTCCTGCCGATGTTCATGTTGTGGTCACTGGCAAAAACGGCGATGAACTCACTATCGCTGGCGAAAAGTTGGCAACAGAACTTGAGGCACAGGGCCTCGAAGTCATATTGGATGATCGCAATGGCGTTTCTCCCGGCGTGAAATTCAAAGACGCAGAACTCATGGGCATTCCCACCATCGTGGTGGTCGGGAAATCTCTCAGTGAAGGCAATGTTGAAATCCGTGACCGTCACCTCGGCACCAACACACCCGTTGCTCTTGGCGATGCAGTGGCACATGTTCTGAATGTGGTGCGAGGAAACTAAACCATGCCTCGTCGCATCATTGGCGTCATGAAGAATTATGACTGGGGCGACACAACGTCTATCGCTGCCGCACTTGGAATGACGCCGAGCGATTCACCGATTGCCGAATACTGGTGGGGAACCCACCCTCAGGGTGCGTCACGTATTGATGCTGCCGAAGAAATCAATCTCAGCGACGAGATTGGCTCGATGACGGTTCTCGTCAAACTGCTTGCCTGTAATCAGCCTCTTTCGCTACAGACCCATCCGACGGTGAATCAAGCAGTCACAGGTTTTGCCAAAGAAGACTCAATGGGCATTCCTCGTGATGCGCCATCACGTATGTATCGCGACGAATTCGACAAGCCCGAGATGCTCATTGCACTCACTCCATTTGAAGCGTTGTGCGGATTCACCGATGTTGATTCAGCGGTGGAACGACTACGTACGATGAACTGGCACGACGAAGCCGACATCCTTGAACAAAACGGAATGCAGGGTTATCTCTCGTGGGCCTTTGATCAACACGATTCTCCCAACATGAGCGATACCCCCGCATGGCTGCAGACCATCGCAGCACAACACCCCACTGACTGCGGACTTCGCGTTGCCCCTCTCTTGCATCACGTGACGCTGAATCCAGGGGAAGCCATCTGTTTGCCAGCAGGCAATCTGCACGCATACCTCCATGGCTTTGGCCTCGAAGTCATGACATCATCTGACAACATCATTCGAGCAGGCTTCACCACAAAACATGTCGATATTGCCGAACTTCTCCGCATTGTCGATGTCACGCCCCTTGCGCACCCTGTGGTCTCACCATCACATGTCAATGGACACGATGTGTACCCATCGCCGACTCCAACATTCTCTGTGTCTCGTGCGACAAGCGGTTCAGTCACGCTGTCGGCTAGTGATAATCATCGCATCGTGGTCATCATCGCTTCGGGCGCCACAGAGGCATTCGTGATTACGGCAGGCGAAACTGCATCATTCACTTCTGATGGATCCATTTGGATCATCACCCAGAACTAGTCGTGCATCGTCTTTCGAATTTCAACAATCTTTGACGCCGAGTCGTTGGCGTCATCACCTTTTTCATCCATCAACTGCGAACGATCACGTGCTGCTTCACGTTCTGCAAGTTTTGTGTCCGCACGAGCAATCGCCGCATCTGTGCCATGCTCGTTAATGAACTCTGCCCACTCGACGAGTGCTTCCACCATCTCATTCTCTGGAACAACAGCAACGTTGCGGCCCTTGACAAATAAATGACCACGCTTGTTTCCTGCAGCAATACCCAGATCTGCTTCACGAGCTTCACCCGGACCATTAACCACACAGCCCATCACAGCAATCTGTAATGGCAACTTCTTATCTTCAAATGCCTTCATCGCACGATTTGCCACGTCAATCACATCAATTTCTGCACGTCCACAACTAGGGCATGCAATGAGGTCAACATTCTTGCGCTCACGCAATCCGAGTGCTTCCAACAATTGACGACCAGCACGAGCTTCTTCAACAGGGTCTGCGGTCAAGCTGTACCGAATCGTGTCACCAATTCCTTCTAACAACAAAGTAGAGATGCCAGCTGTTGCTTTCACCAAACCTGCAGGTGGTGGCCCAGCTTCCGTCACACCAAGGTGCAATGGATACGTCACAGCGTCGGCAAGTAATCGATACGCCTCCACCATCAGCGGGACGTTGCTGGCCTTGACAGAAATCTTGATGAGATCAAAATCCACTTCATTGAAGTACGCAATTTCTTGCAGAGCAGATTCCACCATCGCTGCCGCGGTGAGACCGCCATACTTTTCATACAAAGCAGGATCAAGTGATCCGCCATTCACACCGATACGAATTGGCAAATTGCGATCACGCGCTTCTGACGCCACCGCTTTGATGTGTTCTGGCTTGCGAATGTTGCCGGGGTTCAAACGCAATCCGTGCACGCCTGCTTCCATTGCAGCGAGAGCCATCTTGTACTGATGATGAATGTCAGCGATGATCGGAATGGGGGAACGCGGAACAATTTGAGCCAAACCTTCGGCGGCTTCTTGATCGTTACATGTGCAACGCACGATGTCGCACCCAGCGGCAGCCAATGCATAGATCTGCTGCAACGTGCCTTCCACATCTGCGGTTTTGGTCGTGGTCATGGACTGCACCGTGATTGGTGCTCCCCCGCCCACGGGCACTTTGCCCACAGTGAGTTGCTTGGTCTGACGGCGCTCGAACATCGCTTCCCAGTCTGTCAGTTCCGAGTTGCTTTACCCGAGAGGCTTGGTGATATCGAGGTAGAGACCTGTCACAAGCAGGAGGCCCAAGACGCCCACGACGAACGTGGCAACTGGCACCATCTTGTTGATATCAGCCCTGTACGGCTTGCCTTTGCGGGAACGAAGACGTTCATATGTTGCAATGGCGGCGTGCCCACCGTCGAAGGGCAACAGGGGGAACATATTGAAAACGCCAACAAAAACGTTCACGCCAGCGAGCAACAACAAGATGCCTTTAAGACCATCGGATTCACCGATGCTGCCGCCCACTTGACTCACGCCGACAACGGTGGTGGGTCGCGTGTTCAATGATTCATCGCTCCCCGTGAGATGACGAATGGAGTTCATCGGGTTCAGAGCAATACCCACACCCTTGACCGAGTTTCCAATGGTGGTTCCGATATCTCCGATGCTGCGACCAGCCGCTGCAATCGGAGACAACTTCTTCCAGCCCCAATCGTCTGCCCAGATACCGAGATACGCACGATCGTCTCCACTGGGGTGTGCTGCCAATGTTGCTTCTACAGCGCGCGCTACTCCGTCACGTTCAATAACAACGTCAATGGAGTCACCCGGCTTATTCGCAATGATTGCGGCCGACACGCTTTCGTAGTTCGTAATTGGCTGCGCATCGATGCTTCGTACGATGTCGCCGTTTCTCATTCCGGCATTGAATGCAGGACTTCCTTCGAGATCAACGTTCTTCACAGTTGCAAAACCCATTGATTGTTCCCGACCTACAGTGGCAAACACTGCGAAGAACAACACAAAAGCAATCACCATATGCATCAGTGAGCCAGCAGTGATGACCAATAGACGACGAGGGTATGACTTTGATCGGTATGCGCGCGATTCATCTTCGGGGTCAACCTCGTCGATGTTGTTCATGCCAATGATGCGCACAAATGCGCCGAGCGGCAATGCACGAACTCCGTATTCCACTTCGCCCTTAGTGCGGCTCCAGACACGAGGGCCAAAACCCATAAAGAACTGAGTTGCCTTCATGCCTGTGAGACGTGCAGTCGAAAAGTGTCCGACTTCGTGCAAGAAAATAGAAATGAGAAGACCAATAACGAAGACGAATGTCCAAATATTGTTGAACGCCAACCAGCCAAGCAACAACAGCATCACAATGCCTGTGAATCGACCCGATGGCGAAACCTGGTCGGGTGCACCCTCTACGGCGCCACCAGCAGCCATCTCGCTACGAAAACGTTGATAAAAATTGCTCATCGAATGAGTTCCTCTTCTGCCAGTTGACGGCCTTCGGCATCTGCTGCCAACACATCATCTTCGGATTGTGGTGTGGTCACGTTGAAACGTTCCATCACGCGCTCG
Source organism: Ilumatobacteraceae bacterium (assembly GCA_044353425.1). Taxonomy (GTDB): domain Bacteria; phylum Actinomycetota; class Acidimicrobiia; order Acidimicrobiales; family Ilumatobacteraceae; genus UBA2093. The sequence continues at coordinate 655 of JBILBZ010000069.1, read as the reverse complement.
ACATATCGGGCAATGTCTGCCCACATGATGCGACCGCCAAGAAATGCTTCGACAATCACTTCATTGGCAGCTGACAACGCTGCTGGCGCAGTTCCCCCTGCTCGACCCGCGGCAAACGCAAGGTCAAGACAACGGAATGTGTCGCGATCGGGAGCTTCGAAATCAAGTCGTGACAACGTTGACCAATCGATACGGCCAAACGCTGTGGCAATACGTGATGGATAACCCAACGCATACCCAATCGGTAGCCGCATGTCGGGCATTGATAGCTGCGCGATCGTTGACCCGTCGGTGAACTCGACCATTGAGTGAACAACGGACTGGGGATGCACGACGACATCGATGTTGTCGTACGACGTGCCGTACAACTCGTGTGCCTCAATTACTTCAAGGCCTTTGTTCATCAGCGTTGACGAATCAATCGTGATCTTGGGGCCCATCTTCCATGTGGGATGATCAAGTGCTTGGTCAACAGTGACTGTCGACAAAGACTCTGCGCTGCGCCCACGGAATGGTCCACCACTTGCAGTGAGAACGAGACGTGAGACTTCGGCACCAGCATCGAATGATGAACGCAAACACTGATGCAAGGCACAGTGCTCACTATCGACAGGAACTAATTGAGCCCCTGGTGTTGCGCGCAACGGCTGCACAA
>JBILBZ010000068.1:0-7770 GCA_044353425.1 Ilumatobacteraceae bacterium | reverse complement strand
GACATCGCCATCCCAATCGCCCACCACTGTGGCCGTGCGCATGCCGGCATCTGTGGTCACGTTGTAGGTGGTGTTGGCAGAACCCTTCAAGGTTGCATGAGCTGCCTGCACCAAACAGCGAATGCCGTTGCCACTCATTTCTGCGACGCTGCCATCTGCGTTGTACAAGCGCATCGTGAGATCAGTTGCGTTGGTGATTCCCAGCAACAGCAAACCATCAGCTCCGATGCCCGTGGACCGAGCACACACAGCCCGTGCAACTTCTGGCCAAGGCGTTGTTGGTTCACCCTGAGCGAGGTCGAAAACGAGAAAGTCGTTCTCCAGACCATGATGCTTCGTAAGGGTGATGTCCATGAATCCTCAGACTATGCGAGAGCAGCCACCACAAGTGGGGTGACTTCTTCAATCGGGTCATTCTGTACCTCGACCCACTTGATTCGTGGGTCGCGTCGGTACCAGCGTTCTTGTCGTACAGCGAACTGCTGGGTCCGCAGAATGGTTGCATCGATGGCTTCTTCGAGAGTCCAGCGACGCTCAATGTGTTCGATGATTTCCTTGTACCCGAGCGCCTGTCGTGCGGTGTCAGAAATGCCCTTTGGCCCATTCAATACGCCGCGTACTTCGTCGACGAGACCCGCTTCAATCATTTTGTGCACGCGCAACGCAATTCGCTCACGCAGTGCCTCGCGCTGCCATTTGATACCAATCTGAACAGTGTCAACCGGAGGGTATGCACCAATACCTTCACCAAATGAACTGAATGTCTTACCGCTACCGAGACACACTTCCAGTGCGCGAATCATGCGACGACGGTTATTGGGGTCGATCTTCTTGACTGCTTCAGGATCAAGTTCCGACAACTGTTCGTAGAGGGCTTGCGTGTCGCGATTCGCTTCCAACTGTGCACGAATCTTGGGGTAATCCCCCGGCATCGACAAACCATCCACCAAGGCCGTGACATACAAACCTGTCCCGCCGACAATCAACTCGCTTGCACCTGCTTTACTGATCTTTTTTCTTGCAGCGGCAACATCTTCGACAAATCGCGCGACGGAGTAACGCTCACTAGGTTCGGCAATATCAACGCCGTAATGAACCACGCGGGCTTGATCATCTTGCGTTGGTTTTGCTGTGCCGATATCCATACGGCGATACACCTGCATCGCATCGGCAGCAATGATGTGCACGTTCGGTACTGACGTCGCGGCGGCCATTGCAACATCGCTCTTTCCACTGGCGGTGGGGCCAAGCACCACCACTGATTTGTTCATGGTCACGAGTTACGCCGACGCAAGAGGAATACGAATCTTGTGCGTGGCTTCATGCAAGACCTCTACAAGATGACCTTTGAGGTAATGCGCTGCTGCATCTTCGATTTCAACATTGCAATATGTTCCGGGGCGCAAAGGCTGTGGCACGGTGAAGTGCACCAGTTTGAACTGACGCGTACGGCCAGACATGATGCGCGGGTCCTGCTTGCTCGGCCCGTCAACAACCACTTCTTCGATGCGACCAATACGTTCACGGTGCTTTCGTAGCGCACTGCGCTCCACCACAACACGCAGACGATCAAAACGATCCCCTACTTCGGCAGGATCACAGAACTTTTCCACCATCAATGCGGCTTCAGTTCCCTCACGCGGCGAGAAGATGAATTCAAACACTGAGTCGAAGTCAGCCTCGGCTGCTACTTCCATGGTGCGAACAAAGTCAGCTTCTGTTTCGCCTGGGAAACCAACGATGATGTCGCTGGTGACTGCAACATCGGGCATCAAACGACGTGCTTCGGCAAGACGCTCGAGATAGCGATCTGCGGTGTAGCCGCGATGCATGAGAGACAACACGCGATCAGAACCTGACTGCAGCGGGTAGTGCAACTGTTCGCACACTGCTGCTGTTTGCGCCATTGCTTCGAGAACATCAATACGCATGTCTTTGGGGTGTGGGCTGGTGTAGCGCACACGACGAATGCCTTCAACTGCTCCGACCTCGCGCAACAACCGAGCAAACTGCGGACTCGCCGATACATCAGCACCATCACGACGTGCCGCAAGTGATAAGTCACGCCCATAGCTATTTACGTTCTGCCCAAGAAGAGTGACCTCTGTGATTCCTTGTGCCGCAAGTGATGCCACTTCGCTCACGATGTCAGAGAAGGGGCGACTGATTTCTTTGCCGCGTACAGATGGCACGATGCAATAGGCGCACGTATTGTCACAACCAATCTGAATCGTGACCCAGGCGTTGTACGAAGTTTCACGACGTGCGGGAAGCGCACTGGGGAACAACGCATGATCATCAATCACCGCTTCTTCAAGAATCTCAGTGATCGGGCCATGCTCGGCTGCCCACGCCAGCAACTCATTGGTGCGATGCACGTTGTGTGTCCCCATCACAACGTCAACCCACGGGGCGCGAGTCTGCACAATGTCTTTGTCCTTCTGAGACAAGCAGCCACCCACAACAATGCGACGACCGTCTTTGGCGTCTTTCCATGTCTTTAAGTGACCCAAGGTGCCGTACAACTTGTTGTCGGCGTTCTCTCGAATGCAACAGGTGTTCAGCACGACAACATCAGCGTCGGCATCATCTTCGGCACGTGTCATACCGTCGGACTCCAAGAGACCTGCGATTCGTTCTGAGTCGTGTTCGTTCATCTGACACCCAAAGGTGCGCACAACATAGGACTCTGGGCTCTTGCCACTCACCCTGTTGAGGCTACCGACCCTCATGGGACCGAGCCCCGCAACTGTGCCTACAACATTGCCCGAGAATGCCGGAAGGCCGGTCCCCGCCTGGGACCGGCCTTCATACGAGTGGCAGCTCGTTTTTTCTGACTAACGAATTAGTCAAGTTCGATTGGAGCTTCGTCCTTTTCGGAGAATGCCTCTTCTTCAAGGTCGTTCAGGCCAGCTTGAGCACGAATCTTCTGCTCCATGTCCACCATGAGTTCAGGGTGATCATGCAGGTAGTTCTTCGCGTTCTCGCGACCCTGACCCAACTGCTCACCTTCATAGGTGAACCATGCGCCGGACTTCTTCGCGATTGCCATTTCAACTGCAAGGTCGAGCAATGCGCCTTCGCGACTAATGCCCTTTCCGTACATGATGTCGAATTCAGCCTGGCGGAATGGTGGCGCAACCTTGTTCTTCACAACCTTCACACGAGTACGAGCACCGGTGACTTCTGCGCCATCTTTGATGGCTTCGATACGACGGATGTCGAGACGAACCGATGAATAGAACTTGAGTGCACGGCCACCAGGAGTTGTTTCTGGTGAACCGAACATCACACCGATCTTTTCGCGTAGCTGGTTAATGAAGATGCAAATGGTGTTCGACTTGTTGAGGTTGGCAGTGAGCTTGCGCAATGCCTGGCTCATGAGGCGAGCCTGGAGACCAACGTGTGAGTCACCCATGTCGCCTTCGATTTCTGCACGTGGTGTGAGTGCAGCAACTGAGTCGATAACAAGAACGTCGATCGCACCGGAGCGGATGAGCATGTCGGCGATTTCAAGTGCCTGCTCACCAGTGTCTGGCTGCGAAATGAGGAGCTGGTCGATGTCGACACCAATGGCCTTGGCGTACACAGGGTCCATCGCGTGCTCGGCGTCGACGTAGGCACAGATGCCTCCGTTGCGCTGCGCTTCAGCAACAACGTGCATCGCAAGGGTGGACTTACCCGAGGACTCAGGCCCGAAGATTTCAACAACGCGACCTCGTGGCAAGCCACCTACTCCGAGAGCAAGGTCGAGAGGAAGGGCACCGGTGGGAATGGCTTCGATCGCCATTGAACCCTTCTCGCCCATTCGCATGATGGAGCCTTTTCCATATTGCTTATCGATTTGGGCGAGCGCTGCATCGAGTGCTTTGTCGCGTTCTGGAGTTGGTGTGCTCATGGTGTGTGCCTTTCGGATGCATCCTCAGCGGTTGCTGTGGATGACGGACTGTATGCAATGGGTGTGTTCGAACAACAACACTGTAACTACGAACAGGTGTTCGGTCAAGTATTTGTTGTCGGCGCCATGTGCACCGCAGTCCCCGCTATGCGGCAGCCCAATTATTTGGGCTGAGCAAACAGGACCTTAGCCAATCAGGACTTGACTTTCAGCCATTCTTCAGCCTGAGCAATATCTTCTGGAGAAGGCGGCCGAATGAAGAGGTCGATCCCCTGCCAGACGCAGTACGTCAAGGGGTAGGACACGATGGGGATGCTGATTGCCATCGCGCCGGCAACGACGAGAAGCGGGACTAAGGCGACCCCAAAGACAACGGAGATAACCATCCAACCGATGATGCAGCCAAAGGTCATGAAGACGCCCATGGTCGCTGCACCAAGTTCATATCCCTCGTAGCCACGCTCCCAATTGATGCCACAGGTCTGACACTGAGCTTCCTTCTTGTACCACGAAGTAAAGAATGAGCCCTTCCCTCCGCACCATGCACACCGACGAAATAGACCGCGAAGAATCATTCGTGGCAGCGCTGCTCTGGTGTGATCATGAAGTGGGTGTGTCATCGGGGCCTCCGCGAAGCGTGTGAGGAAAGCGCCTCTTGCTTTCCTCAAACTGTATGTTACCGATATACCCCCCTAGGTATTCATTATCTTCGCAAGTGACAGGTGTCTGACGAACTCTTTGTCCTGCTCCACTGCATCTGCATCAATTGCAGTTGGGATAACCATGCAGAGGTGGCAAACTAAGGGTCTTCATGGTGGGCGTAGCTCAGTTGGTTAGAGCGCCAGGTTGTGGTCCTGGAGGCCGGGGGTTCGAGACCCCTCGTTCACCCCATTCGCTCGCTGGCATCGAGAAATCGGTGCCAGCGAATTGAATGTTTGGGTAACGCCTTGAAGCACCGTCTAGGGTGAGAACTTCATAATGCGCCTTTAGCTCAGCTGGTAGAGCAACGGACTCTTAATCCGCAGGTCCTGGGTTCGATCCCCAGAGGGCGCACCACTTCAAAAAGCTCAGCGATCATTCGCTGGGCTTTTGTGATTCCCGGCCGGATTCAGTCGCCACAGATGCTGAACTCTCCACGACCGGCAGGAGAGGTACCTTGTGGGTCGTCCGAAAGTCGGGGGATTTTGTGAAGGTCATTGTTTTCGGACAATTCAAAAAGGCGTGCGCATGGATGGCCGACCAAATCAGTGTCCAACCTGGGTTCAAGGGGGCGCTCCCCGTCACAACGGCCAAGGAATACGCAGAGGCAGCTCGAGAACTCAAGGATTTCGCCCTCATTGTCGGCCAATACAAATTGACCGAGTACCAACGTGTCGAAGCAGAGTTAGCCAACGAAGGCATCTTTCCAGAACGACGCATTGTTTGTGGAGCAGCAGTCAGCGCAATGTTGCTGCAATGGGCATCCGAGCAGTTTTACGACGGCGTGATTGACCTCACGGATTTTCGGAATACTTTTGCTGCAGATGCAGTCGAATTGTTGTCTGCCGGGAAGGGCCATGGACATGCACATGTCAGTTTTCCTCTGACAACATACGTTCCACACATGATTCCGTATCGCGACAGCATCGATGAAGACATCGTGAGGCTTATCTCCTACGGCTTCAGTAACGGAGAAATTGCGGAGAGCATTTCGCTCTCGGTTCAAACAGTGAGAAATCGTATTTCGCAGTTGTTGGTCCTTTCAGGCGCGCGGAACCGTACACAACTCAGCACGATTTATCTCTTGCCATTCGCATCATTCAAAGACGGCCACATTCACCCCACCTTGTCTGTGGGAAGCGAGCTGCCACGCGAGCAGCCTGAAGTAATCTGATTCGATTCTGGGTTTGCCCAGCGGCACATCACTTGTATCGGAGTTACCCATGGCTGTTCTCGAGATAGAAACATTCACCTTGGTCGCAGGACACGATGCAACTGCCTTTCGTGCTCTCGATGAGGCCATGCAGGAATGGTGTTATCTGAACCGCGCAGGACTTGCTCGACGGACAACTGCTCGCGCCGATGACAACACATACGTCGTCATCACCCTGTTTGATACCGCTGAACGCTCAGTATCGAGTTACTACACATCTCACGACCCCGTGGTTGTTGCGTGGAGTTCGGCGATTAACGAAACCAGTCGCAACACGAATGTGTATTCACTGCTCTGATTATTGCTGCACCAACGTGATGGGATTGCCTTCGGGGTCCGAGATGCCTGCAATCAGCGCAGCACCAGGCACCTGAAACGGATCCGAAGTCAATGCGCCACCAAGTGACACCGCCATCGCGCGCGATGCTTCAATATTCTTCACTTGAATAAAGAGTGTGACTCCACTGCGATTGCTTTGCCGCATGTGACCGCCGATGCCATTTTCTGGGCCACCGATGCCTGCAGGAATCTGACGAATGAATCCTTCACCAATGTTCCAATTGAACATTTCTCGATAAAAGTTTTCGAGAAGATCAGCGTTGAGCGCTTCAATCTCGAAATACACAACGGGACGTGCCCAATCTTCTGCCATGGTGATCTCCTACAAACTGAAGGCGGCAACTACTTCGACGTGGTGTGTCTCAGGGAAGATGTCGAGAACTTCAACTTCGCCAATCGTATATCCCGCATCTGTGAGCAGTTTTGCGTCACGAGCACCAGCGACTGGATCACAACTCACCAAGATGATGGTCTGAGCGCCAGTTTCCACGATGGCTTGCGATCCGTGCTTGCCTAAGCCATGACGAGATGGGTCAGCAATAACGACATCAACTTCGGCCGCTTCCCACGTATCAACGTTTGCTTGTTCGATGACTGCGGCACATTCGGCCAAGTTGCGAACAGCATCGCGACACGCGGACTCTGAAGACTCAACGAGCAACAACTCATCGAAACGATTCGAGAACGCAAGGCTGAATAAGCCAACGCCGCCATAGGCATCGAGCAACAAGCCACCTTCGATACCCAAGTTGTCGAGACGACGCGACACAGAATCGACAATCAACTCTGCAGCTTCGGGAGATGACTGGAAGAAAGAACCCATCGAGACTTTAAAGAGATGCTCGCCTACCTTCTCGGTGATCGTCGCACGCTCCCCTGTCTTCAAGCCTGCAGGCAGTCCATTCGCCAACTTGCCTTCGTGTGCCCACACACCTACATCGCCGGTGCGAGCACCCACGCGAATAGTGACTTCACCCGCACCTTTAAGAACAGGACGTGAGATGAAGTCGTTCAACAACGGATGCGCGACCATGCAGGACGTCACGGGAATGATGTCGTGGGACTCATGGGCACGGAAGCCCAAATTGCCAGAAGAATCGCTCACCATGCGCACTGTTGTGCGACGTGCATCTTCTGTGAGACGACGCAATTGTGGGTCAACTTCAAGGCGCGCTGTTCGCGCATACGCCTCGGCCACAATGGCTAACTTCGCTTGGCCCTGTATACGGCGCTCGACATGTTGCCAATCGCAACCACCGCACCCCTGCGCTACATGCTCGCACGGTGGTACACGACGGTTCTTGCTTGGCTCAATGATCGACAACAGCTGACCACGGCCAAAATCATTCTTCTTCTCAGAAAGCTCAATCTCTACCAACTCGCCCTCAACGACGCCGGGAACGAATACCACGCGACCATCATCCATGCGGGCTAAGCCGTCGCCGCCGGCAACGAGTTTTTCGATACGAACTGAATGGGTCGATGTCACTCATCCAGCGTATGCCACCCAGAGCAATCCCCTCGGGACTCGCCCCGCCTCATTGACTAGGGTGAACCTCGTGACGTTGCCGATTCAAATCGCCCCCTCTGTACTGCCCGCTGATTTCTCCAAGTTTGGTGA
>JBILBZ010000067.1:0-7800 GCA_044353425.1 Ilumatobacteraceae bacterium | reverse complement strand
GGGAACGTCAGTATCTTCAGGCATCGGGAGCGCGTCCATGTCGGCACGAAGAAGAACTGTGGGGCCGGGCTTGTCGCCGGTGAGCATGGCTGCGATGCCGCTGGTGTTCTCGTGCAGTGTGATGCCGAGTGGCAAACCTTCCAATGACTGCAAGACGCGATCACGTGTGCGAGGGAGATGGTTGGAAATCTCTGGCCACTCATGCAAGTCGCGGCGCATTTTCACCATGTCGTCGAACACGTCGTTGGCCTGCTCCAGCAATCCGGCAGGGTTGCCGTGCTGATCGCGTGCGTCGTCGGTAGAGAGAGTGTTTTTGCTCATGCTTAATGGTAGGCAGATGGCGATGGTCACACCTGCGGCGGCGCACCCCGAGAACTCACCTGATGAGATGGTGGAAGAGGTCGATGCATTGGGCAACGTGCTGCGCCTCGTCACTCGCCGCCAGATGCGTGCTGAAACTCTGTGGCATCGCGCAGTCTTCAACGTTGTGCGCTCGTCTTCGGGCGACGTATTGCTGCATCGACGGGCTGAAACCAAGGATGTGTGGCCGGGCTGGTGGGATGTTGCTGTGGGTGGCGTGGTGTCTCCGGGGGAGTCGTGGGAAGTGGCGGCTCAGCGAGAGTTTGCTGAAGAACTGGGAGTCTCGGGGGTTCTGCGGGCCTTGGGCACGGGGGCCTATGCGGACGACGACGTCAAGCTGGTGGCGGCCTGTTTTGAGGTTGTTTGTGATGGCCCATTCAGCTATTCGGATGGTGAAATCATTGAGACACAATGGATTGCATTAAGAGACTTACGAAGCCGAATTCGCCAGGATTCCTTTCTTCCCGACAGCATTGCGCTGGTTTTGCCCCGAATCGAGCTGTAGCGCCCTGAAATCAGCCCCTTAGGCTTCTAGACGTGATCAAGGTCGAATTCACGATTGAGCCATTTGAAATGGGCGAGGCACCCGAGCGGGTCACTCGCGCCGTGGCGGCAGTCGAGGCCTTAGGTATTTCTGTCGAGATTGGCGTTTTTGGTTCGTCCTTCACCGCCAGCGAATCCCAGGTGGGCTCGGCTGTATCGGCCCTTCTTGAAGCGGCCTATTCCCTTGGCGCCACACACGTCACGATCGATACCCAGGTAGTCGGCTAGTGGCATTTATTCAGCACCCTTTGCTGACAGCTGTGAAACCCATTCTTGATGCAGTGGGTGCACAACTGATTTCGGTGGACGACGCACGCATCAGCGACATGGCATTGGAATGGGATGGCGAAATCATCGCTGCTGTTCGTTTACCTCGCTTGCAGGGTGCGCTTGAACGTTTGATTGAGCAAGTGGAAAAAGAACTTGGTGCGCGTCTGCCAGATCTTTCCCGTAACAACAAGCAGCTAGCTGTGAAATTGTTGGATCAGCGGGGTGCTTTCACCTTGCGTCGCGCTGTGGAAGATGTTGCGGATGCGATGGGTGTCTCACGCATCACGGTGTACAACTACCTCAACGCGTTGCACCGCTAATTTTACAAACGGCGAAGGTTTACTTTTGTGACGCGGTGATCCGCGCCCTTCTTCACCAATAACGATGCACGTGACTTGGTGGGCTCAATGTTTTCCACCAAGTTCTTGCCGTTAATCTCACGCCAGATAGTGCGCGCCATGTCAATGGCCTCTTCATCTGTGAGATGTGCATAGTGCTGAAAGAAACTGTCTGGATCACGGAAAACAGTTTCGCGCAATGCTTGAAAGCGGTCGATGTACCACTGTTCGATGTCTTCTTCGAGGGCATCGATATAAATGGAGAAGTCGAAATAGTCCGACACGAACTCATTTGACTCCGAGCCAACTTGCAACACGTTGAGACCCTCAAGAATCAAAATGTCGGGTTGGTTCACTGTGACTCGTTCATCATCAACAATGTCGTACACAACGTGGCTATATACCGGTGCAGTGACTTCGGCTGATCCACCCTTCACATCACGAAGGAAAGAGAGCAACGCTTTTGTGTCGTAGCTTTCGGGAAAGCCTTTGCGATTCATGATGCCGCGATCTTCCAACACTTGGTTTGGAAAGAGAAAGCCATCAGTAGTGATGAGATCAACACGTGGGTGATCTGGCCAACGAGCAAGAAGTGCCTGCAAAATACGAGCAAACGTGCTCTTGCCCACTGCCACAGAACCAGCAATACCGATGACATAGGGAACCTTTGGCGCCATTGCACCAAGAAAGGTTGCAGACACCTTGTGCAGATTCTGCGTTGCACTGACATACAGATTGATGAGACGGGTCAGCGGCAGATAAATAGCTGCAACTTCATCGAGGTCAATCTTTTCGTTAATGCCGCGGAGCTCTTCGAGGTCGCGCTCGCGAATGGTGAGTGGGGTAGCAGCACGCAGGTCTGCCCATTCATCTCGGTCAAACGCCAAGTAACGAGCCGAGTTGGGAGAATCGATCACGGTAGAACGCTACGAGTAAAAGGTCAGCGTTTCCACGGTGCGGAAGGCGAAACTGCGCCTTTTCCGCCTGTGAGAATCTCGCAACCGTCAGCCGTGACCACCATTGTGTGCTCAAACTGGGCTGTGCGGCTGCCATCAGCGGTCACGGCAGTCCAATCGTCATCCCACATCTTGTGGCGAGTTTCGCCACTCGCGGTAATCATGGGCTCAATCGTGAAGGTCATGCCTTCGCGCAGGATCATCGTGTTGCGTGGGTCGTAGTAGTGCAACACCTGAATGTCGGTATGGAAGTTCTCGCCGATTCCATGGCCGATGAATGCTCGCACCACGCCGTACTTGTGCTTCTTTGCGTGTACTTCAATTGCACGACCAATTTCATTGAGAGGAACGCCAGGCTTCACGGCTTCAATGCCGAGCCACATGCACTCTTCAGTCACCTTGATGAGGTTCTTGTCTTCTTCAGAAATAGTGCCGACAGGGAACGATGCGTTGGTGTCGCCATGAACACCGTTGAGATAAATGGTGACGTCAATGTCGATGATGTCGCCATCTTGCAACACGCGATTGTCTGGAATGCCATGACAGATCACTTCGTTCACACTTGTGCAGACGCTCTTTGGGTAGCCGTGATAATTCAACGGGCTGGGGTATCCACCCATTTCAAGAGTGAGGTCATGCACGAAGATGTCGATCTCATCGGTGGTGATACCAGGGCGCACCATTTCGCCGGCACGACGAAGAATTTCTGCAGCTGCTGCACCAGCAACACGCATGCGCTCGATAATCTCCGGTGACTTCACACGCGACTCTTCATTGCGTGGCGGAATACCTGTGGCTGCATACGGAGGCTTACCGATGGTGTCGGGTACGTAGCGCATTGGGCTGACGATGCCGGGCTGAATACGGCCCTCGGTGCCCTTGCAACAACGCTTGTATTTACGGCCGCTTCCACACCAGCACGGATCATTCGATGCGGGGAGGGTCTCGGGTACCTGACTCATGTCTTAAAGGCTACGGGGTGACTTGACAGGTTTTGGGCGACTGGTATTGATCGTCGGTCCTTGTCACAGAGAATTTGGGGCTTCAAGCCGCGGTGCTTAGTTCGTAATGGGGCTTCGAATCCACTGGAGGCCTGTTTTAGATCAATGAGTGAGAATCATTTTTAACGAGAACATCGTGCTCCAGTCTTCCGTTGTGGTTTGTTGTTGATTAGAGAGAGTTGTGGCGCAAAACTTCTTTTACTCGTTGACTCATCATCTATCCAATCTCTTCTGGTGATGAAGACGTTTACAATTCTCAAAGTACATTTGAGCAGGAGTGGTAAATGGGACTATTCAGTAAGAAAAATAAAACAGAATCCCAGGGTCAAATCGTGAATGAAGGATGGCCCACTAATGCGTCGAATGGATTTGTGGTCTTTGATATTGAAACCACAGGCCTAAGCCCAACGGGTGATCGCATTATTGAATTAGGTCTGATTCGAACTGACTTCTCCGGCAATCCATTGGGTTATTGGTCAACTTTCGTTAATCCAAAACAAGCTGTGACGGCAACTGAAATTCACGGAATCAGAGAAGCTGACGTATCAGGAGCTCCAACATTCGAAGAATGTGCTGAAGATTTCCTATCCAAGATCAAAGGTCAAGTACTCGTTGCCCACAATGCTTCCTTTGATCATTCATTCGTCAGAGCTGAGTTGGCAAGAGTTGGATGGGAGCTTCCTGAAGTTCCCGTGGTCTGCACAATGTTGGAGAGCCGACATTTCCTGCCCGGACTTTCCAGAAAGCGACTGGTGGATTGTGTTGAAGCACTAGGAATCAACCAACCGGTGCAACATCGTGCGCTAAGCGATGCTTCGCTTGCTGCTGCCGTGTTCCATTTTTATTTGAATGGACCAGTTAATCAAATGCGCTCTACGTACTTGAGGCATCTGGTTCCTGAAGCTAACGACATTGTTTGGCCAAATGAGAAGACTTTTCCTGCAACTAAAGAAGGAAATTCTCGCAAAGCACACTGGGCTTCGCAGCCACCCCAAAAGACTACGTCGACACTGTTTGAGAGTGTGAGCGAGTTGATGCCAGAGGATCTGCTTTCAGATCAAGCAACTCCATCAGAAATCTCATACGGCCTACTTCTGCTTGAAACTCTTAGCGATGGAGAGATTTCCGATTCGGAAATTACTGCATTGAAAGATTGCGCAGAAACGTTTGGACTCGATGTTGAAACAGTGAGGAAAATCCACTTAGAACTACTACTCGCATTATCCAGGGAAGCTTGGAAGGATGGAGTAGTAAATCGTGCAGAGCAGAAGGACATCTTGAGTTGTGCGCAGCAACTAGGTCTGTCCGATGCCGATGGAAAAAATGCTCTTAATGAAATTGAGGAATTTCGAACTGCGAGGGTTGCTGCGCGAACAAAATCAATTCCTGATTCCTGGCAACTTGGAGATCCTCTTCGAGTGGGCGACCGTGTAGTCATCACTGGCTGTTATGAGGCTGGTCGAACCGAGATGGAGAAGAAGGCGCGTTCGCTGGGAGTCCGAATTACGGGCTCTGTTTCGGGCAAGACAACCATGCTCGTCTCCGACGGAAGCATAAACGGCAACAAAGATACCGATGCTCGACGTCTTGGGGTACGAGTAATTGGACCGATCGAATTCAAACAGTTAATGGATTATGTTCAGCCGGCATTGGAAATCCCCGGTAACAATGCTTCTTCCGCTAAGACTAAGAAAGATGCGTCGAGCACATCTGGTGAGATAGAGCATTTGATTTGTACAGCATGTGCGGAGACTTTCGAACGTCAAGTAACTAAAGGTCGTAAGCCTCATCTATGTCCTAAGTGCAGGTGAGGCAGAGAAACGCTTCCCAATTTGACACGGCCGATACAAGAAAGTGACAAACTTTAAAAGTCGTCATCGCTTTCGTCGACCTGAGTTACCGACTCGGTTTCGGTGAGTTCTGGAATACCCTGGTTCTTACGAAGCTTTTCAATGTCCTTCACAGGAACATTCAGCTTCTTGTATCGAGTGCCTTCGCTGCCGATGGATTCGATCTCGCCCTGCAGTTTCGTAAATGTTGCTTGCACTTGGTCGACAGCCTTTGCGTAGTTGACCCATTCTTTTGAGAACTTGTTGATCTGCTGCATAATTGTTGCAGCAGTTTGTTCTGTGTGGAAGCTGTCTGTTGCTTGGCGAATAACGACCAAGAACGCATACAACGTAAGCGGCGAGCACAAGACCACTTTCTTGGAGAGTGCATAATCGATCAGCGTTGGGTCTGCTTCATGCACGAAACCGCTAATGCTTTCATTCGGAACAAACATGAGGACATAGTCGAGAGCTTCTTCTTTAGAGTTCATGACATAGTCGCGCTTTGCGAGTGCATCGACGTGCCCCTTGACAGCTTTTACGAATTCAGTCTTTGACGAGGCACGTAATGCGTCGGTCTCTGCATTGAAGTGTGCCGAGTACTGATCGAGTGGGAACTTCACATCCATGTACAACACGCGATTCGGGGGCATGTTGAACTTGAAGTCGGGCTTTCCACCTGCTGCGTTGATGTCTTGCTTCGTGTAGTTCACGCCATCGACAAAACCTGCAGCACGCAACATGTCTTCTGCAAGACGCTCGCCCCATTGACCACGCTTTTGTGAGTTAGAGAGAACTTCATTGAGATTCTCTGTGCGACGAGAAAGTGTGTCAACAGCTTTGCCCACATTGTCGAACTGTGAACGATTGTTCTCGCGCAGATCACGTAGTTCCTTGTCGAGCTCACCGATCTTCTTTTCCATCGCATCTTTGATGGTGGTGAGTGTCTGGCTGATGGAGTCTGCCTTCTGACCTAACTGCTCACTGCTGTCTTTGGCTACTTGCTGACTGCTGAGTTTGATGGCTTCCTCGCGGTCGAACCGAGCTTGCTCACCGAGGCGCACCAAGGCTGCATCGAGAGAATCTCGAACGATGTTCTTCACGTCGTCTGCCACGTAGACCGGAGCAGAGGTGTCGGCGAGTGGTGCGGCCGTGGGTTGTTGTTTGCGGCGGTCCATGAATTGGATGACCTGCAAGGCAACGATGATGATTCCAACAGCAATAAGGACAATTTCCATTGAGTGCATGGTACTCAAGGGGTGTAGAGGAGAAGTTGTGCCCCAGTGGGGCAACGGTGAGACATTGATCCCCTCGTATGTGCATCAATGTCCCGAAACGTCCATTTCGGTTGAGTTCAATTGCGACGCTCTTTACCTTCTCCAGCACCTACTAGAGAAGGAGGGTGCAGTGTCACTCGTAAGAAAAGTTGCAAACGATATTGATTGGCCGACATGGATGGCTGGTCGAGGATTGTTGGATCTTCCCGAATCGTGGTTCGATTCCGTGGGAGAGGCCGCCATCCGTGTTGAGGAGTTTGAGGATGATGACAAACTCATCATCCGGGCTGACGTGCCCGGTGTGAATCCTGATGAAGACATCGAGATCACAATGACTGATGGCATGTTGCGCATCATGGTGCAGCGTAAGAAGGAATCCAAGCAGGAAGGAAAGCGTCATTACCGCAGCGAACTGCAATATGGATCCTTTGTACGAACCATTGCCTTACCTGCTGGAGCTACCGACACTGACGTGAAAGCGGACTATCGCGATGGAGTCTTGGAAGTGAAGATTCCGCTGAATGGTGCTCAGGCAAAGACAAAGAAGGTTGCAATCAATCGACACTGAGTTTCGTCATCGCGGGGTTCCAGTATCGTGAGGAACATGTTCGGTCGAAAGAACCCCGTGATGATTACTCCAGATCAGGCTCTGCCTGGTCGTACAGATCAGACAATGCCTGTTCCTGCAGAGCATTTTGAACTCAAGACTCCGCTTGTTGGTCCGTGGCCTGAAAACATCGCAACGCTCGTCGTTGGCATGGGATGTTTCTGGGGTGCAGAGCGCAAGTTCTGGCAAACACCGGGCGTGTATTCAACGGCTGTTGGTTACGCAGGTGGTTTCACGCCGAACCCTTCATATGAAGAGGTGTGTTCTGGACTCACCGGGCACAACGAAGTGGTGCTGGTGGCATACGACAAGTTCAATCTCTCACTCGCAGATGTGTTGCGTGTGTTTTGGGAAAACCACGACCCCACACAAGGTATGCGTCAAGGTGGAGACATCGGCACGCAGTATCGCAGTGCCATTTATTTTGCTGACGACGAACAGCATGCGTATGCAGAGTCAACGCAAGAGGGCTATCAGTCGTTGTTGACGAAAGCCGGCTTCGGCGAGATCACAACAGAGGTTGCACCGCTTGGTGACTTCTTCTATGCAGAGCCGTATCACCAGCAGTACTTAGGTAAGAACCCAAATGGTTACTGCGGCATAGGCGGCACTGGCGTCG
>JBILBZ010000066.1:0-7837 GCA_044353425.1 Ilumatobacteraceae bacterium | reverse complement strand
TCACCGAGGTACGCAAGTTTGCGAAGTGAGATCCATGTGCCAACGACAGGTGCAAGAACGCCCACCATGATGCAGATGAGACCTGCCCGTTGTGTGAAGTCGGATTGAAATGGATCGAGAAGCCAGCTCATGAAGCTTCTCCCCAAGAAGAATGGCTGAAGAGCGCCTCGAGTTTCGTGCCTTCAAGTTCTAATGAAGGTGCTCCATCACCTCTGACGCGGCCGTTCACGGCAAGGCAACGAGTGAATCGTGAGCGCACGAGTCCGAGGTCGTGCGTTGATACGAGGATTGAAGTTCCTCTGGCGCATAGATCAGCAAACAGAGCAATCAACTCCTCCGTGTGTCGAGTATCAACACCGGACAATGCCTCGTCAAGCAATAAGACGTCAGCTTCTTGCGCCAGGGCACGAGCGAGCAATACGCGTTGCACTTGTCCGCCAGAGAGCGTGGAGAGTGATCGCGATTCCATCCCTGCAAGGTCAACCTGTGAGAGGCACGTGGCAACCCGTGCAGTGTCTTCACGTGTCACGCGCATGCGGCGACCATGAAAACGACGACGACCTGCCATCACGACTTCGCTCACACTGAGGGGGAAGCGAAGGTCGAGGTCTGCTTGTTGTGGAATATATGCGATGGCTTTGCGTTCGAGGTGATGACAATGTTCGCCGTGTACTACGACATCGCCATCGTGATCAACGAATCCTGCGAGGGCTTTGAACAAGGTGGACTTTCCAGCACCATTGGGGCCCACGACAGCAACAAGCTCGCCAGCTCCAACGGCAAATGATGATGACGACAAAGCCGTTGTGTCTCCGTAAGAGACAGCCAGGTCAATCGCCTGCAGAACAATGTCCTTGTTGTTCACTTACAACCTAGGGCTGTGGAGACTTTGGAGATGTTCGATTTCATGATTGAAGAATAGGTGGCACCGGCGTCAAGGTCGGACTGTGAAATCGTCTCCACTGCATTAATGGAATCAATGGAGGCACCGATGGCAGTGGCAACTGTGTCAGCGAATGCCTTTGGAAGAATTTCTTCAAAGAAAACAGTGGTGACATTCCGGCTCCGTGCGATCTTTGCTGTCGCTTCCAGCTCTTTTGCCGATGGTTCATTCTCGGGGTCAATGCCTGAGATGGGAACTGCAATGAGGTTTGCGCGCTTGGTGAAGTAGGCGAAGGCATCATGGGCAGAAACGAGTTCTTGGCGGTCACAGGCTGCAAAGGTGGCGTCAATCAGTGTTCCGACTTCATTGAGTTCATTGGCGTAGTCGGCTTGTCGGCTGGTGAGGTCTGATGCGAGATCAGTCTGCACCTTTGCAATTTCCTGTGCCACAGTCGCAGACATTTTCACCATATTGCTCGGGTCAAGCCATACGTGCGGATCATTATCGGAGTGTCCATGATCGTGCCCGTCAGATTCCTCTTCTGCATGATCATCTTTCTCTTCCGAAGCAATGAGATCAACCGACTTCAGGAGGTCAATTGCGACAGTGGTATCGGAGAGCGAATCAATGGCCTTTTCAAGATCTGGCTGGAACCCGCCGCCGATGTAGAAGACAATGTCGACCTGTGACAGTTTCTGTAATTGCTTTGCAGACAACTCTGAGTCATGGGGTTCGACTCCTGGTGCGGTGAGTGCAAGAAGTTGCACATCGTCACCGCCAACGCGCTGCACGATTTCCGCGATGGGGTAGAAGGAGGCAGCCACCGTGAGTTGGTCGGTCTCAGGGGCAATAGAGCTGTTTTGGGTGTCTCCACAACTCATGAGGAGACCAGAGAGTGCCACGAGAGTGATGACTCGAGAGATTCGCATGGTCACACAATACAGATAATGAGAACCATTCCCAATATTTGGGAGAGAAAATATTGTTCGCGTTGATGTGAAGAGGTGGGTGATGGCTTAGTCAGCGATGCGGGGCAATGGCGCGGACCACTGCTTCCAGCGGCTGATCACTCGCAGAAGAAATGCACAGGCGATACCGACAGCGGCCGTTGCCACGTTGTTGAGATCTGCCTTGTCACCCACAACAACAACGATGGTGGCAAGTAGTGCGGCAGTTGCATAGATCTCACGGTGAAGAACAGTAGGAATCTCTCGGACCAACACATCGCGGATCAAGCCGCCACCGATGGCAGTCAGGAGACCAATGCCGCATGCGCCAACTGCAGGAACACCAAAGTCAAGAGCCTTGCGCGTACCTGCAACAGCAAAGAGTCCGAGACCCGCAGCATCGACTAATAAAAACACACGAGTGAGACGCGTCATCGTTGGATGCACATAGAACACGATGAGGCCGACAACAACCGGAACCACCAGGTACCGACCGTCTGTGAGGGCTGCAGCTGGAGTTGCGCCAATGAGGGCATCACGCAAGAACCCTCCACCGAGTGCAGTGGCAACCGAGAGGAAGAGTACGCCGAACAAATCGAGACTTTTACCGACGCCAGTGAGCGCGCCGGAGACTCCGAAGACGGCAATTCCGACGAGGTCGAGGACGAGGAGAAGGGTGGTTGCCGACATGTCCCCAAAGTAGGCGATGGTGGTCACCTAGGGTGACCCAATGACCTCTCGCAATGTTCTGTTCTGGGACCTCGACGGCACCATTGCAGACTCGGGAGCGGGGATTACTGCCTCAATGAATGATGTGTTCGCGAATGTCGGTGCTGAAGCAATGAGTGATCTCGAAATTCGTCGAGTCATAGGTCCGCCATTGCAAACAACGATGCCTGAATTGTTGTTACGTCGTGGTCTTGATGTGGCTCGAACAGAAGAGTTCATTCAGGAGTATCGACGCACATACATCACACAACATTTACCTCACACGCCAGTGATTGAGGGGATGCGTGATGTCATTGAAACGTTGTCACAGCATTGGCATCTTGCGCTAGTCACTGCAAAGCCACAGGCACAAGCAGAGGTTGCGATTCGTGCAACTGGATTAGATCACCACATGGTCACAGTGGTCGGTCCCGCAGCTGATGAACCTGTTCATAAATCTGTCTTATTACGCCGAGCGTTAGTTGATTGTGAACGTGAATTAGGTGTGGCGCCCACGTTGGAAAAGTGCTGGATGATCGGCGATCGCAATCATGACATTGAAGCTGGTTTGCAGGTGGGTACGAAGGCCGCAGGGGTTCTGTGGGGCTTTGGCGACCATGAAGAATTGGCAACAGCGGGTGCACATGCAGTCGTTGCCACCCCTGCGGAACTCTTGTCCTTATTGCTTTCGCGGGATTGATTGGGGAGCCCGATAGGGCGCCTCGGTACAATGTGGTTACCCCCGTTCTAAAGGACACACCAATGGCAAACGCATGGTTTGAAACAGTTGCAGAGGCTCAGCGTCGCGCAAAGAAGCGCTTGCCAAAGTCTGTCTACGGCGCGTTAATCGCAGGCTCTGAAAAAGGTCTCTCAACAGCTGACAACCTTGCTTCTTTCGACATGCTTGGTTTTGCTCCACATGTTGCTGGTCTCTCAAACGAGCGCTCCATGAACACCACAATCATGGGTCAAGAAATTGGAATGCCGATCATTATTTCTCCCACCGGTGTGCAGGCGGTGCATCCTGAAGGTGAAGTTGCTATTGCACGTGCAGCACAAAATCGTGGCATCCCCATGGGTCTGAGTTCATTCGCATCAAAGTCTGTGGAAGACGTGGCCGCAGTGAACGACAAAACGTTTTTCCAGATGTATTGGTGTGGAGACAAAGACACTCTCGTGCAGCGCATGAACCGTGCGCGTGAAGCGGGCGCCAAAGGTCTCATTGTCACGCTCGATTGGTCATTCTCGAACGGTCGTGACTGGGGTAGCCCGTGGATTCCAGAGAAAATCGACCTCAAGGCAGCTATCAAACTGGCGCCTGAGGTTCTTCAGAAGCCGGGCTGGCTTTTGGCCTTCGCAAAGACAGGTCGTATCCCGGATCTGTCGGCTCCGAACATGGCCAAGCCCGGGGAAAAGGCACCAACCTTCTTTGGTGCCTACTACGAATGGATGCAGACTCCTCTTCCTACGTGGGAAGACATCGCGTGGCTGCGCGAGCAGTGGGGTGGCCCGTTCATGGTGAAGGGTGTTAGTCGTGTTGATGATGCCAAGCGCGTTGTTGACCTCGGTGCAACAGCTCTTTCTGTTTCTAACCACGGTGGCAACAACCTTGATGGAACACCGGCGCCAATTCGTGCTCTGCCAGCAGTAGCCGATGCAGTGGGTTCACAGATTGAAGTCGTACTTGATGGTGGTGTACGCCGCGGTTCTGATGTTGTCAAGGCTCTTGCACTTGGTGCACGCGCCGTCATGATTGGTCGCGCGTACTTGTGGGGACTCGCAGCAAACGGTCAAGCAGGTGTTGAGAATGTTCTTGACGTGATGCGTGGTGGAATTGATTCTGCACTTCTCGGACTTGGCAAGTCGTCCATTCATGATTTAGATCGCGATGATGTTGTTGCACCTGACGGTTTTTTCCGTTCACTCGGCACAAAATAATCAGTTCCAATTTTTGTAATCACCTCGAGTGATTTCATCGTTCGGTGTGCTCCATCTGAGAGTGGCCCGAAACGTTCACGTGATCGGTTTCCTTGTACAAACACCGCTGAATGGTGTGCTTGTGGCACTGTTTTCAAAAAAAGTTTTGACTACTTGCCACTGACATGTTTTTCGGCGCCGGTCTGTGTTCTTTGAGACCCTGTGGACAACCGTTGTTGGTTCCCTATTTATACTTCATGCCCAATAAGGCGTAGGCGAGACACCTCAACCTTGAGTCCAACTTGAGGGTTTGTTACTTGAGGGTTTATCCACACGCGAATCCCCGCAAACCCTTATCAGTAAAAGATTTCCGAAGGTTTTCGCTTTAAGAACGGCGAAAAATGCGCCCTAGCATTTTTTGGGTAACACAAGCGGGAAACCCTTTTCTCGCTTGCGTTTCGTACCAAAAACATCCACTACACGAGGGGCGAATTCGTGAAACTTTTAATGCGAGGTAGGTCAGTACCTACCCCGACATCTGTGAGAAGCAGAGCGTCGGTCATCAACAAACTCAATCGAGAACTACGACGTGCACTGCGCGTCGCTCTCGCACTTTTCATTGCAGCTACAACTGCACTTCCGTTCATGCCGTCGCCGATCGCCCTCGCCGATGTCGTGAACAACAACGTTGCACCTGGTACGAGCAACACCAATAGTTCGAACGGATCGCCCTCCGGTACGAACAACACCATCACACCAACTGTTACGCCGGTAACGACTCCTGGTTCTGCAACTTCGCCCGTTGCGATGCCATCAGTTCCATCTGGTCTTGTCATCACACCTGATGACAAGAAACTCACGGTGCGATGGAATGCCGCTGATGCCAAAGAGAAGATCTCTGGGTATGCAGTGTCATGGAGCACTGACGGTCGAACATGGACGTCTGTCTCTTCGGCTCGAACCTCGGTGAACACTTCAGCAGTGGTTGAGGGTTTGACGAACGGCGTGGTCGTTTATGTCCAGGTCGCTGCGATCAACTCATCAGGCACCGGAGCCAGCATCTCGTCATCGGGCATTCCGGCGGCTTTGGCGTCAGCTCCTCGTGGGGCAGCTTCGGTGACAACTCCGTCGAGCGGTACGCCGTATGCCGATGCGGTTCGCGGTGACTCGCCGGCTGGCTTCTGGCAATTCGCCGATACGCCATCGAACACTGTGGCCGATAACGGTGCAGCGGGAACTCTGACGGGTGTCCCTTCATTCGGTATGCCAGCACCAATCGGTGGCATGACAGCTGGATATCTCCAGGGCAAAGAACTGTCATCCGATGTCACAGTGAATGATTCATTCACTCTTGAAGGCTGGGTCAACCCGTCTTCGATTAATGGCGATGCTGCAACGATTGCGCGAGTGGGGAACAGCACAAATGGCTCGTTCGTTCGTGTGACTACCGGCGGAGCTGCGCAATTTGTTGGCTTTGCAAACGGGGTTGTTTCGAAGGTGGAGTCTGTGCGCGGACTCGTACTGTCGGGTACTTGGTCTCACGTGGTGGCTACTTATGCCAATGGCCAGGTTGTCTTGTACGTCAATGGCGAACAGGTCGCTTCCGGTACGGCAGCGTCAGCTGGCGGAACATACGCCATCGGCGGAACTAGCGATTCAGGATTCGCATTTAGCGGCTCAGTTGCCAACTTTGCTGTGTATCGCTCTGCGTTGGCTGCTTCGGCTGTCCGTGCACACTGGACTGCAGCGAACTATCGCGTTGGCACAGGCAACACTCCGTCCGCTCGCGCTGGCGATTCGTTCGTCATTGTCGAGTGGACCGCGCCAGCTTCTGATGGCGGGTCTCGCATTCTCGGATACAACGTGCAAGTGCGCGTGTCCAACACATGGAAGGACGCAATTGTTAACACGTTCTCGTCATCAACCTCTGCGTTTGTCACCCAGATGGAAGACGGCACACGTTTGTCGAACGGCACAACATATGAATTCCGTGTTCGTGCAGTCACGAGCGTGGGCGCAGGCGACGCGAGTGATTCTGTTTCTGCAATGCCTCGTGGTTTGGCATCAGCACCAACATCATTTGATGTATCTGTGCCATCTGTGGGCCGAGTGACATTGAATTGGGCAGCGCCTGCGAACAACGGTGGCTACGCCATCATTGGATATCGCGTTGAGATCTCTAGCGATAACGCTTCGTGGCGTACTTATGCGTCGGCGAGTGCTGACACCACAACGCTGTCGATGACCGATGTTATGACGGGTACTCCGTTCGCCGATGAGGTGTATTACTTCCGTGTTCGCGCAGAGTCTTCTGCAGGGGCAGGACAAACGTCTGCAGGTATCCCTGTTGCACCACGTCGTGCGACGCAACCAGCACGCGCGCAAGCAGTTCTCGAGAACAATGCAGAACCGACATCTGCCTTCGCAGGGGAGCAGTCTGTGCTTTCTGCAGTTGCTGCAACTATTGATTCTGTTGCACGCACATACGCAACTGGTGGAGTTCCTGGCCGGGTTGATGTGTTGGTGGCGACGCCTACGACTACTGGCATCACCATTGCGTGGAACACGCCAACTGACACAGGTACGAGTGCGATTACGTCGTACGTCCTTCAGTCATCAACAGATGGTGCTGCGTGGACAAATGTTGATACAAATGCAACATCGCCTGAGGTGCTGACATTGGCAGCAGGAACACAGTTCATCTATCGCGTGTATGCGGTCAATGCTTTGGGCAACGGAACTCCGACAACTGTGATTGCAACCGCTGGTGGAACAACCACAGGAAACTTTGCATCGGCACCAACAGGATCAAATGCAACCGCAGGAACTATCCCTGTTTCGGGCGATGGCAACATTGCGTCCTACACATCTGCAGTGCTTGCCGATAACCCCACCGGATACTGGGTACTGAGTGACGCTTCGGGCGCAACGTCAGTGGCAGATTCGGGCAGTGCGGGTGCTTTAGGAACGCCTACATCTGTCACTTTCGGTGGAGGGTCGAATGCTTCACCATTGGGAACAAGTCGATCGGCTGCGTCGTTTAATGGCACATCTTCAAAGATTGTTGTTCCCGATAACGCAGCATGGAACTCTTCTGCGCTGACCGTTGATGCATGGATTAGGCCAGGCACAACTCAGACAACGAACTATGCAACGATTTTCTCTCGCAATAGTGTCAACAACAATGGCTGGTTTATTGAACAAACGAACGCTGGACAACTCTTCGCTTGGGTCAATGGAGTTTCTGTCATCACAGCTTCAGGCGTGATCACGCCGAATAGATGGCAACACATCGCGATGACCTACAACGGCAATGTCATTAAGTTGTTTGTTAACGGTGTTGTCCTAGCATCAGTTGCCGCACCAAATATTGAAGTGCAGA
>JBILBZ010000064.1:0-7962 GCA_044353425.1 Ilumatobacteraceae bacterium | reverse complement strand
TTGGTGTGCCGGTGGGAACAATGGTGACATCTGCTCCGCTCGCAACATCTTGCATTTCAACGAAGAGAAACTTTTTGCCGTTGCTATTTGCATTGGTGCCGAGTCCCGGGGTCAGATTGACCCCGGGGTCGGTTCGATTGGCGCCAGTGTCGTCGGAGGACGAACTACTTGAACATCCTGCGATGACACTGGCAAACAGCACAATGAGTGAAGTCGTCACAACGACCTTTTTTCGACTCCACCGCATGTACTCAGGCTACGAGATGCCGTGGGATCGGTACCTCTTGAACGGCTGTGACAGGTCTTGCCTTGACGGGTGGGCGGCCTCTTGGCCGACGCACTCCGACAATTCTTCCCATGTCGAGTTCTTCTCCACCCCAGACGCCCCAAGGCTCTTCGCGCTCAAGAGCGCCCGAGAGGCATTCCGATTGGTTGGAGCACTTTGAGCAGATGGCCTTGGCGCGCTGAATGTCAACCCACTCTTCAGAGAAGAAGAGGTAACTCAAGGTTCCGTTGCCGTCGGAGCAACGCTTTGCAGAAAGCACGAGTGGCTGTTCGACGAGGGCTACGCCCCCCATGTCTGTATTGATCTTGGTGTACATGTTCTTTCTCTTTTCCTTTCGGGTGTTTTCGGAGATCTGTGGTTGTGGGCGGACAAAACAAAAAGGCCGCTCGGGGTGGAAACCCGGCGGCCTGTGGAGTGATTGGACTGAACTAGCTAGTTCAGAATCCCACGGGGCTGCCGGGAGCGACGCTTATTTGCGTGCTGTACGACCGGGGTAGACCACATGGAGACTGCGTGATCGACCACTGTCGCGGCATAGGCAAACGCCACGGCTGTCGCCGTGGTGCCCATAAACGCGGTGGTAAACGAGGTACGCATATCGGTGCCCATGAAACCACCTTCTGGGGGCCATTTCAACTGAATTAATGAAAGTCAATACCCATAAGGGTTTGGGCCCTCCCGATAGGGTCGCGGTATGGCCTTTCGTGACGCTGCTTTGTCTTTTGAGATGGTGTCTCGAACCTCGGTGGGACGTGAATTCTCTGCCCGCCGCCGAGTTCGCCTCGGAGACGCCACCCCCAATGGCCGATTACGCCTCGATGCATTAGCTCGGTACTTACAAGACGTGTCGAATGATGACACTCGCGTCTCTGAGTGGAGCGACCCGCACTGGTGGGTGGTGCGCCGAACTGTTCTTGATGTGCATGAGTTTCCGAAATACATGGAAGAGATTGATCTTGTGACGTGGTGCGGTGGGCTTGGATCGCATTGGGCGGAACGCCGTACGCAGATCTTGTCAATTGATGGACGAGTGCTTGTTGATGCTGCAGCGTTGTGGGTACACATTGATCAAGACACGATGCAACCAAGTCGTGTTCCGGATGATGTTGTTGAAACGCTGGCGGAATCTTCGGGCGGTCGAGTTGTTGGCGCGCGTTTGTTGTTGCGCGACAAATTGTTTGATGCAGCACGTGCAACGAGTTCTCCGTGGCCTCTTCGTTTCAGTGATTACGACGCGGTCGGGCACATGAACAATGCTGCATATTGGGAGATCGTGGAAGAACATCTTGCAGAACATCGTGATCTTCGTGCACCATTACGCGCAGTGGTGGAACATGTTGTGCAGGTGGATCCGGGACAGAATCCCGTTCGTCAATCAGTGATTGTTGATAACGAGTTAGATCTTGAACTCACAGAGAACGACACAATGCATTCTGCAATGTGGTGCGGAGTTTTGTCTTAGTCGTGTAACACGTATTCGAACACGCCGTTGTTGTCGTGTCGATCAAAGTCGCCAAGAAGTCGTAAGTGTTCAAGGTGTGCGTAGGCCTCGCTGTCGGCCATTGAGCCTTGTGCACGTGGTGAGAAGAGATGAGTCGAAAACTCCATCACGCTGGCGGGTCTGCTGAGGTCGTTGCTGACATCACGAAGTTTTTGTAAGCGCTCTTGGTGATGATCTTTGATTTGTTGCACGCGTTCACCCACGTTGTGGAATGGAGTTCCATGTGCGGGAAGCGTGATGGAGACTTCGTTTGCAAAGCGCCCAATCTTGTCGAGTGATTCAAAGAACAGCGTCAGTGGATCGCCGTGCGCGGTGAGACCACTGATGTGAGGTGTGATACTCGGAAGCACATGGTCACCGCTCAATAGAGTGCCTGTTTCTGGGTCAAAAAGGCACAAATGGTCATGGGTATGACCCGGTGTGTGGACTGCCATCCATTCGCGTTTCGCGAACTTCATTCGGTCGGTCTCAGCAAGTCGAATCGATGGTTGAGGCACGCGCATCAGTTTTGGAAACGTGCGGCCAATGCGTAAACGCATGCGACGTTGCCATGGGACATCCATCGCTGGTCCACCCCATGGTGGTGTATCAAACGGGCTGCGCATCATGAGAGCTAGTTCTTCAGCATCAACATCAGGTGGTTCTGTTGGGTCGTAGAAAGTGCGAAAAAGTCGATGCGTGATGATGTCAGCACCAGACTCCGAACGAATACGTTCTGCGCCACCGTAATGATCGGGGTGACTATGCGTGACAATCACTGAGTGAACGCGACGAAGCGGCACACCGATGCGTGAGAGTCGCTCTTGCACTGCAAGCCATGATTCCTTGGTTGGTAGACCTGGGTCAACGACAGCAACACCGCGTTCGTCTTCCAACACATACATGTTGACGTGACCAAGACCAGTGATGTTTGCTGGTAGTTGTGTGCGAAGGACACCAGGCGCAACTTCAACAATTTCATCAGTCGCCTGCAACTGTTCCGACTTAACGGGACGAGGCGACTGTTCGTTCACTTCTTCTTTGTCTCTTCCGCTGTGCGAAACACTTTGTCGCGATAGAACTTCAACTCGGCGACACTGTCGCGAATGTCATCCATTGCGCGGTGTGTGATGCCCTCACTCTTGGGACGAGCATGTTCGAGGCCAGGATTCCAACGCTTCACGAGTTCTTTGATGGTGGAGACATCGACACAGCGGTAGTGCAACCAGTTTTCAATTTCTGGCATGTACTTCGCAAGGAACGTGCGGTCGGTGCGAATTGAGTTGCCACACAGCGGAATCTTGTTTGGTTCCGGGCTGTGCTCTTTGATGAAGTCAAGAGTCTGCTGCATTGCATCTGCTTCAGAGATTGTTGAGGTCTTGATTTTTTCAAGAAGCCCTGAGACCGTGTGCATGTTGGTGACGAAGTCATCCATCTCAGCCATCACCTCATCGGGCTGGTGAATGACGAGATTCGGGCCCTCGGCGACGATGTTCAGGTCATCATCGGTGACCAAAGTGGCGATCTCCACGATGACGTGGCGGGACTCGTCGAGGCCGGTCATT
Organism: Ilumatobacteraceae bacterium; assembly: GCA_044353425.1. Classification (GTDB taxonomy): domain Bacteria; phylum Actinomycetota; class Acidimicrobiia; order Acidimicrobiales; family Ilumatobacteraceae; genus UBA2093. The sequence goes on along the minus strand of JBILBZ010000064.1, from coordinate 4,631 downwards.
TCTAGATCCATCCAGATCAACATGGCTGCCCCCTCATTGGGTCAAATCTAGTGTTGAGGGCACGAATGAGAGGCACTAAAGCCCGCATGGCAGGCTGTAGGGAGTTCTTCAAGGGGGAAATGATGGCTGAATTGAACACCGGACAGACCGATCTCATCGGTCGCATTGAAGGCAATGTTGCGATTCTCTCGTTCAATCGCCCAGAGGTGAGAAATGCGTTGTCGGAGGGTGTGTACGCAGGTTTTGAAGCTGCGTTGCCACAGATCGCAGCGAACCCCAATGTGCACGTCGTGATGGTGACGGGTGAAGGCGGAGCCTTTTGTGCTGGGGGCGATGTGAAGCAGATGAATGCCTCACATGTTGGCGGTGGTTCAGTTGTTGTCGCGTCCAGCATCGAAGACCGAGTGCATGGTCTCCGTCATCGTCAGAACTTGCTGAGCGCTGCATTACGTACATTGCCTCAGCCAGTTGTTGCCGCGTTGCCCGGTGCTGCTGCAGGTGCTGGCTTGTCTATTGCACTTTCAGCAGACCTTCGTATTGCTGCAGAGCGTGCGATTTTGATTACTGCGTTTTCCAATATTGGGGCAAGTGGTGACTTTGGATCGTCATGGTTCTTGCCACGCTTGGTGGGAGAAGCAAAGGCGAAAGAACTCATGTTCATGTCGCCGCGACTTTCTGCTGAAGAGGCTTTTGAGTTGGGCTTGTTGAATGCCGTGTTGCCTGATGACAACTTTGCAAAGGGTGCATTGATGTGGTGCCAGGAGTTAGCGGAGCGTGCCCCAATTGCTCTTCGCTATATGAAAGAGAACATCAACCGCGCTGGTGATGTGCAACTGCAAGCAGCACTTGATGCTGAAGCGAATGCAATGGTGCGCACGATGGCGACTGCTGATCATCGTGAAGCTGCTGCGGCATTCGTGGAGAAGCGCGCGCCTCGCTTCACTGGTCAATGACGTCTTCATCAGCATCACGCCCGCTTGAGGGCATTCGAGTCTTGGACTTCACCCGTGTTTTATCGGGGCCCCATTGCACGCGGATGTTGTCAGACCTAGGTGCTGATGTCATCAAAGTAGAACCACCTGAAGGCGACCTCACTCGGTTTGCATTTCCGCGCGTGGGATCAATGTCGACATACTTCGCACAACAGAACATCGGCAAGAAGAACATCTCGATGGACTTGAAGAAGCCTGAGGCTGTCGAGCTGATTAAGAAATTGATAGCCGAGTGCGATGTGCTTGTCGAGAACTATCGCGGTGGCGTGATGGACAAACTTGGCCTTGGGTACTCGGTGCTGTCAGAAGTCAATCCACGGCTGATTTATGCAGCAATTAGTGGGTATGGGAACACTGGCCCATGGAGTCATCGTCGTGCATACGCCACTGTGGTGAATGCAGAGACAGGCATGACAGGTTTGCAAGCACGTGCTCGCGGTGGCCAAGCCACAAATGATCCGCATAGTCATGCCGATGTGTACACCGGCATGGAGACCGCTGCAGCAGTGTTAGCTGCCCTGTATCAGCGTGAGAGAACGAATGTTGGTCAATACATCGACGTCTCGATGGCACAAACGATGTTGTATGTGAATGAACACGTACAGAACGAACTATTCGAAGACGATGTTCCTGCAGATCAGATTCGTTCTTTTCAGCCGGGTGATTACCCCATTTTGCAAACCGGTGACGGAACGTATGTTGTTGTCAGTGGACATCCAGCAGAGCGTGGAACGTTTGATCTCTTTGTGAATGCGATGCAGCGGCCGGCCATGTTGGAAGACCCACGATTCACAGATGTGGCAACACGACTGCAGCATCTTGACGCGTTAACACATGAGTTGCGTGACTGGGCGCGTTCAATTGAAACTGCGCAAGAGATTGAAGATGTGATGGCAGAAGCAGGACTTGCGATGGGTGTTGTTCGCACGATGAGTGAACTTGCTGATACGGAGTGGGCGAAAGATCGCAATGCCATTATCGATGCCGATGACAGATACGGCTCCACTTTCCGTGTTCCGAATGCACCATGGGTATTTTCAGGTTCCGATGTCAGTACTCGCGGAATTCCAAAGTTCCGTGGTGAAGACAATGCTGAAGTGTTGCAACAATTTGCAGGTGTGTCTCCAGAAGAAGTGGAACAACTCACTGCTGCGGGTGTGTTGTCAATTCGGCTACCAAAGAAGTAGTAGCCGCTAGTTGCTATCGGCCTGAATGGCCGAAGCCGCCACCGCGATTATTTTCGTCTAGTGAGTCCACTTCAGTCCAAGTGACTTCTTCGACGCGCTGAATCACCAGTTGTGCAATGCGGTCGCCGCGATGGACGTGATACGGGCGTAATGCATCGGTATTGATCAACACCACTTTCAACTCTCCGCGGTAATGCGAATCGATGAGGCCAGGGGCATTCACCACGCTGATGCCGTTGTTCAGTGCGAGACCACTGCGGGGCAGCACAAAGCCAGCAAAACCAAGGGGAATCGCAATGGCGATACCCGTTGGCATCAGGGCACGTCCGCCGCTCGGTGCAAGGACAACATCTTCACGTGCATACAAATCCACACCAGCGTCGCCCTCGTGGGCTTGGCGTGGCAAAGGGAGATCTGTGTCTAAACGTTGAACTGAAATCTCAGGCACAACAACACCTTAGGTGTGGCGATGGGCGCGGGACAATTGAGCGAGTCCTAGAGCAGGAGGTCTGCGTAGAGTTCGAGAGTGTGGACTGGACCGCCGACAAGGAATGACGTGATGCAGGTATCACGCCACTTCGCAGCTTCTTCTTTGATCTTTGCAGGAGGGCCGACGAGGGCAACGTCTTCCACCATTGCAAGTGGAATTGCTGCAGCAGCCTCCGCTTTCTTTCCTGCAAGGTAGAGATCTTGCACTTTGAGTGCAACATCTTCGTAGCCCATACGTGCAAACACTTCAAAGTGGAAGTTGACATCGCGTGCACCCATACCGCCGGCGTAGAGCGCCAAGAATGGTCGCACCATGTCAGCGCATTTCTCGATGTCGTCACCAGGAACAACGGTGAGAACAGCAGCAACTTCAAATCGATCTGCTTTGTTTGCTTCGCCGCTCTTTTCAAAACCTTTTGCAAGACACTCGCGATAGTACGCATCCTCTTTTGGACTAAAGAAGAGAGGAAGCCATCCATCGCATATCTCTGCTGACAGCGCAACGTTCTTTGGTCCTTCAGCACCGAGATAGATAGGAATCTCTGTGCGACGCGGATGAATTGTGCTCTTCAGTGGTTTACCGAGACCGGTGCCGCCTTGATACGGCATGTTGTAGAACTCGCCTTGGAAATCAATGGGCGCCTCACGCTTAATGATCTGACGCACAATGTCGACGTACTCGCGTGTACGTGCCAGTGGCTTCGGATACGGCTGGCCGTACCAGCCTTCCACGACTTGTGGCCCCGATGCACCGAGTCCGAGAATGAATCGACCATTGCTGAGATGGTCCATTGTCATTGCAGCCATTGCAGTCGCTGCTGGCGTACGAGCACTCATTTGCACAATTGACGTTCCTAAGCGAACGTTCTCTGTATGTGCACCCCACCATGCAAGTGGTGTGAGCGAATCACTGCCGTATGCCTCTGCAGTCCAGACGCTGTCGTACCCGAGACGGTCGGCTTCCTTGATTGCTTCCAGTGCACCTTGAGGAGGGCCGCTGCCCCAGTAGCCAGTGTTGTATCCGAGTGTGACGTGACCGTTTGCCATCCCTTGAACCTAATTCACGGGTCCATAGATCTAAATCATGCGGGGAATCAGTAGCTGAAAACCTGATTACTATTCCTTCATGTCCACGATTGAGAACGAGCGCTCAAACCCATTTCTTGAGGGCAATCTGGCCCCCGTGTCTGAGGAGGTGACTGTTTTCGACCTTGAAGTGACAGGCACATTGCCTCCGGAATTGGATGGCAGGTACTTACGCAATGGGCCCAACCCAATTGGTGATGTCAACCGGGCGAAGTATCACTGGTTCACCGGTCATGGCATGGTGCACGGTCTTCGTCTTCGTGATGGCAAAGCAGAGTGGTATCGCAATCGTTGGGTGCGCAACAACGAAGTTGCAGCGTTGTTGAATGAGCCTCAGCCGTTATCTGATTGGCCTTCTGACCATCAGCAATTTGCAGCAAACACAAACGTCATTGCGCATGCTGGACAAACTTTTGCAATTGTTGAAGCGGGCGCACCACCGGTGGAACTGTCGTACGACTTGGAGACAGTGCGTGTCTCGAATCTTGGCGGCTCACTTCCTCATGCGTACTCGGCACACCCAAAGCGTGACCCTCTCACGGGTGAATTACATGTGATGACGTACTTCTGGGGCTGGGGTAACCAAGTGCAGTATCTCGTGGTGGGAACAGATGGCCGCGTGCGTCGCCATGTTGATATCCCTACTGCGGGTGGGCCGATGATTCATGACATCGCATTCACTCAGAAATACATCTTGGTGTTTGACCTGCCGACAGTGTTCAACATTGATGCAGCGATGTCAGGCGCAAGTCTTCCTTACTACTGGGATCACAATTACCAAGCACGAATCGGACTTCTGCCGCGTGAAGGAAATGCAGAAGATGTGAAGTGGATTGAGATTGATCCGTGTTACCTCTTTCATCCGATGAATGCATAC
>JBILBZ010000065.1:0-7948 GCA_044353425.1 Ilumatobacteraceae bacterium | reverse complement strand
GTGGTCGTTTTGATCGTGATGACCGTCCGTCTCGTGGCCCGCGTCGTGATGATGATCGCCCGGCTCGTGGTCGCTTTGATCGCGAAGATCGCCCTCGTCGTGATGACGATCGCCCATCACGTGGCCGTTTCGATCGTGATGATCGCCCAAGTCGTGGTCCGCGTCCAGATGGTGATCGTGATTCGCGTCCGTCATTCCGTGATCGTGATGACCGCCCGAGCCGTGGCCGTTTCGACCGCGATGAACGTCCGCGTCGTGAAGACGACAGGGGCAGTCGTCCACCGCGTGGTCGTTTTGGCCGTGATGATCGTCCGCGTCATTTTGATGAAGACCGTCCTCGTCGTGAAGACACTCGTACTGCAGCACAGCGTCGTTCTGATGAAGTGAATACCCGTACCGGTGGTCGTCGTACGACAGGCGAGATGTCAGGACCTCCTGATCGCACTAGTGAAATCTGGGTAGATGAAGGTTCGACACGTCCGATTCGTCGTCCTGAAGGGATTCGTGCGCGTGGCACTGGACGTGCCCAAAAGGGTGGACGTAAAGAAGTGCGCGCTCTTGATTCTGTCGTCGAAGAGTTTGAACGCGCATTGGGTAATCGTGCATCGGTTCGTGCATTGAAGCGTTACGACGCTGCCTTGCAAGCATTTGAAGCTCATCGTTATGAAGATGCGCGCAAGATTTTGAATCCCATGTCGAAGGAATACTCCGGCGTTTCTGCAGTTCATGAAATGTTGGGATTATGTCTCTATCGCGGTGGTCAATGGAAGCGTGCATTGACGGAACTGGAAACTGCGGTGTCTTTGAATCCAGATTGGATCTTCAACCACGCAGTGATTGAAGATTGTCATCGTGCTTTGGGCAATCATCAGATGGTGGAGAAATACTGGCGAGAACTTGCCGAGGCGTCTCCGCACCCCGAACTCTTGGCCGAAGGCCGCATTGTGATGGCCGGATCTCTCTCTGACCGTAAGTTATTCGAAGAGGCGCATGCCTTGATGGAGAAGGCGTCAGGGGACATGAAGCGTCCGTCTGAATACCATCTTCGTCAGTGGTTTGTGATCGCGGACATTTACGACAAGCAGGGCAACGTCATTCAGGCTCGTCAGTTCTTTGAGCGAATTGCTTTGCATGATCGTCAATTTGTTGACGTTGCGGAAAGACTTGCCACACTGGGTGCATAGCCGTCCACATCTCTTTCATGGCGAAAGGGAAATATGTCAGCTACTGCAGTCGATGAAATCGACAACATCAACATCGTTGTTCTTGTCGGAGAGGTCACATCACCTCCCGTGAGTAGAGAACTTCCTTCGGGATCTGTTGTCTCTACTTTTGATATTGCAACGGTGACGAGTACTGGTCGGGTATCGGTACCGATATCGCTTGAAGGTGAAACTGAGGCTGCTGTTGTGGGCGCAGAAGTCTGTGTCGTTGGTTTAGTTCGTCGGCGCTTCTTTCGGTCAGGTGCTTCTGTAGCCAGCCGGACGGAAGTCGTGGCTCAGTCCGTGATCCCCGTGAGACGTCGGGCACAGGTACGAAAAGCAGTCGGAGCAGCCACCGAGAACATCCTTGCGTTTCTCGATGGCTGACTAGTGTTGGACTCGGCGAAAGGGAACAACACGTCATGAATAGCGAACAAATCGAACATATGCGCTCCGGCAAGGGCTTCATTGCCGCACTCGATCAGAGCGGCGGCAGCACTCCAAAGGCTCTCATGCTCTATGGCATCGAAGAAAATGAGTACTCAGGTGATGAGCAGATGTTTGACCTCATTCATGGCATGCGTACCCGCATGATGACAAGTCCAGCCTTTGGAGGAGACCGTGTGCTTGGAGCGATTCTGTTTGAAGGCACGATGGATCGTCAGGTTGAAGGTGTTGGTGCAGCCTCCTACCTCTGGAACACCAAGAAGGTTCTCCCTTTCCTCAAGATCGACAAGGGCCTTGCTGATGAGGCAAACGGTGTTCAGGTCATGAAGCCAAACCCTGATCTGGATGCGCTGTTGAAGAAGGCTGTAGCCAACGGAATCTTTGGAACAAAGATGCGTTCGGTCATCAAGGTTGCGAACAAGGCGGGTATTCAGGAAGTTGTTGCCCAGCAGTTCGCTGTAGGTCGTCAGATTCTGGCTGCAGGGCTCATTCCCATCATCGAGCCAGAAGTCGACATCAATAGCCCAAGCAAGGCTGAGGCTGAAGTTATCTTGAAGGAATCTCTTCTCGCAGAACTCAATAAGCAGCCTGCAGATCAGCCAGTGATGCTCAAGCTCACTCTTCCTGAAACCGATGGCTTCTACAGCGAACTTGTTGCTCACCCAAGCGTTCTGCGTGTTGTTGCATTGTCTGGTGGATACAGCCGCGAAGAGTCCAATGCACGTTTGTCGCGTAACAAGGGCGTCATCGCGAGCTTCTCTCGTGCGCTCACTGAGGGGCTCTCAGCAAAGCAGTCAGACGCAGAGTTCAATGCCGCTTTAGATGCATCTATTGCAAGCATCTGCGCAGCGTCAAACACCTGAGTTGGTGCCCCTAACGCAGGGGTCGCATCACCATTCCTGTTCGCAGTTTTGGTGTGAAGAAAGTTGATTTTGGTGGCATGAGCTCGCCGGTGTCTGCCGTGCGACGAATCTCTTGTAGTGACACTGGTCGAATAAGAATTGCTGCTCCGAATGCACCGCTTGAGACTTTGCCAAGAATCTCTTTCACCCCGTGCTGATATGACACCGTGTGCTCGACTGTGCTCAGTGCATGTTCCAAGCGAGAACTGTCGAGAGCTCGAACACTGGCCAAAGCATCTTCTTTCGGTGTGAGATACGTGCCAGACCCATCTGGGGATACCAAGCAGAGGCACCCCTTAGAGTCCATCTCGCTAATGGTGTGAGTTCCGACCGTACCTGCATCTGACGCGTCATAGAACTGTGTCAGTGCTGTCAGGAGAGTTTGTGGGGAGATGTCGTACAAACGATGAATTGCCGCAACGCTGAGTTGTTCCTGAACTAGCTCACCGACATAAGTCATTGTGAGCTCGGCATCTGCTGGTCCGCCGGTTGCTCGAACTTCATCTCGGTAGGTCCGACTGATTGCGTAACGATGGTGTCCGTCTGCGATGAGGACTGGGTTTGCTGAAACCAGCTCTGAAATTCGCGCAATGCGGTCTGGGTCTTCGACTCGTTCCAAAACATGTTGGACACCTTCTTCATCGGTGCATTCAGCGACGACGACGGCAGGCTCGATCAACGCATCGGTAAGTCCTTGCGTTAGTGAGAGTCCCCAAATAGGGCTGAGGTTTGCCTGTGTGGCGCGCGTGAGATCGAGACGATCTGTCTTTGCCTTCGGAGTTGTGCGTTCATGGGGGAGAACTCCGCCTGCACCTTCATCAACGACTTCTAGTGCACCGATGACTCCGATAGTGGTGCGAGTTCTGCCCGCCTCATCAGTGAATGTCATGCGATAGATGGAAAAGGTGGGCACTGAATCCTGGACGACAATGCCATCTGTTATCCATTTCTTGAGCGCCGATGCACTCTTGTCATATCGGCTGGCGCCATCGGCTTCGATTGGGTAATCCACGAGAACGACATTGTTGGTGTTCATTGCTGCGTATTCCCCGCGACGATCTTCATCGAATACGTCGTATGGAGCAGAAGTCAACGAAGTGATGTCGGTGCTTGCATGGGTGGAGTAGCGAAGGGCGGGAAATGGTTCGAATCGTGGCACGGCTACAAGGGTGGCAGGATTAGAGGCGATGAGCAAAACCCTGTCCACCAAAGTTGTCCTCTGCGACCTAGACGGGGTGGTGTGGTTGGCGCACGAGCCCATCGCAGGGGCGGTGGATGCCATCAAGCGTCTCCGCGCAGCTGGCATTCGGGTTCTATTCGTGACGAATAATTCCTTCTCAACACGACGTCAACAGATAGAGGCGTTGGGTCGAATCGGGATTGATGCTGAAGGCGATGTCGTCACTTCAGCAATGTCGGCAGCGACTGCTATTCAGTCCGGTTGGCGCGTCATGGTGTGCGGCGGAGAAGGTTTGATTGAGGAAGTGAAACTGGCCGGAGGACAAGTTGTGGTGCCGTATATCGAACGTCAGGCAGGCGGCCTATTTGATGCTGTTGTGGTGGGATTCCATCGTGAGTTCGATTTCCAGGTGTTGTCTGATGCGCTCACTGCTGTGCGCGGTGGTGCAGTGTTGATTGGATCCAACAATGACCCGAATTATCCAACGCCTGAAGGACCAATCCCAGGCGGTGGTGCAATTTTGGCTGCGGTTGAAAAGACAACGGGAAAGCAGGCGCTGGTGACAGGGAAGCCACATCAACCAATGGCAGAACTTGTACTTGCGATGTGCCCAGAAATCGTCGCAAACGAAATGGTGATGGTAGGTGACATGCCCGAAACGGATGGCGCCTTTGCTCGCACCATTGGGTGTGCATATGCATTGGTTCTCAGTGGCATGACTCCGGCAGCTGCAGGCGTTGATGCAGAGATTGTGGAAGATTCCCTGGCGGGAGTCGCTGATCGACTTCTGAACAACTGACCACAACGAAGACGCCAGAGTACGATGAGGGCGTGCGAATGCGACTCGACGCTGCTCTTGTGAAGAGAGGTCTCGCAGAGAGCCGTTCTGAGGCGTCGCGCTTGATTGATGCGGGTCATGTGACGGTCTCCGGTTCATTTGCAGATAAGTCGTCGCGCATGGTTGCGACAAATGAACCCATCGCCGTCGTCGTTGAAAAGAAGTTTGTGAGTCGTGGCGGTGAGAAGTTGAGTCACGCACTTGATTCTTTTGGGGTTGATGTTGAGGGTCGCTCTGTAATGGATGCTGGCGTCTCAACAGGAGGCTTCACTGATTGTGTTCTTCAGCGTGGTGCAAAACGAGTCTTTGCAGTTGATGTAGGTCGCAATCAGTTGCATGAGCGCATCAAGGCTGACACAAGAGTGGATTGGCGCGACGGAGTCAACGTGCGAGAGATTCTGCCTGTCGACATGCCATTCCCGTGTTCTCTTTTGGTTGCCGACTTGTCGTTCATCTCGCTCACCAAAGTGCTTCCAGCGTTGATGAATGTGGTGACGCCCGAAGAGACATTCTCTTCTACCCAGATGCTGTTACTGGTGAAGCCACAGTTTGAAGCCGGGCGCGTTGAGGTCTCGCGGGGTAAGGGTGTCATCACGGATCCCGACATTCACGCAGAGACCATCCAGACAGTCCAGGAATGTGTGGAAAGCCTTGGTGGAACTGTTTTAGGGCTCGTGGAGTCGCCGATCAAGGGGGCCGAGGGAAATACGGAATTCTTGATGTTCGTTGAATGCCGCACCTCTTCCGTAGGTTATGAGACATGACTCGCCTCGGCATTGCTGTTCATCGGTTTCGACCAGATGCCTTAGAAGTGGCTCGTCAGGTGGCCGATTGGGCGTTGAAGCATGACATCGGCACTGTGGTGGATGCGGCCGACTTGGCTGCTGTGAATTCGCCACATGTGCTGGCGGGGGATTCGGGGGACGTTGACGTTCTTGTCTCTGTTGGTGGCGATGGCACAATGCTGCGAGCTGTGCGCACGCTTGCTGGTCGACAGGTTCCGATTATCGGCGTCAATCTTGGACAATTGGGGTACTTGGCAGCTGTGGAAGCTGAAGCCCTACTTGACTCTCTTGATTCTTGGCGCACCGGTTCTGAGGGTGTTGACTTTCATTTCGATGATCGCATGTTGTTGGAGGTTGCAATCTGGTCAAACGGGGCTCGTCTTGCAAACCTTCTTGCGCTCAACGAGGTTGTGATCGAAAAGCGCGAGACTGGACACACCGTTCGCCTTGGTGTTGACATCGATAAAGCTGACTTCACGACGTATGCAGCCGATGGGCTGATCATTGCAACTCCCACTGGTTCCACTGCGTATTCAATGTCTGCTCGTGGTCCAATCTTGTCTCCACGCCTTCGAGCAATGCTGGTGACGCCTGTATCGCCGCACATGTTGTTCGACAGATCAATGGTGTTAGATGGTTCTGAGGTCGCTCGCATCGAAGTTCTCGGCCATCGTCAGGTCAACGTCGCCATAGACGGAGATCTCGTGCACACATTGCATCCAAATGATGTTGTTGAAGTTCGCGCAGCGCCAGAAGTCGCTCGATTTATGAGGTTTGAAGAGCGCCGTTTCCATCAGATTCTGAAGAGCAAGTTTGGATTGAGCGATCGATAATGCTTGTCGAACTTTCGATTGAAAACTTGGGGATCATCGAATCGTCTCGTATCTCATTCCAAAATGGGTTTACTGCGTTCACTGGCGAAACAGGTGCTGGCAAAACCATGCTGGTGGAAGCAATCAACCTTGTGTGTGGACGTCGAGCAGAAACTTCTGTCATCCGAGATGGCGCCGAAGAGGCCCATGTTGAAGCGCGCTTCGTACGTGTGGGGGCTGATGGGGAAGAAGAAGAGATCATTCTTGGTCGCACCATCCATCGTGAAGGTCGCAGTCGTGCGTATATCAATGGTCGCATGGCCACTGTGACGTCGTTGGGTGAGTATGGCGAAGAACTTGTTGATATTCACGGTCAACACGCCCATCAAAGATTGATGACTGCAGCGGTGCAGCGAGACTCATTGGACTCGTATGCATCGATTGATCTGTCAGATTTACGCGCAGCTCGAGAAGCCGTCACTCAACTTGATGCGATGTTGGCGGCATTGGGTGGCGACGAGAAATCTCGTGCGAGAGAATTGGACCTCCTCGCATTTCAGTGCGAAGAAATTGAAACTGTTGCGATTAGCGGGCCAGACGAAGATGGTGAGCTCTCACAAGAAGAGGATCTCTTGGCTGATGTTGTTCGTCATCAGGAATCGCTCTGGAAGGCGACAACGTTGTTGTCAGATGATGGTGCGGCGATCGAAAAGATTGGTGAAGCCATTCGTGTCTTGACAAATGTGTCGTCGATGTCATCGATTTCGGACCGGTTGAATGCATTGTTGGCTGAGGTCGAAGACCTCTCTCATGCACTTCGAACTGCAGCCGAAGGAACAGAAGAGAATCCCGAGCGCCTGGAGTTCATTCGGTTGCGGCGACAGTCGTTACGTGACCTCATGCGTAAGTACGGTGATTCTCTGGAAGATGTCGTGGCCTTCGGAGCAGAGGCCCGTATCCGACTCGATGAACTCACCGGGTATGCCGAACGGGTGCAGGAATTAGAGACTGCTAAGAAGAAGGCTCTGACAGAGCTCAAGGTGGCTCAATTGCGCGTCGGGGACCTACGCCGAACTGCAGCTCCTGCGCTGGGTGCTGCTGTCCAAGAGCGCTTGCGTCTGTTAGCGATGCCGAATGCCGCGGTTCAGGTATCGGTGGGAGCCGCTGAATCAGATCCCGCCGGTGAATCCGTGGTGTTCATGTTGGCTGCGAACCCAGGAAGCGCTCCACAACCGCTCACCAAGGTGGCGAGTGGCGGAGAACTTGCGCGTGTGATGTTGTCTCTCCGTCTGGTTCTTACTGGGGACCCAGCAACAATGGTCTTTGACGAAGTGGATGCGGGCATCGGTGGTGCTGCGGCTGTTGCTGTTGCCTCAGCATTGCGCGAGTTAGGTACAGCACATCAAGTCTTTGCCGTGACTCACCTTGCGCAGGTGGCAGCATCAGCACATCATCAGATCTCGGTGTCAAAAACTGTCAAGTCGAATAAGACTTACGGTTCAGCGTCGCCTGTCGTCGCAGATGAACGGCCTGCAGAAATTGCTCGAATGTTGTCAGGCGGTGTAGCCGATGAATCTGCGATTGCCCATGCTCGAGACCTTTTGACATCGTTGGGAACCGATGTTCCTCCTTCAAAGAAGGCCAAAGGCAAGTCCCGTTAGGGGATTCTCAGCGACCGCTTCACATCGGTTATGCTGATATCCCGTTAGCGGTTACGACCTGGCGGGAGAAGCAATGCCAAAGCACATTTTCGTGACGGGTGGCGTTGCAAGTTCCCTTGGA
>JBILBZ010000013.1:0-24049 GCA_044353425.1 Ilumatobacteraceae bacterium | reverse complement strand
GATGAATTGCATCATCCATGTACTGCTTCACATTGGGGAACGCTTCGAAGTAAGCGTCAAGAATTCCTGCTGCCTCAGGAACAGGGATTGCAAGACGTTGACTCAAACCATAAGCCTCCATGCCATAGGCGAGACCGTACGAGACCATCTTCGCTTTTGAACGTTGATCATGGGACACGTCTTCGGGCTTCACACCAAACACTCGAGCCGCAGTTGATGTGTGAATGTCTTCTCCTGCTTGAAACGCGGAAACGAGTCCCGGATCATTCGCAAGATGAGCAATACATCGGAGTTCGATTTGGTTGTAGTCGGCGACAAGTAGGGACCAACCCGGAGGCGCTACGAAAGCAGTGCGGAAGACCCGGCCCTCATCACTTCGAACTGGAATGTTGTGCAAGTTCGGCTTATCGCTACTGAGGCGTCCTGTGCGCGCGACAGTTTGATTAAAGGTTGCATGAATACGACCATCGGATGCAATTTCATTGAGTAATCCTTCGCCATACGTTGAACGAAGTTTCTCAATCTCGCGATATCGCAAAAGTGGACCGATGAACTCAGGCCACTCATCATGAAGCTTCTCGAGGGTTGCCGCATCGGTGCTGTACCCCGTTTTAGTTTTCTTGCCGGGAGTCAAACCCTTGTCGGTGTACAAAATTTCACGTAACTGGGTTGGGGAATTCACATTGAATTCCCGTCCAGCGATTGTCCGCAATGTCGCAGCAAGCGTTGTTGTCTCTTCTGCGAGACGGTCACGAATGACCTCAAGCGCACGACGGTCAACTCCGACTCCCACACTCTCCATCTTTGCCAACACGTGCACAAGAGGATTTTCCATCTTGTTGTACAGATCGGTATTCGAAATATCCTTCAACTTTGTCGTGAGAACAGGTTTCAAAGCAGCAACAAAAAGGGCCGCCTCAGACGTAGCTCGCACGTTGTCATCATTCGATTCGCCACCAAAATCGAACTGCCCAGACGTTTCCACACCTGCTAAAGGTGCAGAACCCAAGTAAGACAACGAGACATCTGACAATGAGTAACTCGAACGGGAGGGATCAATCAGATACGCCGCAATTGATGTATCAAGTCGAAGAGCAGTGATATCAATACCATCCGAAAGCAACGATCGCATCACACTCTTCGCATCATGCATGACGACTGAGGGTGCAGCAGACAAAAGTCGCGACACCTTCTCGGTCAGGAAAACTTCACGCGGTAGATAAGCAACTGAACCACGGCCAGCATCTAACACAATCGCCAGGCCCTCTACTTCTGATCGCCCAGGTTCTCCAACAAAACGCGCGGAGATCGTCAACTCAATCAGTGACGAAAGCGCACCAAGAGCCTTCGCCTCAGTGTCGAGAACCTCAACATCATTCAAAGTGACAACCACCGATGGCGTTTCGGAAATAGAGATATCAATCTCTTCACCGCGCGTTGACCATCCGTTGTTTCTGATTGTGTCGTTCAGGCGCCGGCCCATTGTCTTGAACTCAAGGAATTCAAACATCTTCATCGTCGCACCGACATCGGGAACTGGAGAAAGAGCATTTAGATCAATCTCAAGTGGTACATCACGCTTCAGAACCATGATCGCGGCATTTCGAATAACACGCTCACCGTGCTCAAGTAATCCGGCCTTCAGTTTGGGTGTTTGCGCCTCGGCGGCTGCAACGACGTCGTGAATATTGCCGTATTGATTGATCAGCTTCGCAGCTGTCTTCTCGCCAACGCCTGGGATGCCATCAAGATTGTCACTTGGGTCACCGCGAAGTGCCGCGTAGTCGGCGTATTGCGCTGGAGTTACACCAGTTCGCTCAAGAATTCCTGCTTCGTCATAGAGCGCGTAATCGCTGACACCGCGCTTGTTGTAGAGGACTCGAACATGAGGATCTTGAACCAACTGATAGCTATCGCGATCCCCTGTCACAACGATGATGTCGTGACCCTGATCATTCGCATGAGTTGCAAGTGTCGCAATGATGTCATCACCCTCGAAGCCAGAAAGTTCAAACCATTTGATTCCCATCGCATCAAGAAGTTCGCGAATAATTCCCAACTGTTGAATCAGGATCTCTGGCGCTTTATCTCGCTGCGCCTTGTATTCGGGAATTGCCTCATGGCGAAACGTTGGTTCCGGACGGTCAAAAACCACAGCAATACCGTCAGGCTTGTGGTCTTTCACCAACGTCAACAACATCGTCGTAAAGCCATACACCGAGTTCGTGACTTGCCCACTGGCATTCGTCATGTCGTCTGGAAGAGCAAAGAAGGCTCGATACGCGAGCGAGTTTCCATCGAGAGCCATCAAAAGCATGTTGCTCCCCTATCTACGAGTTATTCCGGACGAAGCTCACCAGACACAACCATGTCGGCAACAGCCTTCATCGTCGTGCGGTGGTTCATCGCACCACGCTGGATGAAACCGTACGAATCAGCTTCAGACATCTTGAACTGATCAATGAGAATGCCTTTGGCTCTGTCGATTGATTTTCGAGCCTCAAGTTGCTCACCAAGAATTTCAACTTCACCATTCAGAGCCTGCATCTCTCGGAAGCGACCAATGGCGACTTCGATCGCAGGAATCAGATCACTCTTCTGGAACGGCTTCACCAAATAAGCAAGTGCACCAGCGTCGCGTGCTTCTTCAATAATTTCCCGCTGACTAAATGCGGTGAGAACGAGAACTCCACAAATGCGATCTTTGGTGATCAGTCGCGCCGCTTCCAGTCCGTCCATACCCGGCATCTTGATATCCAGAATTGCTAAGTCAGGCCTGTGTTCACGGACAAGGTCGACGGCTTTATCGCCACGACCGGTCTCGCCAACAACGATGTAGCCCTCTTCTTCAAGAGTCTCTTTCAAGTCAAGGCGAATGATCGCCTCATCCTCAGCAATCACAACACGAATACTCATCGGGTGGACTCCTTCATTCGGTCGAGCAGATCATCAATCTTTGCCTGTGTCTCAGCAATTTCAACCACCAGTTGGTCGTGGTGCCTCACAATTGTGTCCGCATGCCGCTTGGCCTCACGGTATTCCTGGTCAGCCAAGGGGGTCTCCGACACCAGAGCACGGAGGGAAAGCTCATCAGCCTCGTCGACAAGATGGGACATCTGGTCCTTTACGACCAACAATTCCGTCTGCAATTCCTTGAGCCGAGCAGAGGCCGAGGACAGGCGTCTGTGGAGAAATCGTTGACCCATACAGCAAGTGTATGAATCACCTGGGTGCCCGAGGTGGGACTCGAACCCACACGCCCTTCCGGACAACGGATTTTGAGTCCGTCGCGTCTGCCATTCCGCCACTCGGGCCAGGAACGAATGAGCGTATCGTCCAACACGGCTCACGACCTACTAAGTGGTAACAGTCTCCCCACCATGCTCCCGTCTAAGGTTTTTTCACCATGCTTGCGTTCACTTTCCCTGGCCAAGGATCCCAGAGACCTGGGATGGGTCGCCCATGGGTAGGCCATGACAGTTGGGAATTGGTCGATGAAGCCTCAGAGGTAGCCGGTCGAGACGTCGGTGCTCTTCTGCTTGACGCAGATGCTGAAGTACTCAAGGACACACGCAATGCTCAACTCACCACTTTTGTCTCCTCACTTATGGTGCTTGACGCGGTAGAACGACTAGGCATCGAGCCAAGTTTTTGTGCTGGTCACAGCCTTGGGGAGTACACCGCATTGACCGCTACTGGCGCTTTGTCTTTTGAAGACGGAGTTCGTCTTGTTGTCGAACGCGCAGATGCCATGCATGAGGCAGGCCTAGCTAGCCCAGGAACAATGGCCGCTGTCCTAGGTCTCGATGACGATCTCGTTGAAGTTGCATGTCGTCGAGCCGACGCTGACGTATGGGTGGCCAACTTCAATGCACCTGGCCAAGTTGTCATAGCTGGTTCACCAGCAGGTGTTGCCTCCGCAGGCGAACATGCCAAGGAACTTGGAGCAAAAAAGATCATGCCTCTTCAGGTTTCTGGCGCATTCCACACGCCGTTTATGACTGCGGCGCGGGAGCGACTCAGAGAGGCAATCGCTCTGGCCGCACCACGTGACGTAGAAGTTCCTGTCATCTCGAATGTTGACGCAATTGCACATTCATCAGGCGAAGAATGGTCATCCCTTCTTTCTGCACAATTGTCCAGTCCCGTGAGATGGAAGCATTGTTTGCTCACCATGCAGGAACTCGGTGTCACCGGATTTGTTGAATTAGGACCAGGCGGCGTCCTCACAGGTATGGCCAAGAGGACGGTCGATGATGCCCGCACCATCACCGTCTCGACCCCAGATGAACTCGACAAGCTCATCGAATGGGTGAATGCATCTTCTCCAACAGGTGGCGCACAGCTTGAAGGTGAGCATCTCTTTGCAGTCGAGCGTTTAGTTGTTAGCCCATCTGCAGGTGTTTTCTCGCCAGAATCTTCCGTGGTAGTTGGATCCCTCATCAATGTTGGTCACGTCATTGGTGTTGTCGGCGAATCAGAAGTTCGCTCACCGTTTGCTGGAGTCGTCCAAAACTTCATCGCAGTTGAAGGCGAACGAGTGACCACTCATCAGCCAATTGCCTGGCTTCGCTCGGTCTAGAACGCAAAGGATCACATGCCCAAGATTCCCGCACATGTCCGTGGCGCCCGCTTCACAGGCTGGGGCACAGCACTCGGCCACGAGACAGTTACAAACGATGATTTGGCGAAGACAATCGACACAAGCGATGAGTGGGTGCGCGAGCGAACTGGAATCCATCGTCGACACATCGGAGGCTCCACTGCTGAACTCAGCATTACGAGCGGAGGGGCGGCCCTGAAAATGGCCGGCATTGATCCGACGTCCATCGACGCACTTGTTCTTGCCACAACGACACCAGATCGCACCGTTCCCGCAACGTCTGCGACTGTGCAGAACGCATTGGGACTTCGTTGCGGTGCATTTGACATCAACGCTGCATGTTCAGGCTTTGTCTACGGACTCGTCAATGCTCACGGGCTCATTGCAATGGGTGCAGAGCGGGTGCTTCTCATCGGAACAGACACATTGCGTCGTATCACCGACTGGACCGATCGCAACACGGCCATTCTGTTTGCTGATGGCTCTGGTGCGGCGGTTCTCGAGGCCACAAGTGGTCATGGGCAGCTTCTTGGATGGGATCTCGATGCAGATGGTTCCGCCGAAGATATTCTCTATTCAAACATTGGCGAGACTTTGCATATGGATGGAAAAGAAGTTTTCCGACGTGCAGTCCGCATCATGGTTGATAGCGCTCAAAAGTCGATGGTCCATGCCGGAGTTACTGCAGACCAGATCAATGTCATAGTTCCTCACCAAGCAAATATTCGCATTATTACCGCAGCCTGCGATCGTCTAGGTATCCCTATGGAGCGCGCATCCGTCGTTATTCACGAAACAGGAAATACGTCTTCAGCTTCGATCCCGCTTGCACTGTTTGGAAATTTCAATCAGACGAAACCAAAACAAGGAGACCTCGTTCTCCTTGTGGGATTCGGAGCAGGGATGACTGCTGCAAGTGCAATCCTTGAATGGGGCGCGCAATGAGTCGCGTTGTACTGATTACCGGTGGTTCACGCGGCATTGGTCTGGCGTGTGCTCAACGTTTTGCTCAACTTGGTGACAAGGTTGCCGTCACATATAACTCGTCACCTCCACCATCAGAATTCTTCGGTGTGAAATGCGATGTGACCGACACTGCTCAAGTGGATGCTGCATTCAAAGCAGTGGAAGAACATTTTGGTCCCGTTGAGATTTTGGTCTCAAACGCCGGCATCACAAAGGACACCCTGCTCCTTCGTATGAGCGAAGCAGATTTCTCAAATGTTGTCGATGCGAATCTCACCGCGGCTTTCCGCGTGGTAAAGCGTGCAACGCAAGGAATGCTGAAAGCACGCAAGGGTCGCATCATTTTGATGTCCTCGGTCGTCGGACTACTCGGTTCCGCTGGGCAAGCAAATTACGCGGCTTCAAAGGCGGGGCTTGTTGGTTTCGCTCGGTCACTCGCTCGCGAACTCGGCTCCCGCAGCATCACTGTGAACGTTGTGGCACCAGGCCCGGTTGCCACCGATATGACAGCCGCCCTTGGCGAGGAACGACTGAAGGAATTGACATCGGCAGTTCCCCTCAACCGAATGGCGACTCCAGAAGAAATCGCTGGTGTTGTGGCATTTCTCGCAGGCAATGACGGCGCATACATCACCGGAGCAGTGATTCCTGTTGATGGCGGCTTAGGTATGGGTCACTAGACCCTTCAAAACACCATCTTGACTAATGTCATTGTGCGAAAATAGAACTCAATTCAAGGAGAAATTATGAGCAACGAAAATTTTGATCGTTTTGTGAAGTGTGCAGTGGAGACATTGTCCGTTGACGCATCAAAGGTCACCATGGAAGCAAGTTTTGCTGATGACTTGGACGCCGATTCACTTGACGTTGTTGAACTCGTGATGGCACTTGAAGAGGAATTCGGCATTGAAGTGCCAGAAGAAGAACTCGCTGACGTCACCACCGTCGGTCAAGCCTTTGCCATCATCACCGGCAAGCTCTAACTAGGACTACTCCCCCGACATGATTGGCGCAGGACACCGCGTCGCGATTACTGGTCTTGGCGTTGTCGCGCCATGTGGTCACGGCAAAGAGAACTATTGGAAGGGTCTGTTCGGACCTGGAATTAATGGCACCACGTCACTCACAGTCGACGATTGGGATCCGCTTCCGTATTTCCCCGGACCGAAGGAAGCTCGCCGCGCTGATCGAGTTGAACAGTTTGCTTTGGCTGCCGCCGCCGAAGCATTTGAACAAGCTGGCGAGATCGGCGTTGACCCCTCACGCTTCGGCACCATCTTTGCTACTGGTATCGGCGGATTGCACACTCTCGAAGAGCAGATTCAAATCCGTCTCGACAAGGGTGACCGACGCGTCTCCCCATTCCTTGTTCCCATGATGATGGCCAATGCATCGGGTGCAGCTATTTCAATGAAGTATGGGCTTCAGGGCCCCAACGAGACAATCTGTACAGCATGCGCTGCAGGTACGCATGCCCTCGGCTATGCAGCACGTTTGATTGCATGGGGTCGTTGTGACGCAGTGGCATCCGGTGGTTCTGAATGCGCAGCAACAGCAACTTCTCTTGCAGGCTTCGGCAATATGACCGCTTTGTCATCAACTGGCGAATCAATGCCCTTCGACGAACGTCGTAATGGCTTCGTCATGGGAGAGGGCGCAGCCGTGTTTATTCTCGAGCGATACGACTTGGCAGTTGCTCGTGGCGCAACCATTCTCGGAGAGATTCTTGGCGCTGGTAGCAACGCTGACGCTCACCACATCACTGCACCATCACCTGGCGGCACCGGAGCTATCAAGTGCATTCATCTTGCGCTGGATGAAGCAGGACTGTCTCCCGCCGATATCGCTTTGGTCAATGCGCATGGCACTTCTACGCCACTCAACGACGCAGCCGAAGCACAGGCTGTTACAGAGGTTTTCGGAGCAAAGGCTGTTCCAGTCACAAGCGGCAAAGGCGTCACAGGTCATGCACTCGGTGCAGCTGGAGCTCTTGAAGCAGCGCAAGTGCTCCTCTCCTTTCAACACAAGATCATTCCGCCGACTGCTGGCACCACTGTTCTTGATCCCTCGATGAGCATTGATCTCGTCATCGGTGAAGGACGTGAGTGGACTCCCGGCCCTGCCATCTCCAATAACTTTGGTTTTGGTGGACACAACGGGTCCATCATCATCGCGCCAGCGTCTTAGTCGGCGCGCTCGTAGCGCTTGCCTTACCTTTAGCGGTCGGCGAAAACGAACATCAGGTCAAGTTCGCACGCAACTTCACCGTTGACCAGTGCTCGTCCAGATCCTTTTCCAGCACGTGCACTAATGCGACCCAAATCCGCCTGCAGTTCCAATTCATCACCGGGAACCACTTGGCGACGAAAACGGGCGCCATCAATTCCACCAAACAATGGCAACTTCGTCGAGAACTCTGGCTTCACAAGCAGTGCATACGCACCAAGTTGAGCAATTGCCTCACACATCAGGACTCCAGGCAAAGTAGGACGACCCGGGAAGTGTCCAGAGAAGAACCACTCATCGCCAGTTAAATGCCAATGGCCCACTGCCTTCACACCAGGCTCTAAGGCGCTAATGCGATCAATGAAGAGAAAAGGCGAACGATGCGGGAGCACATCAACGGGTGCTGGAAAGTCGCTCATTTTCCAAGTGCCTTCAAGAGGTTCTTCGGAGTGTCCGCAGGAGAGATCTTGTACCAGGCTTCTAGAACTACGCCGTCTTGAATCAGAAATGCCGAACGCTCAATACCCATGTACTTGCGGCCGTACATCGACTTCTCTTTCCAGACTTTGAAAGCTTCAGCAACTGTGTGTTCGGTATCTGCTAGCAGTGGGAATCCGAGTTCGTATTTGTCATCAAACTTCTTCTGCTTCTCTGGCTTGTCAGGACTGATACCAATGATCGCTGTGCGACCAATATCGGGCTTGATGTCTCGAAGCGCACACGACTGTGTCGTGCATCCTGGCGTGTCGGCCTTCGGATAGAAGTACACAAGGACCTTCTTCTTGCCCTGCGCAGCAAGCGACCAGGGTTTGCCATTCTGGTCCAGTAACTCAATTTTTGGTGCTTTGGAGCCTTGCTTCAACATCCCAAAAGATTACTTGGCGCGACGCAACCCGTACCCATAGAAGCCGCCCTTCGGACGTGCGTGAGCGTGGTAGTGGTCCGGGATAGTTCGCATGTTGTTGTCGATTCGCATCTCAAAGTCGAAGAACTCCTCAACAACCTTTTCCAATTTCTCATGGAGACGAATCTTTACTTCGTCTGAAGGATTGGCATCATGCTCGCGCCACACAACCATTGGCACGGCACACGACTCACATTCCGCAATCCAGCATTCGTCGTCCTCGTAGAACCACTCAGACATTCGAGCTGCGTCACACAGCTCACACGTGTCACCGCCGAAGATGCTCATCTCACCACTTGGTCGAGTCGAGCGCCTCACGCACTTCGCGTACGTATGCACCTACGGCATCAGGGCCGCCTTCGATCATCCGGCGCACCACTGATGCACCCATGATCACACCATCAGCAACCCGACTCGCTTCGACTGCCTGCTCTGCATTCGAAACACCGACTCCGACAAGAACTGGCTTGGTTGTCACCTTTTTCACGCGAGCAGCCAACGCTGTTGCAGTGCCCGCAAGTGCTGAGCGCTCGCCTGTTACTCCAAGCAGACCAACTGAATACACAAAACCACGGGCACGTTCTGTCACGCGCGGTAAACGCTCATCAGGGGCCGTAGGGGCGGCAAGCATGACCGTTTCAATCCCAGCTTCATCAGCGGCAACGGTCCACGGACCCGACTCTTCCAATGGGAGGTCAGGGATAATGGCGGCGGAAATACCAGCAGCTGCAAGGTCCGAGGCAAACCGCTTATCTCCGGCATGAAACACGGTGTTGTAGTAACACATCACTGCCAAAGGAATGCCCACGTCGAGAGTACGAACCTCATGCAGAATTGAGATGGGGGTTGTACCCGCATCCAACGACACTTGGGAAGCCTGCTGAATGATGGGGCCGTCCATCACTGGATCGGAAAAAGGAATCCCAATTTCAATTGCATCGGCACCATTGGCAGCGCAGGCACGAATCGACTCCACCCAACCGGGGTATCCGCCCGTGATGTACGGGACAAGACACTTCCCGCCACCATCGATACGGGCACGTAACGCAGCCTCTAGACGTCCGCTCACTTCATACCGCCAAGAATGTTCATCATCTGACCAACATCCTTGTCGCCTCGGCCGGACAAGTTCATAAGGACTGTCTTGCCCTGCATTTTCGGAGCTTCGCGAATAATCCACGCCATTGCATGCGCGCATTCGAGTGCAGGAATAATTCCTTCGGCTCGCGACATCACCTGGAAGGCACTGATGACTTCATCATCGGTGACTGTTGGGTATTCGGCTCGACCAATTGATGCAAGGTAGGAATGCTCGGGTCCAACACCTGGATAATCGAGACCTGCCGAAATGCTGTGCGCCTCTGCGACTTGACCATATTCGTCTTGCATCAGGTAACTCTTCATGCCGTGGACGACTCCTGGCTGACCACGACCTACTGCTGCACCGCCTGCAGGCTCCACACCGATGAGTCGTGCAGGTGTATCGACGAAGCCAGAGAAAATTCCCATCGCATTAGAGCCGCCACCGACACATGCAACAACGAAGTCTGGATTGGTGCCGAGCAAATCATTGCACTGCACGTTTGCCTCGTCACCAATCACGCGGTGGAACTGGCGAACCATGTACGGGTACGGATGTGGACCCATGACCGAACCGAGGCAATAGTGCGTGCTCTCAACGGTGGCCACCCAGTCGCGCATCGCCTCATTGACTGCATCTTTCAATGTTTGGCTACCAGAGGTCACCGCTTCAACATCTGAACCCAGCAACTTCATACGGAACACATTGAGTTCCTGACGAGCAACGTCAACAGCACCCATGTACACCTTGCATTCAAGACCCATCAGTGCAGCTGCTGTTGCAGATGCAACACCGTGCTGGCCAGCACCAGTTTCAGCAACAATGCGCTTCTTACCCATTCGCTTCGCCAACAGAGTTTGACCAATCACATTGTTGATCTTGTGCGAACCAGTGTGATTCAAATCTTCACGCTTCAAAATGAGACGGATACCAAGTTGCTCACTGAGGTTGTGACACTCGGTAATCATGCTGGGCCGACCCGCGTACTCACGAAGGACTTCATCGAGCTCTATGCGAAATGATGGATCCGCCCAAGCATCGACGAACGCAGCTTCCAATTCTTGACACGCAGGAATCAATGTCTCTGGAACGAATCGCCCGCCAAACTCGCCGAATCGGCCGTCGGCGCCAGGGGTCACCAAGATGCTCATACCTAGATTTGACCACGAATCGAGGCAAATCCCTCTACCGATTGCAAGTGACTTCTACTCGTGCATCCAGTCATAGGGGGCTTTCTCCCCGCCGTTGTAGTCGGCCGGAGCGGCCAGGCGAGCCGCTTCGATGAAACGCTTCATTAAAATCGCGTCTTTACGACCCGGCGAGGCTTCAACGCCACTGCTCACATCAACCCCAAACGGCCGCACCTGAGTAATACCTGAAGCCACATTCTCGGGTGTCAGACCACCCGCGAGGATGATGTTGAGACCTTCAGGCAATTCGCCCGCAAGGCCCCAATCGAAGACCTCTCCAGAGCCAGGGGCAGGAGCATCGACAAGGACCATCGATGTATTGAAGGAAGATGCCCGCACTGCATCAACTGAGCCTGCCGTTACCGCCTTAATCACAGTTCTGATGTGCCGAGATACATAAGCCACGTCGTCCGGGCTCTCATGACCGTGAAGTTGAGCGCATCGGAGACCTGCAGATTGGGTCATCTCAACGACTCGCTTCGGATGCTCGTCACGAAAGACTCCGACGGTCAGTATCTCGGGCGGCAAGCGCCGAGTGATGTCATAGACCTTCTGGACAGCAATCTGTCGAACCGATGGGGCGAATACAAAACCCACTGCGTCAGCGCCAAGCGCAACGGCTAGCAGTGCATCATCTTCATTGGTGATTCCACAGATCTTGACGAACATCAAGATTCACGGTACTCCTATTTAGAAGGTTGATGAGGCAATTAATCAACACACAGTTCAGTAAGCGCCTGTGCCGGGTTACTGGCTGTCACCAAATGCTCACCGACTAAAACTGCGTCGTATCCGGCAGCCCGCAATGCCACAGCATCTGCTTTCCCTCGAACGCCAGATTCAGCGACTTTCACTAGATGAGAGGGAATAAGTCCGCCCATACGGACGGCTCTTTCTTGGTCAACCTGGAATGTCACCAGATCACGTTGGTTCACACCAATGAGATTCGCACCAGCATCAAGAGCTACTGCCAGTTCGGCTTCGTCATGCACTTCAACCAATGCGTCGATATCGATTCTGCGAGCCAATGCAAGGAAGTCCGACAACTCTTCAGAGCTGAGAGCTGCTGCAATCAACAGCACGCAATCAGCGCCCATGATTCGTGCATCACACACATCACGTGCATCGACTGTGAAGTCCTTTCGAATCACCGGCAATGAGCAGGCATTGCGAGCGGACTGAAGGTCCTCCACTGAACCTCCGAAATGAGGTTCATCTGTGAGTACCGACAAACACGATGCTCCCCCGGATTGATAGCTATTGGCCATAACGGCAGCATCCATGTCTGCGTTCAAGTCGCCCTTCGAAGGCGACCGACGCTTGATCTCTGCAATCACAGCCAAATGAGGCGTAGCTGAAATCGCGCGGGCAAAGCCACGAGGTGGCGTGCACCCCAGCGCAACATCAATTAAGGATTCGAGCGAACGATCATCTGATGCGGCACGCGCACGATGAAAGTCGAGAATGTTGTCGAGGTATGTGCGGGCCATCAGATTCGATGATCCAATCCGAAAGGATTAGAAGCCCTTGCCACCAAGAGGTGTCAACATGTGGAACTCGGGAGCACCACCAAAGAGACCGCCGACCATTGGGCCCAATTGCTTGAACCAGTCGGAGCTCATATGTGCATCCATGTCAGCTTGTGTCTCGTACATCTCGTACATCCACAACACATCTTCATTGGCATTGTCAGCATGGATGATGTAGTAGCGGGTGCCATTTTCCGACTTCACGTTCTCAAGCGCGAAGTTCATGGCCTCGGCCAGTTCCTTACCTTTGCCTGGTGCGGCGGGCATCTTTACGAGTGCAACTACTTGGCTCATGATGTCTCCATCTGTCATCAACCGCCACTATGGCGACGTCACCAAACTACACCGCAAAGGCACTGTGATTAGAAGCCGAGAATGTCAGAAACGTTATTCAACAAGTCAGCAATGGGAACTCGCACCTGCTCCGTGGAGTCACGATGACGAATGGTCACGGCATTGTCTTCGAGCGAATCAAAGTCAACAGTGACGCACAATGGAGTACCAATCTCGTCCTGTCGGCGGTAACGACGACCAATTGCTTGGGTCTCGTCGTAGTCACACATGTAGCGCTGAGACAACTTGCCGTAAATCTCGCGTGCCAAAGGAGACAGCGTGTCTTTTTTGGAAAGCGGGAGAACAGCAACCTTGTACGGAGCCAAGCGAGGGTGCAGGCGAAGAACAGTACGTGCTTCGTCGTTCACCACATCTTCGTCGTATGCGGCCAAGAGGAAAGCTGCCATCGTGCGGTTTGCTCCGGCAGCTGGCTCAATGACATACGGGATGTAGCGCTCGTTCGTTGCCTGATCAAAGAAGTCCAACTTCTGTCCCGAGGCATTGGCATGTTGTGTGAGGTCGAAGTCAGTGCGCTGGGCAATACCTTCAAGCTCGCCCCAGCCCCACGGGAACATGAACTCAACGTCGCTTGTTCCGGCCGAATAATGAGACAACTCATCATCATCGTGTGGACGGATACGCAACATCTCCCGAGGAATACCAAGTTCGACATACCAATCAAGACGCGCTTGACACCAGTACCCATACCACTTTGCACCGTCAGCCGGTGGAACAAAGAATTCCATTTCCATCTGTTCAAACTCACGCGTGCGGAAAATGAAGTTGCCCGGAGTGATTTCGTTGCGGAAACTCTTGCCCACTTGAGCAATACCAAATGGTGGTCGCTTGCGGCTGGTCTGCAACACGTTTGCGAAGTTTACGAACATTCCTTGCGCAGTTTCAGGACGCATGTACACGTCCGCACCAGAACCTTCAACTGGGCCAGCAGTTGTTTTGAACATCAAGTTGAAGGCACGAGACTCTGTGAACTCGCAGCCCTTCTTGCCTTGCGGACAGTCACGCTCTTCAATGTGGTCTTCACGGAAGCGTCGTTTACACACCGTGCAGTCGACCAGAGGATCTGAGAAGTTGGCTAGATGGCCGGAAGCCTCAAACACCTGTGGTGGTCCGAGAATCGCCGCATCAATCAAAACTGTGTCATCGCGCTGCTGCACCATTGTGCGAATCCAGGATTCTTTGACATTGCGCAACATGAGTGAGCCCAAGGGGCCGTAGTCGTACGACGAGCGAAACCCGCCGTAGATCTCAGCACTGGGGTACACAAACCCGCGGCGCTTGCACAGATTAACGATCTGGTCGAGGTCTTTGGCTGGCATAGGAAGACAAGCCTACAAGTGACGGTCGAACACGCCGAGGCTTCTCAAGCGACGCTCCAAATGAGCCTCCATCGCTTCCATTGCAAGATGATTGACCTCGTTGACCGCCATGGACTCTGGCATTGCCAATGCCTCATTCATTCTCCCACCGAGGATGAGTCGAACAATGGTGAGCGCCGGCGCAGAGATGGGCACCCCAGTACGACACGAACCGCAATGCGCGCCCCCCTCAACTACGTCAAACGAGACAAGTTCGCCCTCTTCACCACAGGCAACACACACATCCAACTGAGGTGTGTATCCCTCGATGGACAAAAGCCGCCAGAAGAATGCCGCAAGCATCAACGGAGCGGGACGTTCGTCGAGTGCATGGAGGGCCCGAGACAACAGTTCATACAAGTGCTGCACCGGCTCACGATCCGGAGTGATCTTGTTCATTGCCTCGACCATCGAAAGACCTTGGCGCAATCTGTCAAAGTCATCACGCAAGCGTTGGTGGGCGTAGATCAGTTTTACTTGGTCGACAGTGTCAAGTTCGCGACCACTTCGTAATGAGATATCAACGTGACTCATCGGCTCTAAGCGGGCACCGATTGATGACTTCGTCTTACGAACACCTTTTGCAACTGCACGAATCTTGCCGTGCTGTTCAGTGAGTAATACAACGACTCGATCTGCTTCACCAAACTTGTACGACCCCAGCACCACTGCGTTGTCGCGGTAGACACTCACGAGTCAAGACCACCGAAGCGGCGATGGCGACGATTGAAATCATCAATCGCTAGCTCTAAATGGCTCGCATCAAACTCCCACCACGACAAGTCAATAAAAACAAGTTCGCTATATGCAAGTTCCCACACCATCGATTCAGGAATCTGATTGGCTGGGCCCATCACGACCACCAGGTCGGGTTCTTGCACTGCAGGAAACAGGATTGCATCTGACAGAAGAACGTCATCAACCGAATCAGGATCAATGCCCTTCACACGCAACGCTTCAATAGTTGCTGCGAATCTACTGTGACCGTCGGGTCGAGGGTCGACAATGATGCGCGGCCCTTCTCCCATCTGCCACACAAAACGCGTGCCATGGAGCGCATCAACTGTTGTGAGATGTGGGAGACCCGACATCATCTGGGTGTACTCCGCAAACTCAGAATCAGTGAATTCATCCCCATGATGTGGCAGAAGGGTCACCCAGTGAGCACCCTCAACGCCTGCCCCCTTCGCCAATGCCTTGAGACGAGACATCCAATCGTCCTGATGCATCTCCAGCCACTCCGCAGGGGTGCCGGCCGAGACGACAACATGGTCTAAGCCGTTCTGCTGAAGATCAACTGAAGTCGTCACCTTCTTAGTCTCCCATGTTGAGGTACCGCGATTGCTTACACAACTGCGACATCTCCCCTCACTAGGGTGGTGACACCATGTCCGCCGCCAACGCAACCGACCCACTGCATGTGGCCTGCATTATGGATGGCAATGGACGATGGGCTCGGCGTCGTGGTCTGCCCCGTACAGACGGTCACACGGCTGGCGAAGAGGCTCTTGCAGAGATTGTCCGGGCAGCCTCAGACCGAAAAGTCGGCTGGCTGACTGCCTTTGGATTCTCGACAGAAAACTGGGTGCGGCCACGCACCGAAGTGCGACATATTTTGTCCCTCCACCGCAAGTTGTTTTCACGAACAGAAGAGATGAACCGCAATAACGCCCGCACTCGCTGGATCGGTCGTCCCTTTCTTGAAAAAGGCGCTCGGACACCCGTCCTGGTGCAACGCGCAATCACTAAGGCCATTGCCGACACTTCAACAAACACAGGACTCTCGGTCACCATCGCTTTCGATTACGGCAGTCGTGCAGAACTAGTTCGTGCCTCCCGCCAAGCCATGAAGCAAGGTGTTGTCACACCCGCAGCTATCCAAGAAAATCTGTACGACCCTCACATGCCCCCCGTCGACCTACTGGTTCGCACCTCTGGTGAGGCTCGCATCTCCAATTTCATGCTGTGGCAGATCAAAGGTGCCCACATCTATTTCACAGAACGCCCGTGGCCCGACTTCAACCGCCTCGAATTTGATCAAGCGCTCGCATCCCTTTCGGAATCACCTACGTGAGTGGTTCTCTCGCCGGCAAAGAAGCCATTGCAGCATTACGCCAAGTCACTTCATCTTTTGACGGAGCCGAGGAGCGCCAAGGCCAGATCGACATGTCTCACGCTATTGCGGAGTCACTTGCTTCTGGACGCTCCATTATCGTTCAGGCCGGCACAGGAACAGGCAAGTCACTTGGCTACCTGGTCCCTGCGATCTTGTCTGGGGAAACTGCTGTCGTCGCAACAGCGACAAAGGCATTGCAAGATCAACTGAACAGCAATGACCTTCCTTTATTGCAGAAACATCTCGACATACCGTTCACCTGGGCTGTGGTCAAAGGTCGCAGCAACTACGCCTGTCTCCAACGCATCAATGAGCGAGCCGATAAGTCGGCACAACTTGAGTTTGAAGAGACGTCCGATCGAGTCAACAAAGAGATTGATGAACTCATCAGTTGGTCAAAGAAAACAAAGACCGGCGACTTTGATGAACTGACACGCATCCCATCCGATCGCGCGAAACAAGCAGTCAGCGTGACTACTGATGAATGCCCAGGCAAGAATAAGTGTCCCGTCGGGGCAAACTGTTTCGCTGAACGCGCACGTGATTCAGCGTCAACAGCGAATGTCGTCGTCGTCAATATTGCGTTGTATGGCGCGCACATCGCAAGCAGCGGCAATATTCTCCCTGAGCACAAGATCGTCATCTTTGACGAAGCCCATCAGTTGGAGTCCTCCCTTAGCGATGCAGTAGGTATTCAACTCACAAACGGTCGAGTCTCTTCTTTCGCATCTTCTGTACGTCGGGTGATCGCCGACCCAATGGTCACTAACCGACTCGAAGAACTTGGGCTTCGATTCTCTGGCGCAATCAGTCCGCATGTTGGCAATCGCCTTCAACGTCCTCTGCCTTCAATCATCACCGAGATTATGTCTCTTATTCGAATTGAAGTTGCTTCTCTCATCAACGCTCTTCGAGAACTCAAGACAGATAACGAGCCAACCCAGCAACGCATCTATCGCGCCCAGACCCAGGGGACACGTTTCACAGAGAGTCTTGACATTGCACTCGGATCCTTCGAGGGCTATGTGGCTTACGTCGAGGGAAGCGAAGACCGTCCGTCCCTACGCATCACTCCCCTACATATTGGCGAGGTACTCGCAAACAATGTGTGGAATGAGCACACCGCTGTCCTGACCTCCGCGACAGTTCCCCACTCGATGCCTGAACGTGTTGGGCTACCTATCGAGGGCACCGAAGTACTGACCGTTGACAGTCCTTTTGATTACGAGAAGAATTCCATTCTCTATTGCTCGCCCATCTTCCCCGAAGTGAAGTCACCTGCGTACAAAGAATTTCTGTACGACGAAATGGAAGCACTCATGACAGCTGCCGGCGGTCGCACTCTGGCGCTCTTCACAAGTAACGCTGCGCTCTACGCCACTATCGATGCCATGCGCGAACGGGTTCCGTTCCCCATCTTGGGACCGAAGGATTACCCGCGCCAAACGCTTATCGACATGTTTATCGAGGATGAATCAGCGTGCATCTTTGCTTCGCAAGGCTTCTTCCAAGGAGTCGACTTCCCAGGGCGCACACTCTCACTCGTCATCCTTGACAAGTTGCCATTCCCGACGCCTACAGACCCTCTTCTCGAAGCCCGTCGTGAGGCTATTGGTCGCGATAAATCATTCGGCGAGATCGACCTACCGATGGCTGCTACTTCTTTGGCGCAAGCAGCAGGCCGTCTTATTCGCACAGATACAGATCGCGGAGTTGTCGCAGTTTTCGACAGCAGACTCGCTACTGCGAAATATAAGTGGACCCTGATTAATGCAATGCCACCGATGAATAAGACACGAGAACGCCCTGTTGTCGAACAATTCCTGCGCGACATCACTCAGGAATAAAGAAACTTAGTAGCCGAGCCGTTCAAGACGGTCAGGGCGTTGCTGCCAATCCTTTTCAACAACGACATGCAGTTCGATGTAGGCGCCTGGGGGCATTTGGGCTCGGACGTTTTGACCCACAGTCTTGAGCAGCTCGCCACCTTTGCCGATGACCATGCCTTTTTGGCTTTCTCTCTCGACAAGAATCTCACAACGAACCTTTGGCCATTCCCATTCGGTCACGCGAGTTGCAACCGAATATGGAAGCTCATCTTTCAGAACAGCGAGTAGTTGCTCGCGAACAAGTTCAGCCACCCACTGGGCTTCTTCGTTGTCAGAAATCATTTCGGGCGGATAGTACGCCGGTCCTTCGGGCATCTTTGCCAACAATGCCGCCAAAAGTTCTGGGACACCTTCACCCGTGCGTGCAGACACGGGGAAATACTCTGCCGCTTGCAAAACAGACGTTGCCTGCAATTGCGACAACATCTGCTCACGAGTTGCTCGGTCGGACTTATTGACGATCACAAAAGCATTGCGGACATCAATATGGTCTGCCACCCACTGGTCACCGCGACCGAACGGTTTACACGCATCGATGAGCAGACACACAACGTCTACATCTTTCACGCTGTCGAGAGCAGTGGCATTCACTCGCTCTCCTAGTGCAGTCACGGGCTTATGAATTCCAGGAG
Organism: Ilumatobacteraceae bacterium; assembly: GCA_044353425.1. Classification (GTDB taxonomy): domain Bacteria; phylum Actinomycetota; class Acidimicrobiia; order Acidimicrobiales; family Ilumatobacteraceae; genus UBA2093. Next base: position 5,204 of record JBILBZ010000013.1, on the reverse strand, counting down.
TATCAACGAAAACGATCTGGGCATTGTCTCCATGATGAACGCCACGAACTCGTGTGCGAGTCGTTTGCGGTTTATTTGAGACGATGGAGACCTTCTGGCCACATATGGCGTTCAACAAAGTTGACTTACCAACATTTGGTCGACCAACAAAGGTCACAAAACCGCTCCGCACATCTGTCAGGGTAGTTGCAAATGATGCGTATGCCTTGCATGAAGGTGCAACACTTGACTCATGGCCAGAAATGATTTTTCGCAACTCGATTTTCGCAAGTGGTTTGACCGCATGCAACCACAGACCGTCTCCATTGCAACAATGCTTCTCTACCTAGATGGTGTCTTTAATTTTCTTTACTTCTTAGATATGAGAGACACCTACGGATACTGGCGCGTCGCCGGTGGCCCGATCGCAATCCTGGCGTTTCTTCTCGTGCTGTGTTTCCCTTTCGGCGGTTTTCTTATGGCAAACGGCAAGAAACTCGGATGGTACGCAGCGCTAACCGCCTCCTTCTCGCCTTTCTTGTTACGTGCTCTTGAAGTCACAGATGATTCATTCCCAGGAGTTTCATTTCAGTACATAGTTTTTGGTTCGTCATATTTCAACTTCATGTTTGAAGCGGCTTTGTGCGCACTCTTGCTTCACACCATGACCCGCAACTACGTAAAGGTATGGCTCCGTTAACACGACCCCCTCGCGCTGTGCCACACTGAAGGTATGGCACGTCATATCGAAAACCTTGCAGCACTCAAAGCCCTCGTGGGCGAACACATCGGATACTCCGAGTATCTAGAGATCGACCAAGCACGAGTACAGCTCTTTGCTGATGCCACTGGTGATCAGCAGTGGATCCACACCGACCCCGAGCGCGCAAAGGCTCAATCACCATTTGGTGGCCCAATCGCTCACGGATATCTCACGTTGTCCCTCGGACCAGTACTGCTCCCACAGATTTTTTCGGTCGGCGGAATCGCAATGGGTGTGAACTACGGAGCAAACAAAGTTCGCTTTATGTCCCCAGTGCCCGTGGGCTCACAGCTTCGTGCTGGCGTCAAGGTTCTCGCTGTTGATGACATCAGCGGTGGTGCACAGGTCACTCTCGAAACGACTTTCGAAGTCCAGGGCGCAGCCAAGCCATCCTGCATCGCAGAAGTCATCTTCCGCTACTACTCAGCGTAAGCAAGAACCCACATCTCGATCCGCTTAGCGGAAGTTCGGGATGACCTTCTTGGCGAATAGCTCGATCGTCTCTGTGTTCGGATAATCCGGGCACCAAGGGATGAAACCAGTACAACCGGCATCGAGATACTTCTGAATCTTTTCACTGACTTGCTCCGGAGTGCCGACGAGTGCCTTCTCACGCCATTCTTCAGGCGAAAGTCCCCACGCGCTACGTGGAGTTACTTCAAGAAGTTCCTTCTCCGTTTCACGGATGAATACTTCACTCGAGATGGTCTTACGAATCGTTGACTCGTCTCGACTGACCACTTTGCAGTGTTCCTGCAGAATCGCGCGCTTACGGGTGAACTCTTCAAGAGAACTGCCAAAGTTTGAGACATCAGCGTGTTGCGCGACCACTCGAAGTGTCAACTGCTCGCCACCGCCACCAATCCAAACTGGAGGGGTGGGCTGCTGCAATGGCTTCGGATCACATTGTGCGCGGGACAACTTGTAGTACTTGCCGTCATACGTTGTTTCTGATTGTGTCCACATGGACTTCACAATCTCGATGGTTTCCTTCAACATGCCAATGCGATCAGATGGCTTGGGAAACTCGTATCCGTATCCCTTGAATTCGTTCTCATACCAGCCGGCCCCAATGCCCCAGTCCAGGCGACCGCCAGAGATCACGTCAAGTGTGGAAGTGATCTTGGCCAACAAACCAGGGTTGCGATAGCCGTTGCATCCGACCATCTGTCCGAGACGAATCGTTGATGTTCGTTGCGAGATAGCTGCCATCGTTGTCCAGCATTCGAAGACAGCCTCTTGCGATGGCTTTGGCACGTTATGGAAGTGGTCATAGACCCAAATGGAGTCGAAACCAAGCTGCTCAGCCAGGACGGCTATCTCGACAGACTTATTCCACTTGGCTTCGGCACCGTCGATGCCTGCAAGTTCCATTTTCCACCCCTGTGGAATGAAAACGCCAAAGATTGGAGAGTGGGGGTTGTTGGACATTGTCCCTCCTTTGTCGCTGAGGTTATCGTTCATAGATGTCCGAGTTTCCTCCCGCAGTTCTAGGTGTCGCCGAAATCTTGGAGGCCATCGCAGCCACAAGACCAGATCAGGAATGTCTCATCTTCCGAGACAAGAGGTTCACCTGGAATGACATCAATCTGCGGACGCGCCAGTTGGCCAACTATCTGGCTTCACAAGGCCTCGGCTGCCACACCGAGAGAAACAAGATTGACGGATGGGAGACAGGTCAAGATCACCTCGCCATCTATCTCCACAACGGCAACGAGTATCTCGAGTCAATGCTTGGATCATGGAAGGCCCGTGTTGCACCGTTCAATGTGAACTACCGATACGTTGCCGAAGAGTTGCAATACCTACTCAACGATTCACAGGCATCGGCATGTGTCGTTCATTCACGTTTCGCTCCTCTTCTGCAAGAAGTCCGTGGGAATCTTCCGAAGTTGCGCGTCATCATTCAAGTGCCCGACTCCAGCAACAATCCTCTTCTTGAAGGTGCTGTTTGGTACGAAGATGCGTTAGCCCAGTCCTCGACCGACAAGCCAGCTGCGGGGTACAACGGCGACGACCTTTACATCCTCTACACAGGTGGCACCACCGGCATGCCGAAGGGTGTGTTATGGCGTAATGCCGACGCTGTTGTGGAATGTTTTGGTGGGTCCAAGACCGCACAAACACTTGATGAGTTCATCGCTGAGGCAAATGTGGGTCTTCGCTCATTGACAAGCCCACCATTTATGCATGGTGCCAGCCACTGGATTGCAATGCGAACATGGCTCTCTGGTGGAACCGTGATTGTGCAGTCACAAACTGATCGACTCGATGCCGACGATGTTTGGGATACCGTCGAGAAAGAGAAGGCATCGTTTCTTCTCATCGTGGGTGATGCATTTGGTCGTCCACTTCTCGATGGTCTCGCGAACAACACTCGCGATCTCTCTGCACTGGGCATGATCCTTTCTGGTGGTGCCGCACTTTCGTCCAACTTGAAAGATGAGTTCTTGCAGCACCTTCCGTGGATCATGATGGTGGACGGACTTGGCTCTTCTGAGGCTGGCGGACAGTTATCACAGGTCAGTGCCGGTAGTTCAGCTGGCACGGGCACCTTCCCTTATGCACCGCAGAACCACATTCTTTCCGAAGACCTCAGCACAGTTCTCGAAGCCGGACATGAGGAATTGGGTTGGCTCGCGAAGAGCGGTCGCCTTGCGCTCGGTTACCTCAACGACGAAGCGAAGACAAAGAAGACCTATCCGGTCGTGCAAGGTGTTCGCTATGTGGTTCCTGGCGACCGTGCGCGTCTCACAGCAGATCTCATGATTGAACTGCACGGACGCGATTCAGTCACCATCAATTCTGGTGGCGAGAAAATCTTCGCCGAAGAAGTCGAAGCGGCAATCAAATTCCATGAATCTGTGTACGACTGTGTCGTGACAGGACGACCAAGCGAGCGTTGGGGTAACGAAGTCGTTGCTGTAGTGCGCCTCAAAGACGGACGCGCGAAAGATGTCGCGTCTTTACTTGCTGAAGCAGAGAATCATATCGCGCGATACAAGCTGCCCAAAGAGATCATCTTTGTAGAGACCATTATGCGCTCACCTGCAGGCAAAGCGGATTACCGCTGGGCAAAGCAAGTCGCTATCGACGCCCAGAAGTAGATCTACTTACAGCGGCAAATCACCTGTGGCTTTACGCGTGGTGCCATTGTCGGTGTAGGCCTTTATGGTGTTCTCCGCGATACGCATCTGGTGAATCTCATCAGCACCATCAGCAAAGCGAGCCCATCGAGCGTTCTGCATCATGCCCGCCAATGGCGTGTCGGTTGAGTAGCCCAACGCACCATGCACCTGGATTGCGCGGTCAATGATGCGGTTCAGACTGTTTGCCACGAAGTGTTTCGCCATTGAAACTTCTGTTCGGAAGTCTTCACCCTTGTCAATCTTGTATGCGGCGTGAAGGATCATCAACTTGCACTGATACAGCTCCATTGCACTGTCAGCAATCATCCACTGAACGCCCTGCTTCTCCGCCAACAACGATCCGTGTGAGTAACGGTTAAGCGAGCGATCCACCATCATGTCGAGCGCCGTCTCTGCCTGAGCCACCCAGCGCATGCAATGCGCCAAACGTGCAGGTCCGAGGCGGTATTGACCAAGGCGATGTCCATTGCCACGACCACCCAAAATTTGTGAGTCATGAACACGGAGATCTTCAATCACGATTTCAGAGTGGCCAGTGGAACCGTGCATTGTTTCCACTTCGCGCACATCGTTCCAACCCTTTGAGGGAAGGTCAATGATGAATGCAGTGTTTGCACCGCGAGATCCAGGAGGAACATCCATCTCGGTACGAGCAATAAGAATTGCAAACTTCGCACGGCGTGCGCCAGAGATGAACCACTTGTGACCATTAATGATCCACTCGTCGCCATCTTTCACAGCGAACGTCTTGATCAGAGTCGGGTCAGAACCGGCAACCTCTGGTTCGGTCATCGCGAAACATGAAGATGATGTTCCCTTCAACAGTGGCTTGAGGTACTTGTCCTTCTGCTCATGTGTTGCCCAATGGTGCAGCGTGTGCATGTTTCCTTCGTCGGGCGCATTGCAGTTAAACACCCACGGCCCAACACGAGTCTTAGCTGCTTCTGCTTGCACCATGGCAAGGGCGACGTGCCCAAGGCCCATTCCGCCCACTTCTTTGGGCATGTGTGGCAGCCACAGACCAGCCTCAACCGCCTTATGGCGAAGCTCGATGAGGTCCTTGATGTAGGCGGCCCGCATCTCGGGCTCCATCTCATCGCGATGGCCATATGGCTCCATCGCGGGCTTAATGACATTGTCGACAAAGTCGCGGACCTTCTGGCGCACGGCTTCATGTTCTGGTGCAAGTGTGAAATCGATCATCTGGCGTCTCCCCTGTTGACACTGAGTTCGCTCATTCTTATGCCCCGTGACCAAAGACAGCGAGTCAAGTTGCAATAGTCAGGAACACCACCGCTTAGCCTTACCGGTGT
>JBILBZ010000012.1:0-24425 GCA_044353425.1 Ilumatobacteraceae bacterium | reverse complement strand
GTTCAGGGACCTTGTTCATTTGAAAACACCTGGCACGCACCTCGTCCAAATGGTCGCCTTCATGTTGGCGTCGACATCATTGCAAGAGAAGGAAATCTTCTGTACGCAGTTGCAGACGGAACAATTACAAAGATCTATAACGCGGCAAACGACAGACTCGCTGGAAATGGCATCCGATTAATGAGAGCTGATGGAACTTACTTCTTCTATGGCCACATGCTTCGACTTGCAGATGGAATCACGGTCGGCACAAGAGTAAGAGCAGGACAAGTTGTTGGTTACAACGGAAAAACCGGCGCAACGAACACTCCTCACCTTCACTTTGAAATCCATCCATTCGGTGGAGCGGCAGTAGATCCAACTGCAGCAGTCGACGCAGTCAACGCATGTGGAGTGACCGCACCACTTCCAGTTCCAGCACCTTAGGAAGAAACACTACGCAAGAAAAACAACTGAACTCAATCTCTCTCGGCCGCCACTCGATCCAGTGGCGGCCGAGAGTCGTTTAAGGACGGACTTCGTAGAAAGCGTTAACCGAATGCTCGATCGGCATCTGTTCAAAAGAGGAAAAACCAGCAGCAAGAGCCATCTGTTCAGCCTTGACTGCTGAAAGTCCCAATGTTCCAAGCCCCTCACCGTCTGGCGTGGACATTGCCGAAGACATGCAACTGAGGACACTGACACCATAAAGAAGAGATGCCATCGGATTCTTGGTCACATTCATTTCAAGTGAGTCATGGGCTTTGATATCGACGAGAAGCCATGTGCCATCGGCTGAGAGAGATTCGCGAATAGTTTTCATCATTTCAGTGGGTTGAGTCATGTCATGAATGCAATCGAAGGTGCAGATCAAATCGAACTTCTTTCCGTCAGTGATTGACTCTTCGCGGGGATCAACGAACCGAACATTTGAGAGACTCTCATTCATCAGTCTCTCATTGGCTCGTTGCAAGGCATGACGTGAGATGTCGTATCCAACAAACTCACTAAGCGGAAAAGTTCGCCCTAGCAAGAGCGACAGGCCTCCAGCACCGCATCCAATATCTGCCACACGCGCACCTGCTTCAAGCTTGGCTTGTACGTCTTTCAGCGCGGGGATCACATAGGGGATGAGAAAGTTTTGATTCCACGGTTCAAAACTCTTCTCTATACCCACTGCCCCCTCAGGACCATGTGAGTCATAGTCATGCCCAATACCTGTGCGAAAAGACTCTGGCATGTGATTGAGAGCAGCCATTGTTTGGGGTAGTCGATGAAACATGCCCATTCCGTATGCAGGGTGATCAGGAGATGCGAGTACACAGATCGCTTCTGGAGTCAGATAAAAGACTGGATCAACCGAGGACAAATCCCGGCAAGAAACGATTCGTGCAGCAACTTGATTATGAAGCCATTCTCGAACCCATCGTTCGTGAAGACCGAGTCGACCCGCAAGAGATGCAGATGTATCCCCATCAGGCTGAGTGGCCAATGACGAATACAGTCCCAGTCTGTCTCCAAGATGAATCATCCCTGATGTAACTGCGCCCTCAAGCTTGCTAAAGACACCGAATGAGAACATCTTGAGAGCGTCGGGGTTAATCGAATCCTGTGACATGACAAGAATCTATAGCCTCTCTTCGAGGCCACTAGTATTTCTAGTACGTGCGTAAGCCCGGTACGAGATGGTCGTTACCAGACAATTGAGTGAGCCCGAAGGTCACTCCATCAGCAAGGGAAAGTGTCGAGATGCGATTAATCGTCGCATGGCCAATGACAAGGCGCTCCCATTCCCAGGGCGTGACAGGAAAGCCCAGCATGTGACAGATAGAAACGCTTCCTGTGCCGGCATGACAGACCAAGGCAATCTTCCTCGAGTCATCAAACTGATCGCTCACTTCCCACACAGGAAGATCAGAGTTCGAACGGGTTAAACCTCGGTTTGAAAGGAAACCCGTGATTCCGTCATTGATTCGATCAACAAAATCAGAGACTGCTTCACCGCCATCGAGTCCCGCCCAACGCTCATGGGACTTCTTACTCTTCTCAGCGCTCCACGCCGCTTCAGCCTTCTCTTGGGGAGTCCCGTGCCAAATGGGGTTACGAATCTCTTCAAGCCAAGGTTCAATCACAAGAGGACGACCCAAGACATCAAGAATCGGTGCTGCTGTTTGACGAGTGCGAATGAGCGGCGAAACAAGAATCTCATCAAAGTGTTCATCCGCTAACGCAGTAGCGACTGCTTCTGCTTGACGAAAACCCAGATCAGTGAGTGGAGGGTTGTCGACAGAGAGGCCATCCTTCACCCATTCCGGCTGCGCGTGACGAATAATTACCAATTCCACGGCTACAAACTACTTGCAACAACCATTTCAACATGCTCAATTTCTTGGCACAGTGAAAATGATTCCACATTCGTCGAAGGCGCGTTGAAACTGACTTTGGTACTGAGCAAGATTTGACGTGCTGGAACTCACATCAACAACGCCTTGTAGCGTGCGCCCAAGACAAACCGCCTGAGACGGCGACACTGTCAGATTGAACAAACTCGCCACGGTTGAGCCAAGAGCACTGTCCTGCGAGTCCTCATTAATTGTGTTCGTCGGTGGATCAGTTTGTGTTGGTGAAGGCACAGAAGGTCCGGGCAATGTCTCGGAAGTCAGATCGGAATTTGCAATTGTTGAGGGCAGTCCGCACTCGGCGATGAGAAGCGACTCAACTGTGTTCGCTTGCGTCAAAGACTTGGGCGATCCAAGATTTCTCGCGGCATCGACAGCCACGGCATCCGACTGTGCGACCGAGACGTCCCAATCATTCTTCTCCATTGCGCTAATGAAGACGTTTAGCTTCTTTGCCAAGTCGGCAGCCTCTGTACTGTCAGGTGAAGTCACAGCAACGTGATTCACGCTGTCTCGAGCAGCAAAGGTCTCATTCTTTAACGATTCAAACTGCGTCTCTGAAAAGTTGTCGAGCCCCTGTGAGAACTGAATAGTGAAACCTGCGACAGAAGACAACTCGTCACAGATAGAGGATTCAGAGGAACAGGAGGCCAACGGAACACAACACAGCAAAAATACGCTGGCTGAAACACGCAGACGAAGAAGGCCTAGAGGCATGAGCCATTCTTGCATTCACACGGTGAAAAAGACTTCATCACTGTTCCCTTCAAACACACCTATTTCATCTTTTCATCATGATGGATGGGAATGTTGCGCTGTGGCATCTGGCAGGAACATTCGCCAAGCGAGTAGGCCGCCCATCTCCTAACCTGTCATTGTGAATCGTTTAGCCCGTATCGTCCTGACTGTTGCCTGTGGCGGAATCTTTGCAATGTGGGTGTATGCCTTTGGTTTTGCATCTCGCGAGAGTTTCAACCGAATTGGAGATGACGCATGGAAAGCACGATCCGAAGCACGCTGCCTCATCGCTGAGAACGAGCGCTTTGCGTTGCAAGATCTCAGAAAAATGAACGCGAATGACACTGCAGCACTGAAGAAGAAAGCTGACATCGTTGAGACCGCTACCAACTCTTTGGAGCGCGCCATCAACGACATCGCAATGGACTCGCCGACTGATGCAAAGGGTCAAGAATTGGTTCCACAGTGGATTAGTGACTACCGCATCTATATTCAGAACCGCCGTCAATTTATTGACAAGCTTCGAACTGCTTCAACGCGTCCGTTCTTTTCTGAAACAGAAGTTGAGGGTGTTCCCATCAGTGAGCGAATCGGCAAGTTCGCTCGTGAGAACGACATGAGAACATGTCAGCCCCCCTTAGACCTCTCGGTCTAATCAACTGTCACCCAGGAACCAGCAACGTATTGTTTGATGACTCGAGCTGGAACACCAACTGCAACTGAGTAACTCGGCACATCATGTGTCACCACCGAGTTTGCGCCAATGACGCAATGCTCTCCGATGGTCACACCCGGAAGCACAACTGATCCGTAGCCCAGCCAACTTCCATCACCAATCTTGACCGCACGTTCTGGCTGTGACTGCTGCGAAATTGGCAGTGTCACATCCTCGTACCCATGATTCTGGTCGGTGATGTACACATTGTGACCCGTCCACACATCGTTCCCAATTTCAATACTGAAATGACCAACGATTCCACTGCCTCGACCAATCAAGCACCGGTCGCCAATAGTGACGACTGGATTAGTAATGCACTGCTGACCTGGAACCATCCCCGCAGACAAAGAGATATCAGGGCCAATCAGCGTATTGGCGCCGATGTGGATGAATTGCTCATTGAAGATTGTGGTCGGCTTCCACATGATGAGACTCCCATCGCCAAAGGCGCCGAATCTCTTTCCACGCGAATTGGTCGGTGATGTGGAGGCACCAAGTTGAATCCATCGATGGAAGCGAACATACAAATTTCCAAGAGCAGATCTAAGCACATCGACACGCTAGTGAACACAGAGTTCTCCGTGTGTACGGTGGTGAACATGAGCGAAGCCGCAATAACTACTTCCCCATCGGGGACCTTCCATGGAACAGTGCTGCATAATGGTCAGACCACCTACAGAGGCATTCAGTTCGCACGCGCATCACGTTGGCAGTACCCCACAGATGTTGAAACGTATGACTCCCCCGTTGACGCAGCCACAAACGGTTCCATCAGTCCTCAGATTCCAGGGTTTCTCGAGCAGATGTTGGGTACCGATCCCTCATCCATGGCTGAAGATTGCCTGAACCTCAATGTCTATTGTCCTCAGGGCGCAACCGACACAAGCAATCTTCCAGTGCTTTTCTGGATACATGGTGGCGCCTATACGAATGGTGCTGGATCCATCGCTTGGTATGACGGCTCTCGGCTCGCATCACGCGGAGTCGTCGTCGTATCGATCAACTACCGACTAGGAGCCCTCGGCTTCGCCGGGCATGAGAATTTCGGTGTTCTCGACATGCTGTCTGGACTGCGTTGGGTGCAGAGAAATATCTCCTCTTTTGGCGGGAATCCTGGGAACGTCACCATTTTCGGTGAGTCGGCAGGAGGCTCTGCGGTGGTTTCGCTCATGGCAACAGATGCAGCAAATCATCTCTTCCACAAGGCATGGTCGATGAGTCCATCAATTGGTCAGTTGCGAGATAAGCCACGTGCCGAAAAGTTGCTTGATGAGTACCTCGAACTGATTGACGCAGAATCACTTGATGCCGCTTCAAATTTGTCAATTGATGTGGTGCTAGAGGCGCAAGGAAAAGCAGCACTCTCACCATCCAAAGGATTCGATATTTTCGCGCCGACGGCAGGCGGAACATCGATAGCAGCAGATCTTCTCAAGGCTGCAGCGAATTGCTCAATTCCGTTTGTAGTGGGAACCAACAAAGACGAGAATAAATTGTGGTCAGCCTTCGACCAAGACGCTGCAACAGCTAGCCAAAGTGATTGGGAGAAGTTCACCAATACACAGTTCGGAACCGGTGCAGAGAACGCACGGTCCGTCTATGAGAAGTTCAGACCCAACGAGGCTCCACGGGAATTGATGTCTGCCGTCAACACGGATACAGGATTCCGACAACGCGCACAGTCATTATCAGAGCAGCGTTGCCAAGCCGGGACCCCAACGTGGATGTATTGGTTTACGTGGGAGACACCCGCCTTTGGAGGAATTCTTGGTAGCTGCCACGCGATAGACATTCCTTTCGCTTTCGACAACTTGGATGCACCAGGCGCAGAGATGCTTCTCGGCGATGGTCCAGAACGACAGGGCATTTCGGACAGATTTGCTAGCGAACTAGTTCAGTTCGCCACACATGGACACCCCTCGTGGGAGCAGTTCAACGTCGAAACCCGACCCACACTGGTGATTGGTCAGGACATAGAGCTGGTCCACGACCCCGAAAGCGAAATTCGCCAACTGTTTGGTCGTTAATCGTTACTCAGGTCACGCCCTGAGAGTCATTGTTTCGCATGCTTCGGGCCTTTATTCGCCTCTAACCTTGGAACCTCGCAAAGGGGTTTCCAATGTCCGCCGATTCACAGCGTAAAAAATTCACAGTGCCCCAGTTATCGCTGGCAAAAGGTTCGTCTCGACGTCTCTCTATGGTGACTGCGTATGACGCAACCTTTGCGTCGATTATCGATTCTGGAGGTGTTGATCTCATTCTCGTTGGCGATTCAGTTGCCACGGTGATGCAAGGAGAGAGAAACACCCTTGGCGTATCAATGGAACACATGCAGTACCACATCCAGATGGTTGCTTCCGTAAGGCCACTTTCACTGATTGTTGGTGATCTTCCTTTTGGCTCGTATCAAGCTTCCGTTGCTGATGCCGTGCACAACTCCGTGCGACTCATCAAAGCCGGTGCAGAAATTGTGAAGCTCGAGGGTGGCCTTCATGTCGCCGATCAAATCGCCGCCATCACTAATGCAGACATTCCCGTAATGGGTCATATTGGATTGACTCCGCAGAGCTATCACCGAATGGGTGGAAACAAGATTCAGGGACGAGCAGATGGCGATCGTGCAGGAAGTAAGGAACGTCTCATCGAAGATGCTCTTGCCGTTCAAGAATCTGGAGCATGTGCCATCGTTATCGAAGGAGTTCCAACGGAGCTAGGGAAGCGCATCACGGAACAATTATCCATTCCGACGATCGGAATCGGTGCAGGACCACATTGTGATGGACAAGTCCTTGTCATGCATGACTTGCTGGGTCTCTCCCCACGCACGTTTACTTTCGCAAAGCCTTATGTACAACTCCGCGAACAAGCCCAACAAGCCATTGCGCAGTATGTCTCAGAAGTTCAATCGGGTGTATGGCCCGATGCTGATCACAGCTTTTCCTAAATGATCATTCTCACTTCTCCATCAGAGATGCACGAATGGTCTCATAACAACAGAAGTGGTCGGTCAGTCGGCTTTGTTCCCACCATGGGGGCTCTGCACACTGGTCATGAAGTGCTTCTTCAACAAAGCAAGCACGAGAACGATTTCACGGTGTTGTCTATCTTCGTGAATCCGACGCAGTTCAACGTGCAATCAGACTTTGACGCGTATCCACGAAACGACCAACGTGATTTACAAATCGCCGAACATCACGGCGTGGATGTTGTCTACCTGCCAACCGCCGAAATCATGTACCCAAAAGGTTGGCGCATCTTTGTTGAACCAGGGAGTGCTGCTGACCCACTGGAAGGGCTCGGACGTCCAGGCCATTTCCGCGGCGTTGCAACAGTCGTCACCAAGCTGTTCAACACAGTCCAGCCTCACCGTGCCTATTTCGGCAAAAAGGACTATCAGCAACTCGCCGTCATTCGACAGATGGTCTCGGAATTGAACTTTGACATCTCCGTCGTTGGAGTTGACACAGTGAGACACGATGACGGACTAGCAATGTCAAGTCGCAACGTACGGTTGACACCGGAACATCGGTCTGCTGCATCAATCATCCATCGATCATTGCAATCCGCTCAATCTCTCGTTCGTTCCGGAGAAACGTCAGCGATCGCCGTGCAGAGTCATGTTGTGTCACTCCTGAACTCCACCCCCGATTGCAAAGTTGAGTACGTAGAAGTTGTTCACACCGGGGATCTTTCACCGGTCGTAGAGATGAACTCCCCGATAGTGATCTGTGTTGCAGCGTGGTTTGGAGACGTTCGCCTCATTGACAACATCGAGATTGCGACTTCATCTCAGCGATGAAGATCAACGTCATTTTGTTTCACCTGTAAGCGAACAGTGAAAGCTGAGTCTCCAGAGAGAACTCCCCCGCGCGCAAAGAGTCGTCCCGATTGCCAGTTACTTAGTCCCAGTTCAGGTCGGAGCAAAGCAAACTGACCATCGACCCAACGCGTGAAACCATCTCCGACAAATGGAGCATTGGCACCGTTCCAGACGACATCACGTTCGACTGCATCGTCAGAGATAACTGAGACGACAAATTGCGGACTGAACTCGTTGAATAGGAGCACAGACTCTGCGACGTCTTGGACGAGAGCAATGAAAAACTCAGGATTCTCCTCCCATTCAAATTCATGAGAAAGATCCACTTGCTGCGAAATAGTGATCTGTTGTTCATAATGAGCACCATCAGCGCGCTTTACCTCAATGGTTTCGGATTCGGGAAGAAACTCTTCCGATCCGTTCACAGCATGTACTCGACACCGAAGACCACGCACAGATGCCGCACGCTCTGCAGCGTGATACACAACAGGAACGAGCTCTGCTGCGCGATGTCTAGGTATGCAGACAACATTGAGTGTGTTGCACACTTTTCGATCGAGCGAATGTTGCACAACAGATGACAATCGATCTGCGTCAGCCTTCTGCCCAACAATCATCCACGCACCACCTGTACCGTGAAGGCTGGCAGGTACGCCAGACTGCTGCGCGATTGAACCCAATTCACTCACTGCTTGACCAGAACCCCGTGCGACCGCCAATGACAACCGGTTCTCGGAGAACAAGGCCCATCCCGCGGCATGCTCAGCAGATTCCAACAAGACGACACAATCTGAAGGAAGACCACTCTCAGCAAGGGCTGGATGAATCACCGCATCCATGATCGCCTTGGCTGTTCGCAATGCATCGCTACCGATGCGGAAAACAACGGTATTGCCGCCTTTCAGGACACCTGTTGCATCTGCAAACACGTTGGGGCGTCCCTCGAACACAAATCCGATGACACCCAACGGCGCTTTCCACTGCTGCACTTCCCATCCCGAATGGCTGATGGTGTCTTGCAATGAGTTGAAAGACATATCAATTGATTCCCACATCTTGAATGCAGTAACCATCTCCGCTCGCATCTTGTCACTCAAGACAAGACGAGTAGTAGAACGACCCTTAGCGAGTGCAGCTTCAACGTCCGCTTGATTCGCTTGCGCCACCGACTCAAAGGTTGAATCATCGGACATCTTCTCGGCCGACAATGCGAAAAACTGGGAGACTTGTGCTGTTGAGGCGCCTTGAAGGCTGCGAAAGGCAGCGAGTGCATCCTCCACTCGCCGACGAACGAGTAGCTGGACACTTTGCGGGATACGGCGTAATTGGCCAGAAGAGGCAATACCCAGGACAACATCACCAGGGTTCAAGGAATCAGCGAAGTCCTGATCAACAGTTACCAAAGTTGAGCCAACGAGAACTCGGTCACCGGATTTGAGTGCAGGCGTACTTGTCATTGTCCTATTCTGCTCTGTGTGAGCGAGACCCAGAGTAACCCTTTCTATTTCAGACAATTATTGAGCGGACAGGACTATGCCGCCGGAGACATGATGGCCACTCAGATGGTCAATTTCTCCTATCTCCTTGGAGATCGTGAATCTGGCGAGTGCGTCATTGTTGACCCTGCATATGCCGTGCACCAGTTGGTCGATATCGCCGAAGCAGATGGAATGAAAGTGGTTGGTGTCATGGCAAGCCATTATCACGCAGACCACGTTGGAGGATCAATGATGGGCCACACCATCGAAGGCATCACCACATTGCTGGAAAATCACGATGTCCCCATCCATGTCAACAAGCACGAAGTTCCATGGGTTCTCAAGACCACGGGGGTATCGGAAGATAGTTTGATTGCACATGATTCTGGCGATGTCGTGCAAGTTGGGAAACTCTCCATCGAGTGCCTTCACACACCGGGACACACTCCCGGAAGTCAGTGCTTCCTCACGAATGGTTGCCTTGTCTCTGGAGACACACTTTTCCTTGATGGGTGCGGAAGAACAGATTTACCGGGATCCAATGTTGCTGATATGTACGACAGTTTGACGAAGTTGGCCAGTTTGCCCGATGCGACCATTGTCCTGCCCGGTCATCGATATTCCGAGCCACCCGCCGCACGTCTCTCAGATGTCCGTGATCTCAATTATGTGTACAAGCCAAAAACAAAAGAGGCGTGGATGATGATGTTTGGACACGATTAATCAGTTCTCAGTGTGTCAATGCTGCAACGAGTGCGCTCGCACCTGACAGCAACATGAGTCCAGCAACCAGAGTCGTGAAGGCTTCTTCATGAACTCGTTTTCTCATTGAGTACCCGATGCGCAGTGAAATTGCCAGCGCTGGTAGGGCAAAAGCCGCTCCGATGAGATTGTCTTGATTCATCTTTCCTGAGCCGAAGAAAAGAATAAGTGCACCAATATTGGCGATTGAGAAAATGGTGTTGAGAGTGGCTCTAAACGTCGGTGCATCCATTGAACGAGATTTAAGAAGGAACACGAGCGGTGGTCCGTTCGTGGAGGTAGATGTGTTCAAGACACCGGAGATAAAGCCAAGAACCCAGTCATACCGACGAGCATCCTCCGGGATGTGAAACTTTCTGATGATGAGCACGGTGGCGACCAGCACAACAGCACCGAGACCGAAACGAAGTACTCGTTCAGAAACAACATTGAAGACAATGAGCCCCACAGGCATTCCCGCGTACGAAAGAAGTGAAAGGCGCCGAACCGTCTTCCATTCGGTGAATCGGCGATCAGCGAACGCCTGGGTGGTCGTAGAAACGGACGCCACCAGAACCGACACTACAACGGCATCCCGAGGTGCCAACACCAGCACCATCATCGGAACCGAGAGCAAACTAAAACCAAAACCAGCCAATGACTGTGCAAAGGCCGCGATTGCCACGCACACAACGATCCAGATGATCTGCTGAAGTTCCAATGAAAACCAATCGCCTTGAGGACCTGAAGAAGTTAGCCCAGACCGCGGGATTCCTTGATGATTCAGCACTTTGAGCTTTACATTTCGTACACTTTGGGGTGTGGCCAGTCTCACAGCACCTCTCGACGTTCATGTCAATGGCAGTCGCCTTATGCAGCGTCTCTTCGACCTCGCTGAGATCGGAGCAATCGACGGTGGAGGGTGTGCCCGTTTAGCGCTGACCGATGCCGACAAACTCGGCCGAGATCTCGTCATCGAATGGATGAAGGATCTTGACCTTGAGATAACAGTCGATGTCGTTGGCAATGTCGTTGGCGTTTGGAATATCGGATCAGGTAAGCCAGTGATGACGGGGTCTCACATCGACACCGTTCGCACTGGTGGCAAGTACGACGGGAACTACGGCGTACTCGCGGGACTGGAGGTCATTCAGTCGTGCCAAGAACAAGGGATTACTCCCCTTCACCCACTAGCTGTTGCCTTCTTTACCAATGAAGAAGGCGCTCGTTTCGCTCCAGACATGTTCGGGTCAATTGTGTATGTAGGCGGCCTCAGTGTCGAAGAAGCACTGGACACAGTCGGCATCGACGGTGCACGTGTTGGTGACGAACTCGAGAGAATCGGATACAACGGCGCAACACCGTGCCCTGGTCTCACTCCTCATGCTTTTGTGGAACTTCACATTGAGCAAGGACCCGTTCTTGAGCAGACCGGCATCACCATTGGTGCTGTCACGGGAGTTCAGGGAATCAGTTGGCAAGAAGTCACCATCGAAGGCCAGAGTAACCATGCCGGTACTACGCCAATGTCAATGCGTCGCGACCCGGCGTATGTCGCTTCGAACATTGCTGTGTTTCTCCGAGATCTTGCAACGCGTTACGGCGGCCACCAAGTGTGCACAGTCGGAAAAATTGATCTTCATCCCAATCTCATCAATGTTGTGCCACAGCGCGCAATTCTGACCCTCGACGTGCGTAACACTGACGAACAAAAACTGCAAGAAGCAGAATCAGAGATTCAAGAACATCTCAATCGAATTGCCAGTGAAGAGGGTGTCACAATCACTTCACGTTCACTTGCGCGGTTTGAACCAGTTGTCTTCGATGAGAAAGTAACGACACTCATTGAGACAATCGCAACACAACATGGCAACTCGACGAGCCGCTTGCCGAGCGGTGCAGGCCACGATGCTCAGATGCTTGCGCGGGTGTGCCCCTCTTCAATGATCTTCGTTCCAAGCGCCAGTGGCATCAGCCATAACCCAGCCGAGTTCACATCCGCCGAAGAGCTTGAGGCCGGAGCAAACGTATTGCTTCATACCATGATCCAACTGGCGAATACGGAGGACTTCTCATGAGCCGCATCATCACTGTCGGTGCAGCCCAAATGGGGCCTATCCAAAAGGATCACTCACGCAGTGAAGTGGTCGAGCGCCTTATCGATCTTCTTCGGAAAGCTCATCAGGCAGGATGCGACTTAGTTGTGTTCCCAGAGCTCGCGCTCACAACATTTTTTCCACGTTGGTTCATTGACGACATCTCGCAAGCTGATCACTGGTACGAAACAGAGATGCCCTCGCCAGTCACCCAACCATTGTTTGATGAAGCGAAGAAACTGAAGATTGGTTTCTGTCTGGGCTATGCAGAACTTACGTCGGACGGCCATCGCTTCAATACTCAGATTCTCGTAGAGAAAGATGGAAGCGTTGTTGCGAAATATCGCAAAGTTCATATCCCCGGCCATGAGCACAACGAACCAAACCGACCGTTTCAGCATGCAGAGCGTTATTACTTTGAGCCGTCAATGGAGGGCTTTGGAGTGTGGAAGGCATTTGGTGGCCGTTTAGGGATGATGATTTGCAACGATCGTCGTTGGCCAGAGTCATACCGCGTGATGGGGCTACAGGGAGTTGAAATGATTCTCTGTGGCTACAACACCCCTATTCACTATGTACCCGATCCAAGCCAAGACATTCTTCAGGGCTTTCACAACTCACTTGTGATGCAATCCGGCGCTTATCAAAACGGCAGCTGGGTTATTGGAGTTGCGAAGGGTGGCGTCGAAGAAGGCGTTAATTCACTCGGACAAAGCGTGATTGTCGCACCTTCTGGTCAAATAGTTGCACAAGCATTTACAACTGGCGATGAACTAATCACTGCTCGTTGTGATCTTGATTGGTGTGCGAAGTACACCGGAACACTTTTCGACTTTGAGCGTTACAGACGGCCAGAGGTATACGGTCGCATTACTTCACAACGTGGAGTCGTGATCGACTGACATGGCATTCACAACGAATGGTCTTGTGTGTGGCCACCACCACCTCTATTCATCACTGGCGCGCGGAATGCCCGCGCCTCCTCAGACACCCAACTCATTCATATCGGTTCTAGAGAACGTGTGGTGGAGACTCGATGCAGCGCTTGATCTCGATGTCATCTACTGGTCAGCGGCTTTAGGCGCTGCAGAAGCGTTGCTCAATGGCACTACCGCAATCATCGACCATCATGAATCACCATTTGCCATCGAGGGCAGTCTCGATGTCATTCAGTCTGCTTGCGACATGGTGGGAATCAGCAGCAATCTCAGTTACGGCGTGACTGATCGCTGGAATGGCAACAAGATGACTTCTCATGTCTCTCCTTCAGCGAAGATGACTGACGAAGCAAAACGTGGACTCAAAGAGAATGAGCGTTTTCTGTCGGCCGGTGGGCGCGGCATGGTGGGTGTGCATGCAGCTTTCACCTGCACTGAGGAAACACTGGAAGCAGCCGCAGATTTAGCACGTCAACACAATGTTGGTGTGCACATTCATGTTGCTGAAGGGCCAGATGACCAAGATGCGGGCAGTCGTCTTCAGAATTATGCCGATGACAATTGGCTCATTGTTCATGCTGTGCATCTAGACCAACCGATCAAGGGCACTCTTGCTCACAACCCACGGTCCAACATGAATAACTCAGTTGGCTACGCCAAGCCTTCGAAGTGGACTAGCGATGTGATTTTGGGAACCGATGGAATTGGTGCAGACATGCTCGAAGAAATGCGCCTTGCCTATGTATGCCAACGCAGTTCAAAACTCACCGCATCTCCCGAAGACGCCTGGACATGGCTCAAGAATGGCGAAAAGTTTTTCCCTGAAGTAACGCGTGATGTTGTCACTTGGTCATATGACGAGGCTGACAGTCCATGGCATGTCGCATTCACTCCTGGCATTCGCTGCTTGTCGGTTGTTCGTGACGGCATAACTCTTGTTGATAATGGGGCGCCGACAATGTTCGACATGAATGAAATTCGTTCAAAAGCAGCCGAGGCTGCGAAGAAACTTCACGAAAGGCTTTCATAGCAATGCCAGTGCATATTCCACACACCATTGCTGAGGCAACGGCGCTTCTCGCTGATCATCCAGATGCAACAATCCTCAATGGCGGAACGGACCTCATGGTCGAGGTTAATTTCAACCATCGCCGACCAGAGTCAGTTCTTTTGCTTCGCAACGTCCCACAGTTAAGTGACTGGTCCATCGATGCTGCTTCAGGCACAATCACTATCGGTGCCGGTGTGCCGTACTCAGTAATGGAAAAGGGCGATATTGCAGTAGCGGTACCTGCACTTGCACAAGCTGCACGAACGGTCGGCTCTCCGCAAATTAGAGCTGTAGGCACAATGGGGGGCAACCTCGGAACGTGCTCCCCTGCCGGAGACACTCTCCCAGTTTTGTCTGCGCTCGAGGCAACGATTCATCTGTCGTCTATCGATGGAGAGCGCTCTATGGCCTTCAACGAATTCATGGTGGGCCCAAAGCGTAATAGCCGAAACCCAAATGAGATCATCACCGCCGTCACATTGCCAATCACAAACAGTCGTCAAGGGTATTCAAAGGTCGGAGTTCGCAATGCAATGGTCATCTCAGTTGCCTCTACATGTTTCGCAATTGTTGACAACTCACCTCGACTCGCAATGGGTTCAGTTGGCCCGACCATTCTGAGGGCAACAGAGGCAGAGAAGTTTCTGTTGGAGTCTTCACCAGACTTCAACAACATCAGCGATGCCGTCGCTCGAGAGTTTGGACGAATCGCATCGACAGAG
Organism: Ilumatobacteraceae bacterium; assembly: GCA_044353425.1. GTDB lineage: Bacteria > Actinomycetota > Acidimicrobiia > Acidimicrobiales > Ilumatobacteraceae > UBA2093. The sequence goes on along the minus strand of JBILBZ010000012.1, from coordinate 9,745 downwards.
GCCCGTCCCATTGACGACCACAGATCAACAGCTGCCTACCGCTCTCATGCCATTGGCATCCTCGCTGCACGGTTGGCTCAGAGAGGAACATCATCATGAGTTCAAACGAGTTTTATTCGTTGAAAATTAACGGTGTCGAACATCAGGTTTCAGACGCTTGGATTGGCGAAAGCCTTCTCTATGTCTTACGCGAGCGCCTCGGGCTTCCTGGCTCTAAGGGAGCCTGCGAACAGGGGGAATGCGGTAGTTGCACCGTTTTCATAGATGGAGCAGCCGTGTGTAGCTGTCTTGTCATGGCCGCGTCAGCAGTGGAATCCGAAATTGCAACTGTCGAAGGTCTCAACACAGACGGGACTCTGACCGACGTTCAAGAAGCATTCGTTACCGAGGGCGCCGTGCAATGCGGTTTCTGTACTCCTGGTCTCGTCATGGCCGTACATCATCTTCTTGACGAGAATCAAACACCAACAGAACTTGAAGTGAAAGAAGCATTGTCCGGCAATATCTGTCGTTGCACCGGTTACGGCCGTATTTTTGCTGCGGTGGAAAAAGTGGTCGCAGTACGCAAAGGAGTACGTTCGTGAGCTCAGTCAAGACAAAGCGTGATGTTCTCGGAACAAGTTCACTTCGACCAGATGGTGGTGCAAAAGTCAAAGGTGATTTTGCCTTCACATCGGACCTTCATGCAGAGAACATGCTGTGGGGAGCAACTCTTCGCTCGCCGCATCCACATGCGCGGATCGTTTCTATTGACACCTCTGCTGCCTGGAAAATTGCCGGAGTCGAATGCGTTGTTACTGCAGACGATGTACCTGGACAACTCACGTACGGATTGATTAGTTCTGATCAGCCTGTCTTTGCCAAGGATGTCGTGCGGTACATGGGAGAACCCGTTGCTGCAGTTGCAGCCGATCACCCCGAGACATGTCTTCGTGCACTTGCAGCAATCACAGTTGTCTACGAAGTTCTTCCCGTTCTGTTTGATCCCGAACTGGCTATTGGGAATGATTTTGAACCAATTCACCCCGACGGGAATCTCATCCGTCAACAGCGGATCGTCCGTGGTGATTCGTCAATCGTTGGCGACATTGTTGTGGAAGGTCACTACGTCATTGGGATGCAAGATCAGGCCTTCCTTGGCACTGAATCTGCAATGGCACTCCCCGATCCCGATGGTCAAGGCGTCCAAGTCTTTGTAGCCACTCAATGGTTGCACGAAGACCAAAAACAAATGGCTGCATGTTTGAACCTCCCCGTTGAACGGATTCGTCTCGAACTTGGTGGAGTCGGAGGGGCCTTTGGTGCTCGTGAAGACATCAGCCTTCAGGTACACACAGCTCTTCTCGCGCTTCGCACATCACGGCCAGTGAAAATGCAATACGGACGTGAAGAAAGTTTCTTTGGACATGTCCACCGCCACCCAGCAACAGTGTGGATGCGCCATCATGCGACGAGCGAGGGCAAGATCGTCAAGATCGAAGCACGATTCGTCTTTGATGGTGGCGCCTATGCCTCGACCTCTGCAGCTGTGTTGATTAATGGCGTGACCCACACTCAGGGGCCATACAAGTGTCCTGTAGCCGTTGTAGACGGTTACGCAGTCCGGACGAATAACCCCCCATGCGGGGCCATGCGTGGCTTTGGAGTCGTACAGGCTTGTTTTGCGCACGAAGGTCAAATGGACAAATTGGCAGCAGCCGTTGGCACAGATCCTGTCTCCATCCGCTTACTCAACGCTATGGAGACTGGTGATTTGTTGATTACAGGTCAGCCGGTGGAAAGTGTCGCACCAGTCGCACGACTCATTCGTGAGACCAATGAGATTCCACTTCCCGTTGACTTGCCATCCGACGCTAACGAACTAGATCTTCCCGGCGGTTCAGGAATTACAGCTGAGCGTCGACACATCAAACGCGGTGTCGGCTGGGGCGTCAGCATTAAGAACATCATGTATAGCGAAGGATTCGATGATTACTCCACAGCAAAATGCACATTGAGCGACGGAAAAGTTGTCTTGAAGTTTGCGACAAGTGAAGTGGGCCAAGGATTCGTCACACTTGCTCCACAGATTGCACGATCAGTTCTTGGCGTCACCGAAGCAGTGTGTGACACCATCGATACTCAGATTGGCTCAGCGGGTTCAACATCTGCCTCACGTCAGACTTGGATGAGCGGCGGTGCAGTCGATGGAGCGTGCAGACTCGTTCGCGAGCGTCTCTTTGAACACGTTGGTGCGTTGAACAATATTGATCCCATTCGCTTTGCAATTGAAGATGACGAGATTGTTGATACGGCTGGAACATTCCGCATGTCAGTTATTGAAGCAAGTACCGGTGTCACACTGAGTGAAACCTACGAACATCATCACCGAGCAACAGAGGAACTAGATGAGAACGGGCAAGGCAATTGCCATGTGGCCTTCGCATTCGTGGCCCATCGTGCCGTTGTTGACGTTGATCCAGAATTGGGTCTCGTCAAAGTTGTACAGATCGCAACAGCACAAGACGTGGGACAGGTTCTCAACCCGCTTTCCGTTCTAGGCCAGATCGAGGGCGGTATTGCTCAAGGACTCGGACTTGCAGTGATGGAAGAGATCATCGTCCAGGAGGGCAAAGTCCGGAACCCCAGCTTCACGGACTATTTGCTGCCCACAGCTCTAGATGCACCGGTAGTCGTTGCACGAATGATCGAAGAATACGAGCCACAAGCGCCTCTCGGCGCAAAAGGCGTCGGTGAACCACCATGCATCTCGGTCACCCCGGCAATCGTCGCCGCAATTAGAGACGCAATTGGCAGAGACATTGACAGATGCCCCGTGAGGCCTCAAGACATCTGCTTGTGATCTACTTGCCGAAGACCCTGTCGGTGTAACGATTACTAAAGGTTCTTTGTGGATCCAAGCGATCTCGCAGCGAAAGAAACTCATCGAAACGTGGATAAAGAGTTCTTAATTCTTCGCTATCGCGGTGATGCACTTTGCCCCAATGCGGCCTGGCTTCATATTTCCTAAGAATGTTCTCGACGTCTCTGAAGAACGGCTCGTATTCCATGCCTTTGTACACGTGTACCGCGATGTAGGCAGATTCGCGTTGGTATGCCGTTGAAAGCGGTACGTCATCCGGAGCAGTGAAACGAACTTCGACAGGAAAATTCAATAGGTAACCCTTTGTCTCTACCATCGCTCGAATCTCACGCAATGCAGGAGCTAGAGATGCTGCAGGCAATGCATGTTCCATCTCGTAGAACTTCACTAGGCGCGGGCTGGCAAAAATCTTGTAACTGTCATTGATGTATGACCGAGAACCAGAGGAAGGAAGAGCGGTTGCCAAACGAGGAATCAATGCAGGACGCCATTTGCCCACCTTGCACAAAGCGCCAAAGGCATAGTTCTCCATGAAAGTCTTCTCGACCCATCCTCTGACCTTTGGAAGTGGGTCCAGGGCATCGGCTGTTCGGTTGTTCTGCTTTGTCAGTGCCCACTTGGTGTGGGGAATCCAGAAGAATTCAAAATGGTCATTGGACTGACGAAGTTCCTCAATGTTGTCCAGGACATCATCAAGCCGCATCGGCACTTCATGTGCGCGCAATCGGAAAGCATCAACGACTCGAATCGTGCATTCCGTAATTGCGCCGAGTGCACCGACCGAGACACGTCCGAGTTCAAGCACTTCTGAGTTCTTCTCAGCATTGCATTCAAGAAGATTGCCGTGACCGTCAACAATGCGCATTCCAGTCACAAGAGCAGCGAGCCCTGGAAGAGCAACACCAGTCCCGTGCGTGGAGGTGGAGATGGCACCTGCAACTGTTTGATATGCGATGTCGCCCAAATTGGCCATGGCGAGACCTTCAGCCGCCAGAAGTCGATTGAGATCATTCAAGGTCGTACCGGCGCCGACTCGGACCTCCATCTTTGTTCGGTCGATCGAGTAAATTCCCTGCAATGTACTGATGCGCACCATGCGGCCATCAGTGACTGCCGCTGGAGTGAAACTGTGTCCTGACCCGGGAATCTTGACCTTCTCCCCACGATCAGCGGCCTGACGGACGATGGAGACAACTTCTTCTTCAGTCCGAGGGGTCTCAATTGATGTCGGATGAGCAATTTCGTTGCCCGCCCAGTTTTTCCAGGTGGAAGCCATCCCCCTTTCATAGCCGAAATCTGTACCAAAAGGGGGTGTCCATCTTCACGACCCACTGCCGTGGCGACCTAGGGTGAGATAAACCGTTCGACAGGAGCATCGATGACCACAACGCAAGTACCCCTGGTTGATTACCTCGTCCTCGGCGACAAGCCTCACCTGGTCGCCAATGAGTGCACGTCATGTGGCGCGAGGTTCTTTGATCGCCGTAATGCCTGTGCATCGTGCTTTCAGACTGAATTCAAAAAAGTCGACATCGACACCGAGGGCGAAGTTCGTTCGTTCACTATCGTGACCTTCGCAGCCCCCGGTGTACCTGTGCCATTCGTGGCAGCAATCATTAATTGTGGCGGCACCAGCGTTCGAGCAAACATCATCAATTGTGACCCCACTCCCGAAGTTGTCAGTCTCGGAATGAAAGTTCGCCTCGCAACCTATTCACTCGGTAACGACGACAACGCAGCTGAGGCCATTGGCTTCGGTTTCGAGCCAATCAAGTAACAAAGAACAACACAGAGAACACTGGAGAACACCATGGCATCAGACGACATTTACATCCTCGGTATTTATATGACCAAGTTCGGCAAGTACCCAGACAGGGATACGGTCGACCTCGCAGCAGAAGCCGTAATGGCAGCGCTCGCCGATGGTGGCGTCACTATGAAAGACATGGGCATCTTGGCTGCAGGTTGCTTGATGGGTCAAGGTGGCATTGGCCAACAGATTCAGAAGCAAGTCGGTCAAACCGGTATTCCTGTGTACAACGTGTCGAATGCGTGTGCCACCGGTGCAACTGCACTGCGCACCGCAATCATGGCCATCAAGGCCGGAGAATGCGACATGGGCCTTGCTGTTGGTGTGGAGAAACTCGCTGGTGTCGGACTTCTCGGAGCTAGCTCAGGACCAAAGGGACCAGGCAAAGAATGGAAGGCAACAGGACGCTATGGATCCGTTGCAAACACCGATGGACTCATCGGTACCGCCAATATGCCAGGAACATTTGCTCAGGTCGGAATGGAATACGGCCACAAGTACGGCGGTGCAACATTTGAACTCTTCGCAAAGATTTCAGAGAAGAATCACGCGCACTCAACATTGAACCCTCTTGCGGCTTACAACAAGCGCATGACACTTGATGAAATCATGAATGACATCATGATTGCGTATCCGAATACGCGTCCGATGTGTTCAGCAAACTGTGACGGTGCAGCAGCTGCTGTTGTCGTCAGCGGCAAGAAGCTGAAGACACTTTCTCTTGAACAACAGCGCCGTGCGATCAAGGTCTCCGCTTCGGTATTGACCAGCGATCCTTACCAGGAGGCGTGCCAGGTACTTCCCGACGTCAACACACTCACGCGCATTGCTGCCAAGCAGGCGTATGAGCAGGCAGGTGTCTCCCCTTCAGACCTCAACTTGGTTGAACTTCATGACTGCTTCGCAACTGCTGAACTCGTTCATTACGACAATCTCATGTTGTGTGAAGAAGGCGGCGCTGTTGACTTCTTTAATTCAGGAGCTACATGGCGAGACGGCAAGACACCAGTGAACGTTTCTGGTGGTCTTGAATCAAAGGGTCACCCAATCGCAGCCACTGGCATCGCCAACATTTGGGAAGTCTGCCATCACCTTCGTGGTGAAGCTGGTCCACGTCAGATCGAAGGCGCAAAAGTTGGTCTCGCACACGTCATCGGCTTGGGCTCCGCATGTGGCGTCCACATTCTTGAGAAGTCGGCACTCTGAGCGATAGCGCAACTGCGCACGGTTACGTCGACTCGGCCTTTGAGCCGGTGCGTGAAGCCTTTCTTAATAATTTCACTGAACACGCCGAAATAGGCGCCTCTGTTTGCATCACTGTTGCTGGTCGCACTGTTGTCGATCTGTGGGGTGGATACGCCGACCCTGCCCGCACACGCGCTTGGGATGAAGACCAACTTGTCAATGCATTCTCCGTCGGTAAGGGCATCACTGCAGTCGTAGCCGCGCAATGTGTCGCTCGTGGCGAATTGTCGTACGACACTGTGGTTTCCTCTATCTGGCCGGAGTTTGCTGCTCATGGCAAGGACTCTCTGACGTTCCGAGACCTCTTAGGGCATCGATCGGGGCTTCCCGCCATCCGAGCACGCATGGCTCCCGGAGCAATGATGCGGTGGACTGCGATGACAGATGCGCTCGCTGACGAGAGGCCGTGGTGGACACCGGGCACAGCACACGGCTACCACGTGAATACGTTCGGCTTTCTCGTGGGTGAGGTCATTCGTCGCACTACTGGCCTAACTGTGGGTCAGCTGATTACGCGTGACATTGGCCAGCCCCTTAACGCCGATATCTATCTGGGGGCGCCTGACAATCTTCACGGTCGCATGGCTGAGTTTGAGTGGCCTGGAGAACCAATGGCTGAAGAAGAACCACCGGGACTCTCCGAAGAGCAACTCATGCAGATCAATACCTACTACAACCCTTCTGGGCTATCAGGTGCCGGTGTTGTGAACTCACCTGAATGGCGTCGAGCAGAGATGCCGAGTACCAATATGCATGCCAGTGCACGCGGGGTGTCAGCGCTGTACACAGCACTTGCACATGGCGGTGTTTTCTCAGGGGTGGAAGTACTCCCCACTGCCGTTCTCGACGAGGCTGTTCGCGAGGTCTCACATGGCGACGACATGGTGCTCGGTCGCGTCTCACGATTCGCACATGGTTTTCAGATTCCCATTCCCGAACGCGGATTTGGCCCCAATGCAGAAGCTTTTGGGCACTACGGAGCAGGTGGCTCTGTCGGATTCTGCGACCCTGTCGCAAAAGTCGGATTCGGCTACGTCATGAATCAGATGGGACCACGCTGGCAGAACCCACGCAACAGAGCTTTAATAGACGCGCTCTATCAGTCTCTACAGTGACTATTTCTAACCATTGCTCTGCGAGGATGCAGTATGAGCAATAGCGCCGCAATTCGTCCCACAGACTTACTGCGAATTAAACCCTTTCGCTTGCTGTGGCTCAACAGTTTCATTTTTATTCTCGTTCAGAGCACCCAGCGTTTTGCATTTGTATGGCTTGCCATCGATGTACTCGGCGCGAAATCAGACATCAGTGGACTCATCCTCTTCGTGATGGGTCTTCCGGCCCTTCTTATCTCGTTGCCCGTCGGCGTGATGAGTGATCACATGAATCGGCGCACTCTTCTCATCATCAGCCAAATCGGCGCTCTCTTCATTACTGTCGCGATCGCCCTGATGATCACATTTGATGTCATGACGATTCCTTGGGCAATTGTCGGATCTTGCATCTCGGGCATCTTCATCGCGTTGGGCAGTCCAGTGCGCTCTGCAATCGTTCCCACATTGGTTCCAAGCGACAAACTCGTCGGAGCCATCGCAATCAGTACTATTGGCAACAACTTCGGTCTGATCATCGGCCCTATCGCCGCTGGCCCTGCAATCAACATATGGGGCATCAAAGGCGCATTCTGGTTACAAGCCGCTCTGTACGCCATCGGATTCCTGACGCTTGTTCCACTTGAGTTACCCCCAAGTCACAACACGCAACGGAAGAGATTGCGTGAAGAGATCTTTGGTGGTCTCGCATTCATCCAAAGCAACGCAGCCGTTCGATCCTTCTTTGTTCTACTTGCAGGCTCAGTACTTTTCATGATGGCACCATGGATCGTTCTTGGTCCACAAATTGCCAAAGAGCAAGCCGGAGCGAGCGCTAGCCAAACCACGGTCTTGTTTGCGATGCTCGGAGTTGGGCAACTTCTGACATCCACCCTCATCATGCGCTTCAACCACAAGATGATTCGCAAGGGAATGTGGTTCATGTGCGGATTGTGTTGGGGCGGATCCATCCAAGTCCTCCTGGGTCAATCAACTTCAATCTTTTGGATGGGAGTGCTTTTGTTTGCCTGGGGAATGGGTGGAGGTTTCTATATGAATTTGAGCCAAACCCTCATTCAGAACAACACACCACCACAAGTAATGGGACGCGTGATGGCATTTCATTCACTACTGATGAGTGGACTTGCTCCCACAGGCGCTCTTCTCGTTGGAATCATCGCACGAGGCATTGACAATGTGCCGTTGACATTCTCAGCAGCAGGAGCACTCATGTTGTTTCTTGCGATTTACTTCCTCACCACGAAGAAGCATTTGCGGCCCATGGCCTAAAGGCCGTTCTTGCAGCACACTGTTGGAACGATTACGGCTCTCGATGGAGCAAAATCGTATCCGCGTCAGATTGTGGATTCAGACGTGATGCGCACACAACAATCGCATCGCCTTCTTTCAAGATTCCAACAGTCTTTGTTACCTCAATCGCCTGGGTCACAGCGGTGGTGAAATTCTTATCTCTCTCAAGAACAATCGGATAGACACCACGATTGACATTAAGTTGCCGCGCTCTCTCTGAACTCGGCGTGACAGCAACAATCGGACATGAAGGACGACATGACGACATCAAGCGTGCAGAGAACCCAGTCATCGAGATGGAAAGAATGAAACTGGCAGATGTTCTCTTGGCAAGCGCGCTAGCAGCGGCAGTAACCGCTGCTGCACCCGGATTCTGATCAGCAAAATAGTTCGGCATCGACACATGCTTCTCTGATTCTTCGCAAATTCGACCCATGGCACGAACGGTCTCAGCTGGATGATTCCCAACTGCAGTCTCTCCAGACAGCATCACTGCGTCAAAACCATCTCGCACTGCGCCACTGACATCTGCGACTTCTGCTCGGGTGGGACGGCTGGATGTTGTCATCGACTCAAGCATCTCGGTGGCACAGATGGAAATGACGCCATGACGTAGCGCGCTTTGAGCAATCAGTGTTTGAGCAACTGGAACACTCTCATATGGGATCTCAACACCAAGGTCCCCACGAGCCGCCATCACTCCGTCACTAACCGCACAAATCTCATCGATGCGTGCGAGTGCTTGCGGTCGTTCGATCTTTGCAAAAACCAGAATTGAGTCGCCAACAATCTCACGGACAGAGAGAACATCTAAAGGTGTCTGTACGAATGAGACCGCAACGATCTCAACACCAAGATCTCTTGCCACAGATAGGTCGGCAGCATCTTTTGCGGAGAGAAGACCTCCTTGCACTTCTGTGTCGGGAAGATTGATGCCCTTCCCCTGCTGCAGAAGCCCACCGCGTACTACTTGAACGGACAACTCTGCACCATTGACATGTTGAACAACAGTCTCAATGCGTCCGTCATCCATCAGAATACGATGACCCTTTTCCAGTCCTCGAGCATCGCCGCTATTGGCAACATCGATACCCAGATCACTCAGATTGAAAGTGACAATTGATCCATTCGCCAACTCGATGGTCGCGGGAGCAAAACGAAGCTTTGGGCCCTGGACATCCACCATTATTCCCGCATGAGGGGCAGCCTCTCGGACGAGAGAGATAACTCTGGGAAGGTCTTCAGTGCTCAGATGTGAACAATTCAGACGAAAGACAGAAACACCTGCCTCGACGAGACCCTGAATAACTGGAACCGACAATGATGCTGGGCCAAGAGTGGCAACAATCTTTGTTAATCGCATTGGTGTCGAAGGGGGGACTTGAACCCCCACGCCCTCACGAGCGCCAGTCCCTTAAACTGGTG
>JBILBZ010000063.1:0-8552 GCA_044353425.1 Ilumatobacteraceae bacterium | reverse complement strand
CCAAGAAGTTGACCATCGACTTCGACGGCGCTGTCATTCTGTAGGGCACTGGAGGGAGCCTGGGGCGCCTGTTTTGTCGGTGCCGGCGCACAACCTTGTCACACCCATTGATGAAGGTGGTGGGCATGGAAGACAACTCATCAGTGCACACCGCCTCAGAAGCCCAGCAGCCAATTCTCATGATCTCGTGCGATACATGCGTCATGAAGGACACTGATGCCTGCGGGGACTGCATGATGAGCGTTCTGTGCGATATGCCTGAATCCGGTGCTGTCATTCTCAATCTGGAAGAGCTCCGGGAAATTCGTTTGCTCGCTCAGGCCGGTTTGGTGCCTACGCTTCGGCACCGTGCCGTTGGCTAACCGAACTCCGAAGAACCCAAAGCTGGTTGCCTCGAACGCCCCATCCGGGGCGCAGTATTGGGCGCAACTACATGAGATTGGTATTCAGGCAGGACTCGATGTTCTGGGCGTTGCCCCCGCCGGAGTCATGCATCGAGCTCTGGAGCAGTTGCATGATCGCGAGTCGCGGGGTCTTGTCAACGGAATGAAATTCACCTATCTACGTCCGGAACGTTCCACGAACCCGGCTCTGTTAGTTGATGAAGCGCGAACAGTGATTGTGGGGATGCGGTCGTATGCATTCGATGAACCTGAGGTGCAGAGCACAGATGCACCGTTGGCGAGAATTGCTCGTTATGCATGGGATGACCACTACGGACATCTGAAGGCATCGTTGACACAAGTGGCGGCGCAGTTACGCACTGATGGTCACCGAGCAACAGTGTTTGCCGACGATAACTCCGTTGTTGATCGCGAGATTGCCTACCTCGCTGGTCTTGGTTGGTTTGGTCGTAACGCAAACATCTTGGTGCCAGGAAAAGGCAGCATGATGGTGATTGGGTGCATCGTGACAACTGCAGACTTGCCGATTGCAACGCCAATCGAAGATGGTTGCGGTACATGTGTGCGTTGTCAGCCTGCATGTCCGACAGGTGCCATCATCGAGCCTGGCGTCATCGATGCAAATAGATGTTTGTCGTGGCTCTTGCAAAAGCCCGGCATTTTTGATCGCTCGCATCGTGAGGCATTGGCTGATCGCATCTACGGATGCGATGACTGTCAAACAGTGTGTCCACCGACAAAGCGCGGTGGTTCCCAACCTGCAATGCCGAACCATGTTTCGTTCATTGATGCTGTGTCATGGCTTCATCTCGATGACAATGCACTCGAGGCGGCGTGTGATGGTTGGTATGTGCATGGTCGCGACATGACTTGGGTAAGGCGCAATTTACTTATCATCTTGGGAAATATTGCCAGCCCGACGGATGAAGCAGTCATCGAGGTGGTGCGCCGCTATCTGTCGCATGAGCGCGCCGAACTTCGTGCCCATGCAGTGTGGACAGCAGCCCGACTGGGACTCAATTCACTTCTTCATTTCGATGATCCTGATGAATTGGTCGGCGAAGAACTTGCGCATCTGCCAACCTTGCGGGGCGACCTATGAAGCATCTTCTTGTCACCAATGACTTCCCGCCAAAGATCGGCGGCATTCAATCTCTTCTGTGGGAATGGTGGCGTCGCTTGCCATCTGATTCCTTCGCAGTTCTCACAAGCCCGCACGAAGGCGCTGCTGAGTTTGATGCGCAACAGGCATATCGCATTGAACGAACACGAGAGCCGGTGTTGTTGCCGCATCCGTGGATGGTGCAACGCATTAACGCGATGGCCAAAGATTTCGGTGCAGATTTTGTTGTCCTTGATCCTGCATTGCCGCTTGGTCTGGTTGGCCCGTCGCTGAAGCTGCCGTACATGGTGGTATTGCATGGCGCAGAAGTCACAGTGCCGGGCCGTTTGCCAGGGTCAAAGCAGGTGTTAGGTCGTGTGTTGCGTGGTGCAGAACACATCATTGCTGCGGGCGGGTATCCGGCACGTGAAGGAGAACATGCAGCGTCTCGTTCGTTACCCATCACCGTGGTGCCGCCTGGTGTTGACACTGATCGATTTGTTCCGTTGTCATCAGTGGAGCGAACAACGGCGCGTGAACATTTCGGATTCAAGGAAAGTGAAGAAATCATTCTTGGCATCAGTCGACTCGTGCCGAGAAAAGGTTTCGACACTGTGATTAAGGCAGTTGCACAATTGGCACCTCATCGTCCGAATCTGCGATTGGTGATTGCAAGCACAGGGCGTGACGAAGACAGATTGAGGAAACTTGCAGCCGAGATGCGGGCGCCCGTCACTTTCCTGGGGCGAGTGCCTCATGACGACTTACCTGCGCTCTACGGATGTGCCGATGTGTTCTCCATGATGTGTCGTAATCGTTGGGGAGGTCTCGAGCAAGAAGGTTTTGGGATTGTGTTTGTGGAGGCTGCAGCGTGTGGCGTACCGCAGATAGCGGGCGACAGTGGTGGGGCAGCGGAAGCAGTCCTTGATGGCGTCACCGGATTCGTCATGGCGAACCCTGATGATGTCTCTGGACTGGCAGCGCGGATTGTTGACATCCTTGATAATCCGGAACTGCGAGCATCCATGGCCGTGGCATCTCGTGAGCGGGCCCTCGGTGAATTCAACTATGACGTTCTTGCACGCCGTTTAGGTGATGTCTTGAAAGTGGGGCAATGATGGGTGACGTGAAGGGCGCAGTAATTGTTCGAGTGAATGCACTATTCACCGTCTTATTCTTGGTGACGGCTGTCCTTGCTGCGGTCTATTTTGCGCAACCGTGGAAAGTCATTGCAGTTGTTGTGTGCCTTGCCAGTTTTTCTGTCGGTGTGTGTGCTTTCTTGTGGGGGTACTGGAGTGCAGTGCAGCGCAGCCGCGAGGACAACATTTCAGTTGCTGCGATGTACTTCCTCATTGACAAATGTGCTCCGAAATCTGTTGCTCGTCGCATGAACGGATTGCTGACACTGCAGGTGATCATCGGGTTGGTGACTGCCGGAATGAGACCGTCAACCGATGGAAAGAGTGGAAGCACACTTGCCTTTGGCATTTTGGTGCCAATGTTGGGATTGGGCCTGAATGGGCTCTGGGCAGCGTTCCACGGGCAGTTCGCACCCCGATCTGTAGCAAATTCAGCGAGGGTGTCGCCTGAGGCCTCTCCGAACGGGCAAGATGAAGACCATGACTGATCGCGCTGCTCAGACCACCCTCATTGATGCACCACTTGAAAAGTGCACACAGATTGTTCTTGATTTTGAGAGTTATCCCGACTGGGCCAAGGACGTCAAAGAAGCCACTGTTCGTGAACGTGATGATCAAGGTCGTCCATCGCGCGTGGAATACCGAGCATCAGCTCTTGGCCGTAGCACTCACTACACCTTGGAATATGACTACTCAGAAGCGCCTTCACGCTTGTCGTGGCGTCTTGTTGAGGGCGACATTATGCGTGCACTGAATGGCGCCTACTCCTTCGTTGAGGTTGATGGCGGAACGCAAGTCTTTTATGAATTGGAACTTGATCTCGTCGTGCCATTGCCAGGTTTTGTCAAGCGTCGTGCCGAAGCTCGCATCTTGATCGAAGCAGTGAAGGAACTGAAGGCCCGCGCCGAATCGTGAAACACGTAGGCATTGATGTCGGTGGCACAAAGTGTCTCGGCGTCATCGTTGATTCGTATGGCCATGTTCTTGATGAGGTGCGATATCCGACTCCTCACGCATCAGAACTGATTGATCTTCTCGAAAAGATGTTTCAAGAGCTCAAGGGTGAAACAACTCTTGGAATCGGTGTACCAGGGCTCATCACATCTGATGGTGTGATCAAGGCGTCGCCGAACATGAAGGGTGCCCACAACATCGGAGTCGGCCCCGAATTGCGCGAACGCCTCGGGATTGCAGTGCATGTTGAGAACGATGCAACTGTCGCTGCATTCGGTGAATGGAAATCAGGAGCCGCAATGGGTGCGCGTGACGCTGTCATGGTCACTCTTGGTACAGGAATCGGTGGCGGCATTGTGATGGGTGGGCATTTACAGCGCGGTGCCAATGGTTTTGCTGGAGAAATTGGCCACATGGTGATTGAGCGCGATGGCGTGGAATGTCCGTGTGGCCGACGTGGCTGCTGGGAGCGATATGCATCAGGGTCTGCGCTCAAGATGTTGAGCGGTGGTGTCGATGGCAAGGAAGTGTTCGAGAGGTTTCACGCAGGTGATGCAGATGCCACTGATGTAGTGAATACATTTGCCTCGTGGATTGCTGAAGGTCTTGCGAGCCTCACGAACATCTGCGATCCGGAAGTGATTGTGATTGGTGGGGGAGTCATCGAATCTTTTGCCGCACGGATTGATGTGTTGGAAGAACAGTTCTCCCAATCGCTCTATTCGTCGGCGATGCGACCACATCCACGGCTTGTTCCTGCTTCGCTTGGAGAAAGGGCTGGCGCTGTTGGTGCAGCTCTGCTCGTCGGAGACTCTGTTAGTTAACTTGCTGAGTCCTTCAGTGGCACTCATGCCACTTGCGCATTACTCAGGAGTGTCTTGCGCCCAGTGGCGAGACCGCTCAACGGCACGTAACCACGTGGCGTGATCGCCGCTTTCGCCAGCAGGTTCAAACCTCTGATCGAGTTGCCACATTTGAGACACTTCGTCGATGCTTGACCACACACCTTCTGCGAGTCCTGCCAAATACGCGGCGCCTAATGCTGTTGTTTCGTGGTCGGTGGGGCGCAACACAGGAACGCGTAGTTCATTTGCTTGTCGTTGCAGCATGGCGTCCATCACTGCAGCCCCGCCATCAACGCGGAGCTCGTTCAAGGTGACACCGCCTGCGGTTGTCATCGCATCAATCGCATCTCGCGTTTGGAACACCATCGCATCGATTACTGCGCGCGCAATGTGAGCTTTCGTAGTTCCGCGAGTGATGCCCACAATCGTTCCTCGTGCATATGGGTCCCACCATGGACTACCGAGACCGGTGAATGCAGGAACGACATAGACGCCACCTGAATCAGGAACTGTTGCGGCCAATTCGCCAACCTCGGCTGCGCTCTTGATGATTCCGAGCCCATCGCGTAGCCACTGCACTGCAGCGCCCGTGACAAAGATGGCTCCTTCCAACGCGTACACCGGTGCACCATCGCCTAGGTCCCACGCAACTGTTGTCAACATTCCGTCAGTTGGCGCTGGGCATGGGGTGCCGACATTGAGAAGAACAAAACTTCCTGTCCCGTACGTATTCTTCGCCATGCCGGGTTGCGTGCACATCTGACCGAAGAGAGCACTTTGTTGATCTCCTGCAATACCGGAGATAGGTATGCCGCTTGGAACGCCAGGGACATTTGTCGTGACGCCATATCGACTACTTGATGGCCGAACGTCGGGGAGTGCATCGCGTGGCACTCCAATGAGTGCACACATCTCATCACTCCATTGCATGGTGGTGATGTCGAACAACAGGGTGCGGCTGGCATTGCTCGGGTCCGTGACAAAGGAGGCACCGTTGGTCAACTTCCACACAAGCCATGTGTCAATCGTGCCGATACGAAGATGAGGCGCTGACGGAAGATCATGATGAGCGGCAATCCACGCAGCTTTTGTACCCGAGAAGTACGGATCAAGAACTAAGCCGGTGATGCGGCGAACTGTGCCGAGATGTGGAGCGAGTTCTTCACATCGTGCAGCAGTGCGACGGTCTTGCCACACAATGGCACGTGAACACGGTTCTCCGGTGCGCTGGTCCCAGGCGAGAATCGTTTCTCGTTGGTTGGTAATGCCGATCGCTGCAATGGGTTCATTGAGTTGCGCAACAACTTCAGCAAGTGTGGCTGCAATCGCATCCCAAATCTCGTTGGCATCGTGTTCCACCCAGCCTGGCTGAGGAAAGTACTGCGGAAACTCTCGATATGCAGAGAACGATTGACGGCCGTCATCGAAGACTGCACGTGTGCGTACTCCAGTTGTTCCAGCGTCTAGTGCAAGTACAACACCCATGGTTAAGCCTTCTCGGAATCAGCGATGAGTTGAATAAGAGCTTTCTGCACACCAGGTTGAGATGCAAGCACTTCTTGTGGTGTCGCAGTGTCGCCCGAGTAATTGGTCACAAGCGCACCTGCTTCGGTAGCAATGACTTGACCCGCAATTAAGTCCCATGAATTCAGATGTTCTTCGAAATATGCATCGAGCCGACCGCATGCAACGAAGCACAAGTCAATAGCGGCTGCACCGAACCGTCGAATGTCACGAATCTGACCCACCATGGTTGCGACACGACGAGCATGCGCTTCTCGTTGACTGACGTGATAACTAAAGCCAGTACATACGAGTGCATCACTGAGAACTGTGTTCTCTCTGACTGAAATACGGTCTCCGTTCAATGTGGCACCTTCGCCGCGTGCTGCGGTGAACATGTCTCGGAGGGCTGGTGCATACACCGCACCTGCGATGGGACCATTGTCATCAACGGCTCCGATAGACACAGCCCACATGGGAATATCGAAATAGAAGTTTGAGGTGCCATCAATCGGATCGATGTGCCACGTGATGCCCGAAGTGCCTTCGCGGCTCGCGCCTTCCTCACCAACGATCCCATCGTCAGGGCGCAATTCACGAAGACCAGCAGTGATCATGTCTTCACTCGCTTTGTCGTACTGCGTCACCATGTCGGTAGGAGACGACTTAGTTGTTGCGGTGACAATGCCGCTCTTGCGACCGGCAAGTGCCATGTCGCCTGCTGCACGGGCCAACTGTTCGGCAATCGCGCGTAGTTCTGTGCCGAGGCTGAGCTGACTCATTATTTGTCTGCGATCTCTCGCCATTCGCCTAGTGCACGGAGAACAAGGACTGCGACGACTGCTGTGCCGCCTGCACTGCTGACTGAGCCAAGAAAGATGCCAATACCGAGAAGGAAGCCAGAGGCATCTTCTGCCTGAATGTCAATTAACGCGTATCCGATCAATGCGCCGGCAAGTCCGCCGACGAGGATGGCGATGAATGCAAGAACGCGCGCCACCGTTGAGGGGAGAGCGGAGAGTGAGTCTGACTGTTGAGGCACCTGCCCATCGTAGGCGGGCTAAGCGGTTGCTGAACTAGCGTCAGAAGAAGTGACCGACCATCGTTCAATCTTGCACATCGATATGAACGCGTTTTACGTATCGGTGGAACTTTTGCGTCACCCTGAATTGCGGGGACTCCCTGTCGTTGTAGGTGGCACAGGGGGGCGAGGGGTCGTGTCGGCGGCGTCGTATGAAGCTCGGCAGTTTGGCGTTTATTCCGCTTTGTCCTCGGCTGTTGCGCGTCGACTATGTCCCGATGCAATTTTCTTGCCCCCTGACATGAGTCATTACTTGGAAGTGAGCCATCAACTGCATGCCATTTTCGAAACGGTGACACCTCTGGTGGAACAGATCTCGGTTGATGAAGCATTTCTTGATGTCACGGGCGCACGCTCACTTTTAGGGAACGCACAAGAGGTCGCTGCATTGTTGCGTCAACGTGTCTTTGAACAAACTCAGCTTCCATGCACTGTGGGTATCGCACCCAACAAGTTCATTGCAAAGATGGCCTCTGAGTTTGCAAAACCTAAAGCACGTCCCAGCGGCATCGAACCAGGTTTTGGTGTGTACGAGGTTCTGCCTGGCGACGAGATTCAATTTCTTCATCCATTACCCGTGCAAAGTTTGTGGGGAGTGGGCCCTGCCACCTTGAAACGGTTGGACACATTGGGCATCCGCAGTATTGGTGACCTCGCTGCAATTGACCTTCCGATTCTTGTGAGCGCAGTGGGTGATTCCCACGGACGTCATCTCTACGCATTGGCTCACGGCATTGATGATCGTCGGGTTGAACCCGAGAGAGTGGCGAAATCAATTGGACACGAGGAAACCTTCTCTCGGGACATCACGACTCATGAGGAACTTCATCATCATCTGGTGCGGTTGTGTGATGCCGTGGCCCGTCGGACCCGTGAAGCCGGAATTGCGGCCGGAACTTTGATGCTGAAAGTGAAGTTCTCTTCATTTGAATCTGTGACTCGTTCAACAACACCAGCAGTTCCATTGACAACTGGTCCATCCATGGTTGCTGCTCTCGAGCCACTCCTTGCGTCGCTTGATTATTCGCAGGGCGTCCGCCTCCTGGGGGTGCATGCTCAAAAACTGGGAGAAAGTGCGGGCTCCGCTCCTCGGTTGTTCGACGATGGGGGAGAAAGCCCCGAAGATGTGGAAGAGCAATGGGTACCGGCCAGTCGGGCCATTGATTCGATCGCTGAGAAATTCGGACCAGGACTGATTGGGCCTGCGAGCACACTTGACTCACGTCGTCCCGGGGAGAATCCCTTTGGCCCAGAGGCCAACGCAGGGTGACTCTGTGACATGTCGCCCCCCTCTGAGGGAAGGAAATGATTCTTCCCTGCATTGTGTTTAGGCGCTCAGAGTGAGACAATCAAACCGTGCCATTGTCAGACGACGAACAGCGAATCCTTCGGGAGATCGAATATCAACTGAGTGCTGACGAGAAGTTTGCCTCTGCAGTGTCTTCGAAGGGTTTGTACAGCCACTCTGCCAAGCGTGTGTGGTGGTCCTTGTTGGGCATGGTCGCGTGTCTTGTCGGCATTGTT
>JBILBZ010000178.1:0-8605 GCA_044353425.1 Ilumatobacteraceae bacterium | reverse complement strand
AGGTGCACGAAACCTTGATATTCAAAATGGCGACTTCGAGAATGCCCTCGAAACCCTGGATAAAGACGCCACTTACAACGTGTATTGCCGCTCGGGACGCCGTTCTGCAGTTGCCGTTGAGATGATGAGGAATGCGGGCTTCACAAATGTTGTTGACTTAGGTGCGAGTGAAGAGGCTGCGAAGGCTTTGTCTCTTCCCATCGTGACCGACTAAGAATCTCCCACAAGAAATCGTTACAAAGAACGGAACCCCCCATGGCAACCATCACGCTCACACAAGAGAACTTTGAAGAAACAGTGAGTGCTGACGGCATCACTTTGATTGACTTCTGGGCCGAATGGTGCGGACCATGTAAATCCTTTGGACCTGTATTTGAAGCTGCCTCAGAGCAGTTTCCTGATGTGAAATTTGCAAAAGTTGATACTGAAGCAGAGCAGGGCATCGCCGGCTTCTTCCAGATCCAGTCGATTCCTACTGTGTTTGTATTCCGTGATGGTGTTCCCTTGGGTGGAAAGCCCGGGGCAATGTCGGCTGCTGGGTTGAGTGAGTTCATCCAGATGGTGCGCGAGATTGACATGGACGAAGTCCGTAAGGACATCGCCGAGGCTGAAGCAGCCGCCGCATTGTCACAACAAGGCGAATAAAAACTCGTAACCTCCGCTCGTGGGGACACTCGCGGGGAGAGTGAGGGGGCGACTAGTCGCTTGCCTGATAGTGACTGCGGTCTGTGTCGTGCCCATGGCGGCATCTCGCTCGATGGCGAGTTCAGTAAACCCTCAAGATCGCATTGCTGCAGGGGCGGCGTTTACGTGTGCCATAAAGGCTGACAACACTGTGTGGTGTTGGGGCCGTAATGACCAGGGGCAACTGGGCAATTCAGCCCACTTCTTGTTGACAGAAAGTGTGCTGCCCGTGCAGGTAGCCGTGTTTGGGAGTGGCACTGCTGCGACACCGATGGCCGTTGTCGCAGGAGCAGAACATGCATGTGTTCTCACGACTACGGGCGCAGTGTGGTGTTGGGGTGCAAGTGGACAGGGGCAAGCAGGTGCCAATGGGTCTAGCCGATGGGACCCTGTACAAGTTGCTGTCGGCGGCACTGTGACACAGCTAGCAGCAGGTGGTTCCAACACGTGTGCGGTCCTTGCAGACAATTCGGTGCGTTGTTGGGGTCAGAATAATTTTGGTCAGTTGGGTACAGGTACTGCAGATGTCGCAGCGCATTACACACCAGAAACCGTGCAGGGTATTCCCGCATCATTCACAGTGGCATCCATCGATATCGGCACGGGGCACGTATGCGCATCTAGCGCCACGGGCGAAGTCTGGTGTTGGGGCAGATACACCTATGGACGCCTCGGAACAACTGTCACGTCAAACGCCCCGATTGCGACACGAACAGAAACATTGAGCGGAATTGCAACTGATGTTTCAGCCGGAGCCGAACATAGTTGTGTTGTTGTGGGTGCCGGACTGGTGTGTTTTGGTCGAAACAATTTCGGACAATCCGGTCAGCCGACCAGCACATCGCAATTCTCAACGCCAACGGCTATGACAATCAACGGAACCGTGTTGCGAGTATCGGCAGGTGATGCATTTACGTGCGTCACTTTGAATACAGGCGCTGTGCAGTGCTTTGGAAATAACGCGGCTGGGCAATTAGGTCGCGGGAATGCAGTCTCGTTTGATGCAACTCCCGGGGTAGTTCAAGGACTGTCATCTGGTGCTAGCGCAATCTCCGTTGGGGCGTCTCATGCATGTGTCATTGAATCAGATGGAGACGTGCTGTGTTGGGGCCTGAATGACTTTGGCCAGCTCGGTGATAACTCACAAATCAATAGGAACAGTGCTGTCGCAGTGCCGTTCTTCAATGCCTTGCCACCCACAACAACTGTGTCAAGCACAACAATTCCTTCCAGCAGTTCATCGCCGACTGATTCGTCAACTTCAACATCTACTTCGATTGCCATAAATTCATTGACAAGTGCGGCGGTAACAAAGGTTGTGAAGGTTGCGCGCAATCGATCTCTCACGGCCGCCAAGATTGCATCTGCGGTGTCCTTGAAGATTCCAAAACGATCCCAAGGATCAATGCGTATCTCGATAACTCGAGGAACAAAATATTGTCGGTTCGTTGGCAGCGCGGTGCGAGGCATCAAAAAGGGAACTTGCACAGTCACAGTGGTTCTGATGCCAAAAAAGGGAAGACCCACTGTTAAGACACTGAAAATTCAAGTGTTGTAGCGCATCGTTGGCATCGGATTCCTGAAGGAACGCCAGAGCTGTGGGAAGAGGTAGCGTCTCCCAGGTGCCACACAATCACACCCCGTCATCTCGTGAACGAATCATTAGCGCAGCTCGTGCTGAAGTAGAAGGCAAAGGCATTCTCGGACTGCGCGTGCAAGATGTAGCACAGCAGGCCAAAGTCTCGGTGCCGCTGATTTATAAGTACTACGTCGACCGTGATGGGTTGCTTGCTGAAGTACTGGGCGAAATGTTTGAAGAGTTTGTTCTCGAACAACTCGATGCGTCAGAGGCCTACATCAACGCTCTTGAGCAACCCACCATTGACGATGTCATGGCAATCCTTGCTCTTCCACAACAAGACTTCCGACGTCCCCGTCGTTGGACACGGATGCAGATTCTTGCTGCGTCAATGGAGATTCCAGCCCTTCGTGAACGTCTTGGTCTTGTACAGGCCGTCATTCAAGAACGTATGACTGCATTTCTTGATGACATCCAGCGCCGGATGACAGGTGGGCGAATTCCAGTCGACTCGTCGGCTCTCGCAATGTTGGTGCAGTCGTATTCCTTTGGATTTGTACTCAATGACCTTTTGGTTGAAACAGGCCAAGGCATTAAAGACGAAGACTTCGCAGCACTTATGAGGGCGTTCCTGCAGGCAGCCATTCTTGGGAATCACGTAACTTCCGTAGAATGACCTCTATGGAAGTCGAAATGATCGTTGAGATCCCTCAGGGGTCACGCAATAAGTACGAGATGGACCACGAGACCGGAGCAATCTGGCTCGACCGCACTCTCTTCACAGCGACGCAGTATCCGCTTGACTACGGATTCTTCCCTGGAACACATGGTGAAGACGGCGACCCTTTGGATGCATTGGTGTGGTTGAACCAGCCCACATTCCCTGGCTGTCACATTTGGGTGCGCCCTGTTGCAGTGTTCTGGATGTCAGATGAAAAAGGCCCCGACGCCAAGGTGTTGTGTGTCGGATCCCATGATCCTCGTTTCTCGCAATACAAAGACATCGAAGACTTGCCTGAACACCTGTTAGACGAAGTCGGCAACTTTTTTGAGACCTACAAACTTCTTGAACCCAACAAAGACACCACAGTGAAGGGTTGGGAAGGTCGTGCCGCTGCGACGAAAGAAATTGAAGACGCTGTCGAGCGTTTCAAGCATCTCGCGCACTAAATCTTTCTATCGCACAACAGTGCGAAGAGGGCGAGACAGTTTTCCTGTCCCTGTCACGTTGGTGGCACGCACTCGCACTGAATACACGCCTCGCTTGAGGCCGTAAACACGGATGCCTCCTGAAGCAATGGTGACAACCTTTGCGACAATCTTCCGATTCTGGTAGAAAACCGTTTCGTAGGACGATGCAACTGCATTTGTCGGAGGTGACCACAAAATATTCAGCGACGATTTCACTTGTGAAGTGGAAACTTGGGTGGGTGCTTCGGGGATGATGTCGGTTGCATTGGCTGATTGTGATTTCACAAATGTTCCCGAGTTCCTCAACGGAATAATCGTGTTTGACGGTGAAGAAAATGGTCCTGCACCGACACCGTTCATCGCCGCCACCGTGAAGTAGGTCGATGAACCTGCTGTGAGGCCAGAAATCGTGTGGTAGTTGTCGGCATCCACGACCACTTGACCAACAAGTGACTTCTTGCGATAGATGCGAACAACATGGCCGGTAATGGGGCTTCCACCATCGGCAGCAGCTGTCCAGTTCAACCACGCAGAGGTGGCCCCTGCAAGTGCCACTGGCGTACCTGGTGCGCCAGGAATCGAGGGCTGTGCTTCTGTGCCAGATCCAGGCGGCAAGGTGCTGGAACCAGGAACAGAGGTGGTTGTCGAAGATGTTGGAGTGAGCGATGGATCTCCGTAGGCAAGTCGGTTGGGGGACAATGTGCCCGGACTCGTTACAACATTTGCGGTCGATGAGGTGATGAGCGAGTTCATCACCTGTGCGGGCGATGCTGTTGTGACAGCAGAGAGGAAGCGTGCGGCTAGACCAGCCACGTGTGGTGCCGCCATCGATGTGCCTGACATCGTTGCGATTGCTGTGGTGGAGGAGATACCAGCAGAGACAATGCCGGATCCTGGAGCGAACATGTCAAGGCATGCTCCAAAGTTTGAATAGGAGGCACGTGCATCGGTTGTTGTGGTCGCACCCACGGTTAAGCCTGATGCTTTGTTTCCACCAGGTGAGGAAGTACATGCATCAACATTTGAATTACCAGCTGCTGAAACAACTGTGATGCCGTCATTGAACGCGCGGTCAACAGCAGATTCAAGTGAGGCACTTTTGCCTGCACCAAGACTCATGTTGATGACAGCAGGTCCTGACACATGGTCGCCAATGACCCAGTCAATGCCGGCGATGACACCAGAAACTGATCCTGCGCCAGAGCAATCGAGGACTCGCACAGAGACAAGTGAAGCAGAAGGTGCGACACCGTAGTTGGCGCCAGCAACTGTGCCAGCAACATGGGTGCCGTGCCCATTGCAGTCGGTGCTATTGCCGCCGAACGCATCGAATCCTGCTCTCGTGCGGCCTGTGAATTCTGTGTGAGTGGGCAAGATGCCAGTATCAATGACGTACACCGAAACACCTGCGCCGTTGGTTGTGAATGAGTAACTGTTGGTGGGGGCATTTGTCCGTTGATCAATTCGATCAAGACCCCAAGAGCCCGTGGGCGACACAGTGGTTTGTGTGGCGACACCCTTGTCCTCTTCTACCCAGAGAACCTTTGAACTCTTTCGCAACTGAGCAGCCTTGGCGGGTGTCATGTCGGCTATAGCGCCATTGAATACTTTGGAGAGACGGCCCTTGAGGCGGCCGTTGTTTTTTGAGAGTTCATCATTGACTGAATCATTGGACTCATTGTCGAGATAGCGAACGATGTATCGCTTCTCGCCGGCAAGAGGGGAATCACCACTGCGAAAGACAGGCGACAAGGGTGGAGTTGTTGATGGTGTCGTTACTGCCGGGCTAATCGAGGTAGTCGTGGCAGCATCCACAATCGCGGGAACGGTGATCGGAGAGATCCCAAGTACAAATGCGCTGACTGCAGCGAGAGAGATAACTCTTCGTGAACGGTTCATAACAACCTCCAATTGGTGGGGTAAGGACAACGCTACCTAGTTACTGAAACAGGTGTCCTTCAGATAGGCCCTCAAAATGGTAAACCTCGGGAAACCCTATTAAAATAAGGGTTTTAGTACTCCCTATAAAATAAAATTTCGGTCTAGTCCCCTTATGGTGGACTGATGAAGTCCCAAAATCGCCGACTGTTGAGCGGCGTGATCGTCGCAAGTTTTTGTCTCTCCCTCTTCGGAGTGATTGCCCCCTCTTCAGTATCCCCAGCGAGTGCTGCACGCGCCAAGGCCGTGAAGTACGGAGTGTGCCATCGCACGAATGCCATCAAGAATCCATACCGCTTCATCACGGTGGCGTGGAGTTCCGTCGACCCGAATGGCAATGGACATGACAATCCATCGCACGACGGCCCAGTT
Organism: Ilumatobacteraceae bacterium; assembly: GCA_044353425.1. Classification (GTDB taxonomy): domain Bacteria; phylum Actinomycetota; class Acidimicrobiia; order Acidimicrobiales; family Ilumatobacteraceae; genus UBA2093. The sequence continues at coordinate 2,841 of JBILBZ010000178.1, read as the reverse complement.
TTCAATATTGCGAACCCCGCAGCCAGCCATGGCACAACACCACGTGACAGTGGTTTGGGCGCCGAAGCTGGCGGAAGCAACAACCGTTGGGGCGACATTTTTGTTGCGTCCCGCCTCAGTGGCAACGGAAACAATTACAACGCAAACAACTGGACGACTGCTGGCCAAGCAATTTTCAACGGTGCAACATTTACATACAACGGCGTGACAAAAGCAGCGTGTCGTCAGATGGGTGCGACAGAGTACATCGCATCAGAGCGAGAAGAGAATCCGAACAAGCCGATGTCTGACATCATGACAGAGCTCGATGAGATGGAAGCCGCTGAAGATGTTGCGTTGAAGCAATCGTTGGGTGGATCGTTCACGTCGTGGTTCGCTTCATGCAATCAGGCGACAACTGATTGTGAAAACACGACAATCATTTCGGCACAAATTGCAGAGAAAAGCCCTTCTGTGACGACTCAGCCACCTACCTCAATAAGTAGTGGAACAAGTACCAATGCCGAAACTGCAACGTTAAATGGCACGATCTCGCCACTTGGTGTTTCGATGATTTGGTATTTCGAATTTGATGATGATGCAGATTTCACAACAGGTGGAGGAGATGCAACAGAAGTCATCGAAGTGCCGGGCACACCGGGAACAAGCTCCAGTGCAACAACAGTGAACATAACGTTCAATGCCACTGGTCTGAACTCCACCAAGACCTATTACTACCGCACTGTCGGTGTAGCGACAACGGGTACTGGTGACGACTTGGTGGAAACATATCTATATGGCGTGACGAAACAATTCACGTATGGAGCACCGGCCGCGCCCACGATTACGGGAATCACATGCGGTAATCAATCGTTGAGTGTTGCATTCACGGCAGGTACTACAAACGGTGGCACCATCACCAACTATGAATACTCCACTGATGGTGGAAGTACTTTCGCTGCTGTGTCTCCGAGTGCAACGACGAGTCCGATCGCAATTTCAGGTCTTGTCAACGGAACGGACTACTCAGTTGTTCTTCGTGCAGTGACGTCCACAAAAACCGGAGTGGATAGCATTGTCGTGACAGGAACACCGTGTGGAACACCAGGATCGACTACGACTGCAGCAACAAATGTGCAGCCGACGACAGCAACACTGAATGGACATCTGACAGGCAACGGAAATGCATTGGGGACCATCTCATTTACATGGGGAACGTCTTCCTCGTTGGCTTCTGGCAACACCATCACTGTGGCCAATACAACATCGCTGGCTAGCAACGCTGTTCAGTATCCCGTTCTTGCGAACATCACAGGTTTGACGGGCGGCACGACGTATTACTTCGAGGTGTCGGGAACCTACGCAAATGGTGCAAGTACAACAAGTGGGGGAATTCTCTCTTTTGTTACTCCAGCCGCTGTTGTGCCACCAACAACGACAACTAATGCGGCCACATTCGTTGAGGAAACAACCGCCACGATCAACGGTGTCGGAACATCAAATGGTGCTTCAAGTACCTTGACATTTACGTGGGGAACATCTCCCACACTTGCTTCTGGAAGTACAACAGTGACTCCAAGTCAGTCTCCTCTAGCGCCATCAGCAGTCAATACTCCTGCGTTTGTGAACCTCACAGGGCTCACAGGTGGAACGACGTATTACTTCCGCATCACAATCTCAAACACGAACGGAACTGTGAATGGCTCGATTCTGCAGTTTGTGACAACGGCTCCCACCACAACGACCAGCACGGTTCCTTCGACTAGCACGATTCCTCCATCAACGACTGTGCCCGCGGTGACTGTGAATGATGCGGCACTTGGTCGAGTAATCGGTACGGCTTGGTTTGATATCAATCAGAACAATAAGAAAGATGCCAATGAGCCCTTCTTGGCTGGTGTTGACGTTGAAGTACGGCCCAAAGCTGTCAGTTCACAAAGTCTTCGTGGAGTTCGGTCGTCTGCCTTAACTGTAAAAACGACATCTACCGGAGCTTTTGACTTCTCACGTCTTGCTCCAGGTGTTTATGTCATTACAAGTGAAGTGCAAGGCGAATATGGCATTCAACAGTCGTGGGACTCAAGTGGAAATGCCGACTGGAGTGTCACGGTGACTGTGCTGGCAAATAAAATATCACGTGGAGATTTTGCTGCTATCGGTACCGTAGCGACAAGTGGATGTGTGACGGGTAGTACTGCAAACTCAACATTGGATGCCAATTGGGCTGGTTTTGATGGTGTGTTGGGCACCTCGGATGATGCATCTTTCGGGACAGATCTTGGCGCGGATTGTGAATTTGATTTAAGTGGACTTCCGACAGGGAGTTACAAGGTTGAGGCAAAAAATTCTGCTGGAAGAGTTTTTGCATCTTCTGCCCTTCGCCTCTCAAAAAACAGTTCAGAATTTCAGAGCGGTGCAATATCGATGACGATTCGCATTGTGCGAGTTCTTCCTGTAACCGGAGCACAGTCAATGAAGGATTGGCTTTCTGTCGCAATGGTTCTGATTGCAGGTGGCCGTGGAGTCTCGATGACGAATCGTCGCCGTCGACGGGCCTAAAACGGCTCACCAGCTATTGAGGGGCGTCTTGCATCCAGAAGCTGACAAGTCCTGCTGGTGAATCATCAATGGTGACGGAGATGTCAATCTGGCCTGGGCGTGGTGCTGCAATCGTTTGTAGTGGCAGCGCAAAGTGGAAGTTCAGACCTTCGCCGGGGTTGAGTTCAGCATCGCCTTCAAATTGAAACTCAATACGCGCAATCTCCTCAATCGTGTCGGGGTAGCGCATGATGAGACGACCTGAATGAACTTGCCCCACGCGATGAGGGTGGACATAGACAGACATCGCAACGGTTGCGTCAA
>JBILBZ010000062.1:0-8844 GCA_044353425.1 Ilumatobacteraceae bacterium | reverse complement strand
AAGCCGGCGACCGAGGTGGTTCTTTGCAGTACCTCACATTCCTTGTGATGATTGCTGGTGTGAGCATCATCGGAACTGTCTTGATTCGTAATGTGATGAAGCGAGATCGTGCGATCGCTGCAAAAATGGCAGAGGACGAAAAAACTTCTGATTAGCGTTTGCCTCTTGACATCAACTTCTATGTTGACGTGAGTGTTTCTCTCTTAGCTCAGTTGTCACGCGCAGATACGAAGTAGAACTCAAGCGCAGACAGCATTGCTGCATACGTTGACTCAGTGCGCTCGGCACGAGAGGTTTCCCACCAGGTAATGCGCATTGCGAGAACCGTGAGAAATGCAAGAACAGCTGCGTCGGTAAGAGCCACATGGCTCAGAGACCACACTTCAGCAAATGATTCACCAGGGTTTGTTTGCCAAAACCACAAGAAGTTGGCGCTTGCCTGTTGATTCTGCAGATACAACGCGAACGGCCCAATGACCTGAGACAGTGCAAGCCATGTGAGAAGAATTGGCAAAAACAATGCTCCGGCACGAATCACCAATAACAACCGAGGGGTTTCTGAACGGAATGGCAAAATCTGTTCAACATTGACTCTTGACCATTCACGCTGATTGCGCTGGCTTCGAAGATCATCTACAAATACTCGGGCACTTGCACCAAGTGAGTCTTTTTGCTTGGAGATGGTTAACCACTGATCAACTGCTTCGACAGCGTCAGAATGTGCGGCGGCGGACAAAGGCATGGGGGTGACTCCTAACGAGTGCAGTCTTCTTGAAGTTGGGGACCGCTGAATAACAAATAAGTGACCATGAGATACGAGCCAGCACCACCAACAGTGGTTGCAGTGCCGTTGACACGGACAGAACGGGCTCCCGCAGTGCGCATTTCAACTTGTTGCAGCAACGGAGTACTCGCACGCAGCTGCGAAAGAATTCCTTGCGCGCGATTATCACCTGCACCGGGCGATTCGGATCCGCTGAATCCGCCCATCACAATGACAAGACCCGGCTTTGATGACTCTGGCGACCATCCACGCTTGGCCAACTCTGAAGCAACAGCTGTCTCAATCGCCGCACCTCCACTGCGAATATCCCGAGGGACTCGTACGGCGAACTCTGCGCAACTGAGTTGGAAAGTTTTAGGGGCTGGTGTCGACCCAGATGCAGGCGATGTTGTCACCACAGCCGAGCCAAGACCCACAATCATGAGCGCAAGGAACAAGTCGGCATAGATCCAGCCTGCACCGTCTTCACCTGAGCTTGGTTTACGGCGAAAGCCGAATCCTCTAGACACGTGACAATTTCTTGCGGCGACGCAGGGTGGTGGGGATCACAAGCCCCACGATAATCGCCAGCGCAATTGGGAGCGCAATCAACAACTTCCCGGCCGTCGAGAGGCCCGAGGATTCGTAACCAACGATGATGCCAAGCGCAACAAGTACATCGGCCCCTGTCGCACTCGTGCCGTCAACCACAAAACGATGATTTCCTTCTTGCAACATGGTGGACAAGGTGATCTTCTCCATAACTTTGCCGTTGGAGTCAGCTTTTACTGTTCCGAGTAATTGAGGTGAAGAGAACATCCACACTTCAACATCTTCGTTCGGAGCAAATCCTGCACCTTCAACGGAAACAGAATTTCCATCGGTGATTCGAAGATTTCCATCGGAGTCCAGCGGAATGATTGTTCCATCCTGTGCAACACCATTAAAGGTGACGCTGACTCCAGCGGCGCCAACCGTGACCCGATTGTTCGCACGTGTCACAGCGGCAGTTGTTTCCGCACCGTCAACAACAAAAACTCCATCTCCCGGCAATGCATCTGGAGCATCTGGAGCAGCTGGCGCCGGAATAGTTGTGCTTGTTGTCGAGGTGGAACTGGTTGTTGAAGAATTGTTTTGACCGAGCTGGGCAATCGTTGTGGTTGTCCTTCTCGAAGACTTTGGAATAGTTGCAACAGATGCCTGCCCCTGTGCCACCGTCGTCGTAGTTGTTGGCGCAACCGTGGTCGTCGTAGAAGTTGTTGACGTTGTCGAAGTTGCCGCTACTGATGGAGCCAATCCAAATGCACGAATAGGACGAGTCAATGCCCTAATGGAGGAGTCAATAGTGATGTATCCATTGTGATACTGACCAAATCGAATCCAGCGGGCGGTATCGCTGTTGTTGCTGGATGACTGGTAGTAGTTCGACTGAAGTCCAGCAAAGGAGTTATCCGCGTTATGACGAATGAACAAAAGATTCAACTCGTCATTTGATGGCAAATACCAATCGCTCTTGCCACCGCTCACAAGATCTAGTGAATATCTTCCAGCATTCTGAACAGCTGTATCGCTCGGATGAGCAGCAATCATCGCAAGCGAGTTGGTCTCACCAGTACCGATGGCAGTAAGGCTTGCACCACAGTTGTTCGGGCAACCTGTAGACGCCCATGAAGTTGTTACTTCTGCAGAGAATGGTGCAACTTCTAGATAACCGAAAGTCAAGGCCGACACCTGACTGCTTGTCAATGTGAGCTGGATGTTGGTGTCTCTGCACATCATCCTGTGCACCACGCACATCGAGCTGGTATCCGGGATTGACAAAGACTCGCTAAAGCCACCCGACGACGGTGTCACGAAAAAAACTATTCCGCCTCCTGGACCAGTGTCACCCACAACACACGTTCCACCTTGCGCACATGTGAGACCTGCAGCCTCCACACTGCTCGACTTGATGACGACGGGAACGGCGGCGGCAAGTGCACTGACTCCGAGCACCGTGGCGGCAAGAAAGATTCGACGGATACCTGAAGGAGCTGACATAAGTATGAACATAACAGTCATAGACTTCTAGTGAACAGTCTGAGACTGTAATCTATTTTTGATAGACAATCCTTCCTCGGGTACAGTCAGGCTCTCTACTTATGGTCAAGTCAACGACTCCTCCAAAACCAAAACGTCGCTCACCCATTACCCGGTCCGAGGGTGAACGCCGTCTCATCGAGGCGGCGTATCAGTTGGTACATGAACGCCCATTTTCCGAGGTGGGAGTTCGAGACATTGCAGCACTTGCTGATGTCAACCACGGATTCGTTCACACCTGGTTTGGATCAAAAAATGACCTCCTCCTGGCCGTCGTCCGCCGTCAATTTCTTGAGTTGGCAGAAAATGTTCAACGAGCAGAGCCTGGTCAACCAGCAATTAGCTTTTTTGACCCCAACGTCGTCGTTATCGTTCGTCTGGTGTTGTGGCTCAACCTCGAAGGAGTTGACACCAGCAATCTTTTCAACAACATGCCCATTTTGGACGCTCTCACTGAGCGTTATGTCGACATCGAAAAAATTGATCCAGCGATTGCCAAGCAAGCAGCAATCCAGGCAATTTCTATTGGTCTGGGTGCCGGAACATTTGCGCCCATCCTCGGCATGGAAAAACCTGCCGATGTCCTGCCGATTATGGACCTTTGGCGCCACGTCATTGGGTTGTTAGCTAAGTATCCACCCCAATAGCCTGAAGCCGTTCAGCCTCGGCTGAGCAGTACATATTCAAAACACCCCTTGCAGGGTCGGGTGAAAGTCCCAACCGGCGGTACAGCCCGCGAACCCCATCACTTCGGTAATGGGGCCGACTCAGTGAAATTCTGAGGCCGACGGTCATAGTCCGGATGGGAGCAAGGACACAACATGACCAACCACGAGGCGCTCATGCGCCGTGCCATGCATATGGCTCAGACAGCACGTATACACGCGCGTCCGAATCCGTGGGTTGGCGCTGTCCTTGTCTGTACAAATGGCGCAGTGCATGAAGGTGCCACGCAATCCCCTGGCAATGCCCATGCTGAAATTGTTGCGCTGCGATCCGCCGTCGCCGCTGGTGATTCCACTGTCGGAGCAACTCTCTACACCACTCTCGAGCCCTGCTCTCACACAGGCCGAACTGGACCATGCACGGAAGCAATCATTGCTGCCGGCATTACCCATGTTGTGTCCGCCATTGCGGATCCGGATACCAAAGTTTCAGGAGCTGGTTTCGCTGCATTGCAAGCTGCGGGAATCGAAGTCACAGAAGGAATCTGTTCACGAGAAGTTGAGCAACAACTTGCTCCGTACTTGCATCATCGTCGCACAGGTCGTCCGTTCGTCATGTTGAAGATGGCCACCACTCTTGATGCACGTACATCTATTCCCAATGGTCCGCGATGGTTGACAGGCGAAGTTGCACGCACACGAGTTCATCAATTGCGTGCAGAGAGTGACGCAATTCTTGTTGGCGCCGGAACTGTTCGTGACGATGACCCTGAACTGACCGTGCGTCTTGTCGATGGTCCTTCGCCACGTCGCATTGTTCTGTCACACAACCCAATTGACACCTCTGCAAAAGTCAACCCCTGCACCACATGGTCTACAGACCTTGAATCGTTATTGGATTCATTGGGCAACGAAGGTGTATTGCAGTTGATGGTGGAGGGGGGTCCGACGGTGGCAACCGCATTCCACGATCAAGGTCTCATCAATCAATACGTATTTCACATTGCCCCCATTGTCTCGGGCAATGCAGAAGCACCTGGTGTGTTCATCGGAGATGAGCAGCAGGAACTCTCACAGTATGCAGTGGTCTCTACCACCGCACTTGGCGATGATGTCGAAATCGTTTTACAACCCCTTATAGAGAAAGTTGGAGCATCATGAGCGAATCAGGTCTTGATCCAATTGAAGATGTCATTGCCGCAATGGCTCGTGGCGAAATCATTGTCATGGTCGACGATGAAGACCGGGAGAATGAAGGCGACTTCATCATGGCTGCCGAGCACGCAACTGCCGAAAAGCTCGCATTTATCGTGCGCTATTCCACTGGTGTGATCTGTGCACCACTCACTCGCGAGCGTTCAGAAGAACTTCGTCTTCCTCTCATGGTGGAGCAGAACACCGAAAGTCAACGCACCGCATACACAATCACCGTTGACCTTATTGAAGGAACAACCACGGGCATTAGCGCTGCAGACCGTGCAGCGACCGTGCGCGGCATTGCTGATCCAAATGTTGACTTCAAAGCGTTTGCTCGTCCAGGACACATCTTTCCGTTGCGTGCTCGCACCGGCGGCGTGTTAAAGCGCGCAGGCCACACGGAAGCAGCAGTCGATCTTGCTCGACTTGCAGGTTGCGAGCCTGTGGGTGTGATTTGTGAGATTCAAAATGATGACGGAACCATGATGCGCTTGCCAGAGCTTCGTAAGTTCTGCAAAGAACACGGTTTGTTGTTGTCTTCGATTGAGCAACTCATTGAGTATCGCCGCCACAATGAACGCCTTGTAGAGCGCATGGGCGAAGCAACCGTGCCAACAGAATACGGATCCTTCAATTGTGTTGCATATCGCAGCACCATTGATGGCATTGAGCACCTTGCATTTGTCAAAGGTGATGTCACTGGAACTGAACCCGTGCTCGTCCGCGTACACAGTGAATGCCTTACTGGCGATGTGTTCAGTTCACGTCGCTGCGACTGTGGACCACAGTTGGCAGCGGCAATGAGCATCGTCGACAAAGCCGGAAGCGGAGTCATTGTGTATCTCCGAGGTCACGAAGGTCGCGGCATCGGAATCGGGCACAAGATTCGTGCTTATTCCTTGCAAGATCAAGGACGTGACACGGTGGATGCCAACACCGAACTTGGCCTGCCCGTTGATAGCCGCGAGTACGGCATTGGTGCGCAGATTCTTGCCGACCTCGGTGTGCGCGACATCCGCCTCATGACTAACAACCCTGCAAAGTACGGCGGACTAGGTGGCTATGGTCTCAGCGTGGTGGAACGTGTTCCGTTAAACACTGTGCCCACTCCAGAGAACGAGGGCTACCTACGTACAAAGCGGGAGCGCATGGGCCACCTGATTGATATGAACGATGGAAAAGGAACGACAAAATGACACGAGCAGGATCTAGCAGCGCAATTCCCGACCTCGATGGAAAAGGCCTTCGCATCGCCATCATTGGCGCACGCTTCAACGACCACATCGTGGTCAACTTGCGCGATGGCGCATTACGAGGCCTCGAGCGCCTCGGTGTTGCCGACAGCGACATCATGGAGTCATGGGTTCCCGGTGCTTTCGAACTTCCCCTCGCTGCCAAAGTACTTGCAGAAACTGGCAAGGTCGACGCAATTATCTGCTTGGGAACGGTCATCAAGGGCGACACGCCGCACTTTGATTATGTCTGTGGTGAAGCAGCGCGAGGTATTCAAGATGCACAACTTGCTACTGGCATCCCAGTGATGTTTGGAGTTCTCACTGTCAATACAGAACAGCAAGCGATTGATCGTAGCGGTCCTGGCATTGACAACAAGGGTGACGAAGCAGCTGTTGGCGCAGTTGAAATGGCTCTCCTAGTGAAGTGCCTCACCGCCTAAATTCGTAACTCTTTGCCATGCGGAGCAGTTCGCGCACACTTGGCCATGTTCAGGAGGTGTGCATGGCTGTTCTTTGCACTCTTTTCGCCACCGCATGTTTGTCGGTGTCCGCTTCCCCCGCACCACCAGCTCACGTTGTTGCTGAATCACTTGTCTTTCAGAAGTCATTAAGTGCGTTTATTTCTTCGGCCAATCGTCCGAACAGAGATCAGCGCCTGAACTGGACAACTGATGGTTGCTCTGCCCCTGTCGTTGGAAGCAGCGGCCGGACATTTAACTTTTACGATGCATGTCGTCGTCACGATTTCGCGTATCGAAATTTTTTGCGCCTCGACAACGGTAAGTGGTGGACCGAGCCGTTCCGAGCCCGTGTTGATGCTGTCTTCAAAAAGGACATGACCACCAATTGTGTGAAGCGCAATGCAATTGACAAGAGATCATGCATGGCATGGGTCAAAATCTTTTATGAAGCAGTCCGTGCGTACTCTGGCAGCTAAGCCAAAACGTTGTGATGGTTCGCTATCAATCGGTTACGACATCAATCAATTGACGAAGAATTCGTCCAGTTGCACCCCATACAGTTTCATCAGCCAATTCAAAGAAATGGATGTTGATATCACCCTGGGGACGAGCCCACCATTCATTGCGATATGTGTCTGCGCGAGCTAACTCATGTAATGGCGTCAAGAACACTCGTGCAACTTCAGTTTCTTGAATAACAAAAGATGGAACGCCATCAACTCGTGCAACAACAGGAATAATCAAACTATTGCTTACAAAAGTTGTCAACGGATCCAATTCCCCAATGATGTGCACATGCTCGGGGAGGAGACCAATCTCCTCATGGGCTTCTCGAATAGCGGCTTCATGCACCGATTCGGACTCTTCGACACGTCCACCAGGAAATGAGATTTGGCCTGGATGATTTCGAAGATGATCCGTGCGCCGGGTGAGAATCACGCTTGGCCCTTCAGGGGCTTCCACAATTGCAACCAACACTGCGGATACTCGCGCAGTGTTGACCCACTCTTGTGACATCTCGACACTGTCTACATTGCGGTCAACAACATGAGAGGACAATGCCTTCACCACATGAGCGTGATCACGCACGCCAGGATTGTCGCTGGCTAACCACGAAGGAGTTTCCCCTTCACGCCATTGTGTGGGACGCGGAATGACTTGATTGCCTCCGCGTCGGCGGATCACTGTGCCGTGGGTGTCCAGCCCGATGCCTTCAATTCAGCGAGAATCTCTGCAAGGCCAGCTGTCTTCAAGTTGGCAAGAACACGGCCGGGCATTTCCTCGCCCTTTTCCCATGCTTCCCATGCGGTAATCAGTTTGTTGAGATCAGGTGCTGGTCGCTCGAATGCCATGCCCGAAGCGTACCGAGACGAAGCCCTCAGCACCCGCAAGACCGATCAACATTGCACGTGTCGTGATATCAAGATCAATAAAAATCGCAGCAACGACGGCAGCCAGGGAAAGACCGATTCCAAGAATCTGATGTACTCGTCCACTTGTAAGACGAAATGCTGACAGTGGCGCCTTCACCGTTGCCGCATTGGCGATGACAAGACCAGCGAACACAGCGGGAACCGCGGGGGTGATCGACTGGGCAGCGGCGCTGGCAAGCGCGAAGCCAATGATGTACTCAAGTGTTTGGCCAATCCACAGATGACGAGTCTTCGGTGACTTCTCCCGTGAATTCATGGAGTCAACCGTAGGCGGAAATGATTAATGGCCCGGACCATACGGTCCGGGCCATTAACGGGAGGCTCTATATACAACCGACCGAAATCGGCTGTTATTCCCAGAGGTTGATTTACATCATCCCCATGCCACCAGGCATGCCGCCGCCCATGCCACCACCGGCGCCGCCGGCTCCTGGCTTGTCGGCAACGAGGCACTCGGTGGTGAGAACCAAAGCTGCAATCGATGCTGCATTCTGAAGCGCTGCACGTGTGACCTTTGCGGGGTCAATGATGCCTGCAGCAAGGAGGTCGACATACTCGCCCGTTGCTGCGTTCAGGCCAATGCCACCCTTTTCGGACTCGACACGCTGCACAACAACAGAGCCTTCAAGGCCCGCATTGTCTGCAATGTGCTTTGCCGGAGCAATGAGCGCGTCATACACAGTGCGTGCACCAGTTGCTTCGTCACCTGTGAGTGACTCAACAACCTTGAGAACTGCTGGACGGCTACGCAAGAGAGCAGTACCGCCACCGGCGACAACGCCTTCTTCGATAGCTGCGCGAGTTGCCGAGATGGCGTCTTCGATGCGGTGCTTCTTTTCCTTCAGTTCAACCTCAGTTGCTGCACCCACCTTGATGAGAGCAACGCCACCGGCAAGTTTTGCAAGACGCTCCTGGAGCTTCTCGCGATCCCAGTCGGAGTCGGTGTTGTCGATTTCGGTCTTGATCTGGCTGATGCGGCCATTGACTTCGTCCTTGTCGCCAGCACCATCG
>JBILBZ010000176.1:0-2509 GCA_044353425.1 Ilumatobacteraceae bacterium | reverse complement strand
ACGTTTTGGTTTGCCACGGTCTGCATACGGTGCGAGAAAGAGTTGGACAATGAGCGATGCCAGGAAACCAGATGCAGCGATGAGGCCAAGACCCGCATTGCTGAATCCGTATTCATCTTGCAAGTCACTCAGAGCAGCAAAGATCATGCTGTTAGAGACGGGAACTGCGAAGCCACAGATGAGGAGTGGACCAATGCCCATGGTGAACTTGGCAAGGCCACGTTCCTTGGTTGGGGTTGTCATTGATTACCTTCCGAGGCAGCGAAGAACTTCATCGTTGAATGAAGGCCAATACTGCATGCCCCACTCATCGAATTCGTGTTCAGCAATCATGACGCATGCAGCATCTGCAACGGGGTCAATCCACATAAATGTGCCGATGCCGCCGAAGTGACCGAACGTTGATGATGAGTTTCGCGCACCCGTCCAATGGGGATTCTTCTGACCGCGAATTTCAAAACCTAAGCCCCATGGGCATGGGTCAAAAGAACCAATGCCTGGAACGACGCCTGCGAGTTCGGGGAAGACTGGCATGATGGCGCTCATGTAAGTCTCATGCGCAATGAGGGTGGGGGAGCGCAACTCATGAACAAATTGCAGCAAGTCTTTTGCGGTGGAGTGCACGTCTTTGGCACAGGAACCTTCGAGTGCGGTGTTGTGCATGCCCAGAGGAGCAAACACTGCGTCGTCGAGGTACTCCACAAATGCAATACCTGTTGAGTGCTCCACGTGTTGGGCCAACATGTCAAAACCTGTGTTGCTATAAATGCGCTTCACGCCGGGCTTGCCCACAGGGTTGGCGCCTTCAAATGCGTAGCCGCCTGCGTGGGCCAATAGGTGTTGCACTGTGCACCCGGTTTGTCCGACTGCATCATCAAGATGAACACTGCCTTCTTCTATTGCAACGAGAACTGCGTACGCACTGAGCGGTTTGCTCACACTTGCGAGGCGCTGACGACGCTGCATGTCGCCGTGAGTCTCAACACCGCCACTATGTACAACGCCGATTGATGATGCTGCAACGGGCCACGCATCGGCAAGGCTCCACGCCGCATCGAGGATCGACATGATTAGCCGTGGTTGCGAATGAGTTCGGCCACGCGGAACGCGAGGTCGAGGCCTTGACGGCCGTTCAAACGTGGGTCACAAATTGTTTGGTACCGCTCGTTGAGGTCATCACTGGTGACATCGTGTGTTCCGCCGGTGCACTCGGTGACATCGTCGCCGGTGAGCTCCACGTGAATGCCACCTGGCCAAGTTCCTTCGGCCTTGTGGGCACGAACGAAACCGGCAATCTCGGCAACGATGTCTTCGAACTGGCGTGTCTTGCGGCCGTTAGGTGCGGTGATGGTGTTGCCATGCATAGGGTCACATGCCCACACAACAGGATGATCTGTTTCTTTCACCGCGCGAAGAAGTGGACGAAGTGAGTCCTCTACTTTGTCTGCACCCATGCGACTAATGAGAGTGAGACGACCAGGGATGCGTGCAGGGTTAAGTGCCTGACACAGCTCGAGAATCCACTCTGGTGACGTGGTGGGGCCGACCTTGCAGCCGATGGGGTTGCCAACGCCACGCAAGAACTCAATGTGCGCACCATCAAGTTGACGTGTGCGCTCACCGATCCAGAGCATGTGCGCACTGCAGTCGTACCACTGACCAGTGAGTGAGTCTTGACGGGTCAGTGCTTCTTCGTAGCCGAGGATGAGTGCTTCATGGCTGGTGTACACATCGACCTCATGAAGGGATGAATCAGACTCGGTGTCGACGCCGCATGCGCGCATGAATCGAAGAGCACGTTCAATCTCATTTGAGAGATCAACATAACGCTGACCTTCAGGACTGCTAGCAACGAAATCTTGTGTCCATGCATTCACGCGATTGAGATCTGCGAAGCCACCCTTTGTGAATGCACGCAACAAGTTCAGTGTGGAAGAGGACTGGTGATATGCCTGCACCAGGCGTTCGGGGTTTGGCATACGAGCTTCTGCTGTGAATGCTGCATCGTTGACGATGTGTCCACGGAATGATGGCAGTTCTACATCACCAATTTTTTCCGTGTTTGAAGATCGTGGCTTGGCGAACTGGCCTGCCATGCGACCGATCTTTACGACTGGAACTCCCATGGAGTACGTGAGAACGATTGCCATCTGCAAAATGACGCGCAGCTTCTCGCGAATGTTGACGGCATTGAATTCATCGAAACTCTCTGCGCAGTCGCCAGCTTGCAACAAGAAAGCATTTCCAGCAGCAACTTGGCCAAGAGAAGCTTGCAACGAACGAGCCTCGCCAGCGAACACCAGGGGAGGGTACGCAGATACTTGTGACAGCGCAGCCTCGAGAGAGCCATCAGTGGGCCATTCGGGTTGCTGCTGTGCGGGAAATGCCTGCCAGGAATCGGGAGTCCAACTACGTGCCATAAGAGGTACAGCCTTGCGCTTAAAGGGGGGTAAACGCAACGCCTATTTCCCGATGGTGGGAAATAGGCGTTGAGAACGGGGTCTGAACT
>JBILBZ010000177.1:0-2511 GCA_044353425.1 Ilumatobacteraceae bacterium | reverse complement strand
CTTGGCAGCACTCTGTGCAACTTTGAGATCGGTCTGGCGAGACTTTTCTGATTGTCGACTAGCGATTGCCATGGTCTGATTGTTCCACAGCAATCATTGATTCCATCAGGCAGTAAAAGTGGGCTCTATTCACTGAGTGGCAGTGAAATTAGGAGGGGATCTCCCAGTTAATGGGGCTGTGACCGGATTGTTCTAACGCAGCATTGACCCGGGAAAACGGCTTACTCCCGAAGAATCCGCGATAGGCCGACAGTGGGGAGGGGTGGACCCCTTCGATGACGATGTGGTGGGACTGGGTGATGAGTGTTTTCTTCTTTCGTGCGTGGGCACCCCACAAAAGAAAGACAACTGAATCATCTTTTTCATTGAGGGCCTTGATCATCATGTCTGTCACGGTCTCCCAGCCACGCCCAAAATGTGATCCAGCTTCTCCCTTTCTCACGGTGAGCGTTGAATTGAGTAAGAGCACTCCTTGTTGTGCCCATGCGCTGAGATCACCATGCGTCGGAATTGCAATTCCGATGTCATCGTGTAGCTCTTTGAAGATGTTGCGAAGTGATGGAGGTATTGCAGTGTTTCTCAAGACGGAGAAAGCAAGTCCGTCAGCTTGTGCTGGACCGTGATATGGATCTTGACCGAGGATGACAACTTTTGTGTGCTGGAAAGGTGATGCATGCAGTGCTGCAAAGACTTTCTCTTCTGGTGGAAACACTTCGTGTTGTGTGCGCTCCTCATAAAGAAACTGACTCATAGATAAAAAATAGGGATGAGTGAGTTCTTCTTGAAGGACCTCTTCCCATGTTGATTTCACGCTGTAATCGTAGAAAACAACGTGGTGACATTCATTCTTTTAAAGAAAGTTGGGAGTATTTTCGTTGGGAAATTGGGAGTCTTTGCGAGAATAGAAGTCCTATGGATTTGGCACTTGCAATCGACATTGGGGGAACAAAGTTCTCCGTCGGTTTGGTGACCCGATCCGGTGAACTCATTGATCGACTCAATGTTCCTGTTGATCACACGGCATCTGCAGAAGAACTTTTTGAAGATCTTGAGACTGCGGTCCAGTCTCAATTGTCAAGGGCTCGAGATCATCATGGTGCTACTCCTTCAGTCGTTGGTGTGGGGTCCGCAGGGCCGATCACTCGCAATGTTGAAACAGTGTCTCCACTGAACATTCCACAGTGGAAGAATTTCCCCCTTCGTGATCAGCTTGCATTCAGCACAGGTCTTCCTGTGTTTGGTGATGGGGATGCCAAGGCATTGGCACTTGCCGAAGGCTGGCTTGGGGCTGCCAAAGGAGTCGACAACTTCATGGCAATGGTCGTTTCCACGGGTGTGGGGGGCGGAATCGTCCTGAATGGCCAGTTACTGGACGGCGAAAGTGGCAATGCGGGCCATGTGGGGCATGTGATCGTGGAGCCCAATGGACGTCGGTGCACCTGCGGGGGCCGTGGATGCCTGGAGGCGGAGGCCTCAGGCCCAGCAATTGAGGCAATTACAGGTCGGTCCCCGTCTCAGCCCACCTATGAAACCATGGTGCGTACCGGGCGGATGGTAGGACGTGGTGTGCTTCGGTTTGCAATCTCCTTGACCTCAAGTTGGTGTGTGTGGGCGGGAGCGTTGCACTTGGTTTTGGTGCAACGTTCTTCAACTCCGCTCAGAAAACTCTTGATGAGTTATGTGGACTTGAGTTCTCAAAGAATGCGCGCATTGTCCCAGCACGTCTGGCAGATGAAGGTCCGCTTGTCGGAGCTTCTGCTGTGGGTTGGCGTGGTCTGAACCGCACCGTTTCTTCTCACATATAGAAGTTGTTACTTAACCCACTGTAAGAGATCAACTTGCACTCGTGTCAACGGTTGTTGAACATCAATCCATTCACCAATACTGGGAATGGGTCGTCCTCTTGAAACAATCAGCATCGATGTATGCATATGTGGTGGTTCCAACACATTGAGACGTTGGTTTTTGTAATGGAATGGACTGCGACCATCGGGAAGAAGTGTGACGCCGTGAGCTGTTCCACATCCGACAAGAACAATTTCTCCAGGTCCGTCCACTTTGACTTGGCGGTAGCCAGCACGCATGCCGGCTTCAATCGGATGATGGTCAAGAATGTCCGCAGAGAGCTGCATCATTGACTTATCTCCATGCCACAGGGGTGTACCTAATCGAATTCGAAAGTCTCGATCAGGATGAGTTGCTCGTAATTTGGCGTACGTCTCGGTGTCGAGGTGACTGACATACACAGGTAGCCGAGCATCAAGAACTTCTAACCATGTTGTGACGTCTTTGAGATGAAGACCAGCATCTCCATCGATTGGGGGATGAATGGCAAAACCGCGAACAGTGAGTCGTGCATTATCAATGTCAGACATCAACGGCTGCAACATTGATTTCTCAATTCCATATCTCATTGCAGATGACTGAAGCTTCACGATGACTTCACCAGTCCAACCAGCCGAGTTGAGCGCTACGACATGATGAGGCGAACTAACAGTCAACACCGTGTTG
>JBILBZ010000061.1:0-8877 GCA_044353425.1 Ilumatobacteraceae bacterium | reverse complement strand
TCTTGTACTTCCGACACTGTGCCGGTGATGGCGATGTCGGCTGGACCTGCTGCACCTTCACGGTCGAGCATGGCGCGGTAGCTCGGCAATGTGCCGTACACAGCGAATACCTTGGCGGCACGCTCTGCAGCTGCGGCCTTGTCGCTGGTGACGCACACTGGCAATGCTGCGATCACGCGAGGTGTCGGGCGACCAAGTTCGTCCGCTGCACGAGTGATGGTGGGGATGGTGTGATCGGAGAGAGTGGCAGGGCCGGTGCACCATGTGAGTGTTCCGTCAGCCATTGCTGCGGTCACGCGAAGCATCTGCTCACCGAGTGCTGCGACAACAACACCGAAACCATTGGAACCCTTAGCAGCGATGCCGCCGTGCACCTTGTAGGTCTCGCCATCGAAGTTGGCGGGTTCATTGCGCGACAAGGGCATGAGAACGCTGAGGTATTCACGAAGGTGACGAACTGGCTTGTCGTATGACATACCGAGCATGTTCTCGATCACGATCTTGTGGCTGAGGCCAATGCCGAGTGTGAGGCGATTACCCGAAGCGGCAGCCACGGTGTGGCACTGCTGCGCGATGGCATGTGGGTGACGAGGGTACGTAGGAACAACTGAGGTACCCAATTCGATACGAGGAACTTCACGACCAACCACTGCCAGGGCTGTCAGAGCGTCGTGTCCAAAGATGTTGGGAGCCCAGTAGCTAGCAAAACCATCCTGCTCTGCTGAACGGGCCTCTGCGACCACATCGTCCAGTGTTCCGTCGTTTACTGCCCCGCCAAAAATGCCAATTTTCATAAGCCTTGACGGTATCAGGGGGTCGTTGTTGATGAAGCCTTAGGGGGCGTAGTTGTTGAGGATTTTGCTGGAATTGTTGTGGTCGTCATTTCTCCATCAGCATCCGTTTGACCTTCCGGAACAAGCGAAGTGGCCCCCGGCGCTGAAGTTGCCGAATCATCAATGAACAATTCCACCTCTTGCCCCATGCACAACTCTGTACCCATGCGGATGGACTGACGAAGAACTTCCGTATCGGGGGAAAGACGATTAACTCGAACGTTCGTCGTTTGATCGAGATAGACAAAGTCTAAAGATGCGTCTCTCAACACTGCCTCCGCCATTATTGCCGCAATATTCGTCAAGTCAGGAACTTGCGTCTTCGCACAAGTGTTATTCGAAAAATTGGCAGGGTTCCCATCATGGGTTTGCCAATAACGCTCGAAACTTGGAAATGTCTCGTTGCTCAGAATCATGAACGTCAGTGCAACAAATGCAAGATGTGAGACCAGCGTTGCCTTCTTCCACTTCGTCGAAGACAACTTTCCAATTCGAACAGAAACGACTGCAAAAGCGACAAAAACAATTGCGGCACCAATGGGCATTTCTCCCCACTGACCAATAATTCCGTATGAAGAATCAACCTCGTTGATCATCGCTCCCAGCAACTGTGTTGCAATCCATGCTCGGAAAATCCACCAAGCGGGCGCAAGTCCTTCGGTGAGATCTCGTACTTTGCTCCAGAGAGGTTCTACTTTTGCGAATGTCTGCATCAACAATGATTCAGATTTCTCGCTTATTGACAACGGTTCGAGTCCAGCACCGCGCAATAAGTCGTGCGCATAGCTCTCGGGCGATGGAAGAGACGCACCATCTGCAAGCGACGAAGCGATATCGGATTCAAGGCCATCTGTCAGGTCAGCGACAACATCAGCCGGAAAAGAGCGCAGTTCGCGACGAACATTCTCTGCGAAGGTCGCAGCTTCTCTCATGTGATCAGAATGGTCAGACATTATTTGTCCCCTTTGTTGTTGGTTTCTGAAATCGTGTTGATGACATCGCGGAATTCAATCCACTGGCTCTTCTGTTCGCGAAGCCATTCATGGCCCGTCGGCGAGATGCCGTAGTACTTGCGGTGTGGGCCTTCTTCCGAAGGAACCACGTAGCTCGTCAGAAGACCCATCGAGAAGAGACGTCGCAACGTTCCGTATACGGAAGCTTCGGCGACATCAGTCAGCCCGTGCACTCGCAAACGACGCACCACGTCATATCCGTAGCCATCTTCTTCTGCCAACACGGACAACGTGGCGAGGTCGAGAACACCCTTGAGCAGTTGGCTGCGGTCTAAGCGGCGGTCCGAGGCTTCTCCCATGAATGGAACGCTACTATGCTTTCCACAATACTGCAAGAACCGCAGTACCCGTGCGGGCAGGATTGCGTTATCTCCCTACTACGTAAGGGCTAGGAGAGGCTGACGAGGTCCAGCCATTCCTGGCTGAAGTAGTCCACTTGGCCATCTGGCATCAGAACCACCTTGGTGGGGCTGAGGCGCTGCACGAACTCTTCATCGTGGCTCACCATGATGATGGTGCCTTTCCAGGACTCCAGGGCACCTGCCACCGCCTCACGACTATGAGGGTCAAGGTTGTTCGTGGGTTCGTCCAACAACAACACGTTGTTACGACCCACCATCAACATCGCGAGAGTCAACTTGGTCTTCTCACCACCAGAGAGCGAACCCGACTCTTGGAATACCTTGTCGCCCTGCAAGCCAAACATGCCGAGCAATGCCCGCAACTGCGTCTCAGTCAGCGGACTACCCATTGGCAACTCACGACGCATATGCCACATCAATGACTGCTTTGGATCAAGCGTGTCGTGTTCCTGCGCAAAGTAGCCAACATTGACTTGGTAACCCCATTCGAAGTCACCAACGTTTGCTTCGGTTGCTCCCGCAAGAATACGCAATAACGAGGTCTTACCTGCGCCGTTCAGACCAAGAACAAGCATGCGGTCTCCCCTACCAATGTCGAAGGAAACATCTTCAAACACCGGAGGTCCGCCGTACCCCTTACTAAGGCCCTTAGTGGTCAACACCGTGACACCACTTTGCGGTGGGTCGGGGAACTTCACATTGAGAACGCGATCTTTCTTACGAACGCCGGTGCCTTCGGACTCAATGCGAGCAATGCGCTTTTCAATGCTGTGCGCCATCGTTGCTTTCGTAGCTTTGGCACCAAAGCGATCGACAACATCCTGCAAACGTGCAACCTCTTTGGCTTGCATCATTGCTTTCTTCTCTGCGCGAGATTCATCTTCAGCACGAGACCGCTTGTACTGGCTATATGTACCGCGATATTCATACACCGCACCGATGTCGTCTTCATCAGGACGGTCAAGGTGCAACACACGCGTGATTGCTTCATCCAACAGTTCAAGGTCGTGGCTAATCACGAGCAATGCACCCTTGTAGTTACGAAGGAAGTTCAACAACCACGTCTTGGCGTCAATGTCCAAGTGGTTTGTTGGTTCATCCAACAGCAACATGTCGCTGCCTGCGAACAAGATGCGAGCAAGTTCAACACGGCGACGTTCACCACCGGACAGCACGCCCAGTGCAAGGTCAAGTCGGTCGGGGCGTAAACCCAAACCAGCAGCAATCGAACGTGCTTCACTCTCTGCGGAATAGCCACCCTTGAGGTTGAAGGCTTCTTCTGCTTTCACATAACGACTGACATTGCGTTCATCGGCATCGGCTTCCATTGCAATGCGCAATTTCTCCAAGCGCTCAAGGTCGCCATCAATGTTGCGGCCCGATAACACATGTGCAATCGCAGGCTTGGCTTCTGTCTCTTTCGAAACACGCGGGTCCTGCGACAGATAGCCGTACATACCGGTGCGAGTCACTTTGCCGCCGGCAGCCTCAGACTCGCCACCCAGCACCTTAAACATTGATGTTTTGCCCGCGCCGTTACGACCAACGATGCCCACTTTGTCGCGGGCCATGACGGTGAACGTTGCGCCCTGCACTACGTTGCGCCCACCCACTTCAACAGTGAGGTTCTGAACTTGCAGCATTATCGGCGAACCGTTGTGGTGGTCACACCGAGAGGCACAGTGGACGTGGTCGATGCCACGGGAAGAGAGGTTGCAGTGTTTGGCACCGTTGTGGTGTTCATCGGAATCGTCTCACCAGGAGCCGTCGTTGATGGCAACACACCTCCCGTCACCAGAGAATCATCGGTGTACTTGGAAGCAAGACACGCTCCAGGCGTCACCGGAGAAGTGCCAAGTGCAGATGCGATGGAGGCAACGAGAACTTTACGGCCCGCATCGGTGGGGTGAATGCGGTCTCTGTTCAACAACCCTGGCTGAATAGAAGTTGTACCCCAGTCGAGGACCGAAACATTTGAGTACTTTGACGCCACTGTGCGGATGGTCTCATTCACTTGCTGCATGGTTGGCCGATTCAGCGTTGCCGTCAACAACATGGTGGGTCGAGGAGACAGTGACTCGACAATTGCTGTGAGATCACGCTCATACTTTTCTTGATTACCGCCATAGTTCGTTCCTAAGAAAACTATTGCTGCATCCCAACCTTCATAGATGCGATCACGGAGCACCGTCCGACCGAACCCCACCATTTGTCCAGCCTCAGCTTCAACTGCCACTCGCCAGCCAAGAGGGACCAGTGCTGAGCACATTGCACCGCCATAACGGCTTGCAGTCCCAGACAAAATTGAGTCACCGATGACTAGGAGACGATTGCCCGCCGCGTTCGTACCCACCGT
Organism: Ilumatobacteraceae bacterium; assembly: GCA_044353425.1. GTDB lineage: Bacteria > Actinomycetota > Acidimicrobiia > Acidimicrobiales > Ilumatobacteraceae > UBA2093. Next base: position 4,313 of record JBILBZ010000061.1, on the reverse strand, counting down.
GGAACCTTCCAATGCCGACAAGGTTGCACGCTGACCATCAATCAAAAGTTCGCCGCCAGAGGTATTGACGCCTGGGATACGCCCAACGTTCTGCAGAATTGCTTGCCCACTACTTCCACCTGTCACCGAGCAGGCCGAAAGCAATCCACCAAGGACACAGAATCCAAGAAATGAGCGGGTGCGGGCTGAGAACATGAACCCTTGAGGTTATTGGCTAATGGAGCGCTTCTTGGGTCAACGCCATACCTATTGAAGAATCCCTCCATGGGAAACAGTCAGAATCCCGCGGACAGTGCGGTTCCTAGTTTTCAGCGCCTCGAGCAATACGCAACTCATCACGAATCTCAGCGAGAAGATCATTCGTACTCGGGACAGATGCAGCCTCATCGTCAGAACTATCCCTAACACGGTTGTAGATCTTCACCACGATGAACAGAACGAGTGCAACGAAAAAGAAGTTCATTGAGGCCGTCACGAATGCGCCAACAGGAATATCGCTGCCGTTAATCGAGACAACCTTCTTCGAGAAGTCTGGCTGCTGACCACCAAAAATGGAGCCGATGAGCCCACCCAAAATGCCAGGACCTTTATCACTTCCTGCGAATGAGTCCACCACTGTTTTGAATGCAGCTCCCATCACAAAGGCGACTGCAACGTCAACCACATTGCCACGGCTCACAAACTCTTTGAACTCTGCGACAATGCCTCGTTTGGTCAGCTTGCCGACCTTCTCTTCAACTTTGCTCAGGATTTCTGCCATATGGCGAGATTACTCGGCGCGGTCTTCCAAGTCTTCGAACCGATCGACATTACGAAGTGATGGGAATGCCCACCACCAGATTCCTGCAATTGCAATCGTTGCAACACCACCGCCAATAACGGTTGCGGGAGTGCCTGCAACGCTTGAGACCGCCCCTGATTCGAATGCTCCCAATTCGTTTGAGGCGCCAATAAAGACATTCTCTACTGCAGAAACTCGACCACGCTTGTCGTCTGGAGTTACGAGTGGAACGAGAGAACTACGAATGAACACACTCACCATGTCGGCACCAAAAGCGATGATCAAAGCAATAAATGCGATCCAATACGAACGAGTCGTTCCGAGGACAATTGTTGCCGCACCAAAGATGGCCACAACCCACAAAAGTGTTCGCCCCACATGACGACGAACGGGACGGAACGCAAGGAACACTGCCATTGCAGCCGCACCCAAACCACCCGCGGCGCGCAACCAGCCGTATGCGACATCGCCAACTTTCAGCTGTTCTTCCGCAATAACCGGCAGTAGTGCTACTGCCCCGCCGAACAACACTGCGAATAGATCCAACGAAATTGCCGCAAGCAACACAGGAGTACGTCGGATAAAAACAAGACCTTGTACTGCGTCACGCAAAGTGGGCCGTTCAGTCTTCTCTTCTGTCGTCACCACTGCTGGCAATGTCACAAGAGACAAACTTGCCATGCCACACAAAATGAGAACTGCAGCAACGCCATACGCAAGTGCCGGGTCAACTGCATACAGAAAGCCACTGATTGCGGGACCAACAATGGCAGCACCAGTCCACGTTGCACTGTAGAAAGCAATGACACGAGGCAACCCACCATCGGGAGCAATCATGGCCGCTATCGGGCGAAGAGCTGGTGCAAGAAACGCACGTGATGCACCAAATAGGAATGCAATTGCGTAAATGGGGAGCGCTGAGCCACCACCATCAGGCTCTGTCACATTCAATGCGTACACCATGAGAAGAATGGAGCATGTGAACTCACCGAATTGTGCGACCAAAGAAACCTTTTTGCGATTTAGTCGATCAGCAACTGTTCCCGTGACAAGTACCAATGCAGCCGCCGGCAAAAATTCGGCAAGTCCTAGTAGTCCAATCGACATCTCTGACCCAGTGATGTCATACACATGCTTGCCGAGTGCTGCAGCCTGCAACATCACGCCGATGGTCAACACCATGCTGGAGATCAACAACGGTCGAACACCCGGAGCAGAAATGGCCTCGCGTGCACTCATCACGCCGGGCTGATTTGTCATCGAGTAGTCCAGCCGCCATCAATTGAAATCGACTGTCCCGTCATGAACGAGGATGCATCGCTCGCCATGAACAACAAGGCGCCATCAAGTTCATGTTCTTCACCCATGCGAGGCATTGGTGAATTGTTCTTGATGAGTGCTTGAGCACCTGCATCAGATTCCATACCTGCAGTCATCTCTGTGAGGAACCAACCAGGACACAAGCTATTCACGCGCACACCCTTGCGAGCCCACTGCAATGCAAGCTCTTTAGTGATTCCAATGACCGCGTGCTTACTTGCCACATAGTTCACCTGCTTAATAGGTGTTGAACCCACAAGGCCCAAAATACTGGCAACGTTGACAACAACACCCGACTTTTGCTTCACCATGTGCTCGCCACACAACTTTGCGAGATGCCACACAGCAGTGGTATTGACTTGCAGCACTTCTTCAAAGTCCTCAAGTGTTTCCTGCTCGATGCCCTTCACCACTCCGATGCCTGCATTGTTGACAAGAATGTCGACAGTTCCGAAGGTCTCGGCCACCTTCTGCACCATCGCCTCTCGTTGAGACGCAAGCGCAACGTCGCACTGCACGGCTAATGAACCCGGCAACGTGGCTGCCAATGCTTCGAGGCGATCAAGACGACGAGCTGTCATCACAACCGTGGCACCTGCAGCATGAAGAACCTTTGCAAAGCGTGCACCAAGCCCAGAGGAAGCGCCCGTCACGATGGCGACTTTGCCGTCCAGACGAAATTGAGCAAATGGGTCAAGAACCTGTGTTTCAGACATGTGCCGAGGCTATTGCGCGACAGCAGATATGACAGCATGGGAACGTGAAAGTACGCGTGGGATTCGGCCTCGGAGTTCGAACAAAGCTCAATGACACCAGTTTTCTTGAGGTTGTCGACACCCTTGAGCGCCTGCGCTTTGACAGCTTGTGGCTCAGTGAACGCATTGGTGGCGTTGCACCCGATCCACTCGTTGCGATGTCAATGGCTGCCGCGCGAACAACAAAGTTGAAAATTGGCATGAGCGTCATGGTGCTTCCCGGACGTAATCCCATTGTCCTCGCTAAAGAACTCGCCACACTTGATCGCATGTCGGGTGGAAGGCTTCTCCCCGCCTTTGGTCTCGGTGTCGCTGATCCACACGAGCAACAAGCCTTCGGCGTCGAGCGTTCACAGCGCGCAAAAATGTTCAATGAAGCATTAGCTGTTCTTCGTGCATGCTGGACAGAAGAGTCAGTCACATTCCACGGAGATTTCTACAACTACGACAATCTCAGAGTGGAACCAAAACCACTGCAGAGTCCACCCGAAGTGTGGCTTGGTGGCATTGCCGAGAGTGAACTGAAGCGCGTCGGTCGCCTCGCAGATGGTTGGCTCCCGTCATTCATCACACCAACTGAAGCTGCTGCTGGCTGGAAGACTGTGAACGCTGTCGCAACAGAACATCAACGAGAGATTGAAGACGAACATTTCGGCGTTCTGATTCCCTATGTAATTGGCGAGCCGCCAGCCGCACTTCTTGCCGGACTCAAGGCTCGCAGACCAGATATTGAAGACATCTCAACACTGGTTCCCGACAGTTGGGAAAAACTGGTGGCCAACATTGAGCAGTTTGTTGCCGTCGGTGCATCAAAGTTTGTTGTTATTCCCTCGGTGGAACCAAAGTCGGTCAACGAATGGAACGACCATTTAGCTCAGGCCGCAGAGAAACTCAGTCCACTGCAGAACTAAACCGCTTCAGAATCAATCAGTGTCGTTGGACGACACCGTTGGGTTATTTGTTCTTGCGACCTGGCTTGGTGAAGTTCGCACAGAAATCAATCATGAGGCGCGCTCCATACGCAGTTGCTCCACGATTGAGCCAGCCATTGTCGCCATCAGAGTCCATCGGGCCTGCCATGTCGATATGCACCCACGGCGTAGAACCAACGAATTCACTTAAGAACAGTGCTGCAGTTGTTGCGCCGGCAAGCGGACCACCGATGTTGCGCATGTCCGCAACATTTGAATCAAGCAGCGAACGGTACGGACGATGAAGCGGAAGTTCCCACACCAATTCATCGGTACGACTACTGGACTGCTTGATCTGCGCGAGAACGGCATCGTTGTTGCCCAACACGCCGGCCATGTGCTTACCCAATGCGCCCATACATGCACCGGTGAGTGTTGCGATATCAAGCATTGCATCAGGCTTCAGTTCTGCACCGAGAGAAAGTCCGTCAGCGAGAATGAGACGACCTTCGGCATCGGTGTTGTGGATCTCCACTGTTTTGCCAT
>JBILBZ010000059.1:0-8910 GCA_044353425.1 Ilumatobacteraceae bacterium | reverse complement strand
TCCGTCATCTTTTCGTCATCGCTCTCCTCATACGCAGCAAGCAGAGTCTCCGGGCCAAACTCCTCCCCCGCCTGCACCTTTTCGATCACGCGATCACGAATGCGCAATGAGATGTCCGTCCAGCCATCTTTGACCAAGTCTTCGTCGGTGAAACCCATCGTCTGCAAAGTGGTGAAGTTCATCATCCATTCGCGCTGCCACCCCGTCCCTAACTTGCTGAACCACTGAGGGTCAATGGCATGGTTGTTGCGTTCGTCAATGGCTGATGGCGTGCGCTGAAAAACAAACAGTTCTTTTGCTGACCGCGATAGATGCGGAATGCACTGCACAGACGTTGCACCTGTTCCGATGATGCCAACACGCTTGTCGGAAAGATTTGCCATCAGAGCACCAGATGGATCGCCGCCTGTGTACTCATAGTCCCAACGACTGGTGTGAAATGCATGACCTTTGAACGACTGGAGACCAGGAATTCCTGGAAGTTTGGCGCGATGCAAAGGACCTGTTCCCATTGCTAAGTGGCGCGCACGGAGTACGTCACCGCGGTCAGTGCGCACGATGTAACGCGATGCATCAGCATCCCAATCAATAGAAGTAATCCCTGTTGAGAACAGTGCACCGTCGTACAAATTGAATGTCGTTGCAATGCGCTTTGCGTGTGCGTGAATCTCTGGTGCTGGCACATACTTTGCTGATGGGACCGTTCCTGTTTCTTCCAACAACGGCAGGTAGATCATTGCCGCGGTGTCACACATGGCGCCGGGGTAACGATTCCAGTACCACACACCGCCAACGTCTCCGGCCTTATCAATGAGACGAACGTCTGAGATGCCCGCTTGCTTGAGGCGAGCACCGGTGACGAGTCCGGCGAATCCTGCACCAACAACAAGAACGGTGACATCTTCATAAATTGCATTGCGATCAGCAGGTCGAACGTACGGATCATCAAGCAGATTAGAGAATCTCCCCGATGGTTCTTGATACTGCTCATTACCATCGGAGCGGATTCGCTTATCGCGCTCTGCGTTGTACTTCTCGCGAAGGTCTTGACGATCTTGTTCGGTCAGATTGACGCTCATAATCCATTTTCTCACAATGAATGGTTTCTCAACATCATCGACAGATGGCTAAGGCGTCGTTGTCGGCACCTCAATTGTCAGAAGGCTTTCAGAAATGGTCTCAAGAACCAACTTTGCACCTTTCTTCCACACATGAATTCCATCCCAACGGTACGAAATGTCATTTGCAATCTCTGGTGACGCACACCATTCATCTGGGCCTTCAATAAACACCGTGCTTGATGGGTTCGATCGAGCTGAGTATCGCAAAAGTTCCGACAGATGTTTTGTTCGATCATCGCTGCGACGTTCCGGTAACGCCTGGGTTCCTTGGCCTTCAACATTTCGTGGACGCATACAAGGAACTTCAAGTAATGCAACTTTGATGCCTTCCTTGGAGAGTGCATTAATGCCCTTTTGCAATTGCGACAAGAAAAGTGCATCAGCCTCGGGAGATTTAAAGGAGTAGTAGCGCTCGGGAGTCTTCAACGTCATGACCTCCCATGCCCCGATAATCACCAATGCAATCTGAGCATTTGATTCCTTAGCTGCCGAGACCCACTTGTCTTCCCAACCATCGCAATGCGCCACTGACATGGAGAAATTCGTCTGCGGGCTGACAACCTCACCACGGTCGAAAATACCGCACCCATTGATGGAGCCATCAGAGAGAACAATGGAATTCTCGACTCCTTTCGGCTGATTGAGGAAAATGGATTCTGCTTGGGAGTCACCCACCAGCACTACACGTCGCGGACCTATGACCTGAGGAAGGGAACTGGGTGTGAATACCTGGTCTGGATTCGTTGTGTCTTTTGCAATCGTTGTTCCTTCGGTGGAAAAGACAATCACACCAGAAGCGACGACGACAATCAATGTTGAGAGAATGCTCGCGATACGCATAAGAGCCCACTTCGTTCGAAATCCGTCTCGAACTCCATTCCAGGTTTCACCGATGACACCCCTGATGATTGGTTGTTCAACTAGTCGGAATGAAAGCTCTGATGCAATTCCCGTGAGGACCAATGCAACTACAAGCGATGTCAACGAGTTCTGTGCATCAGTGAAGACAAAGATTGGCCAATGCCATAGGTAAATTCCGTACGAGCGGCGCCCGATACCAACCAACCACGAGAAACGAAAGAACCCATGGATTGATATCGCATTGGGATGTACCGCGCAAGCCACCAATACAACCGACAACACTGCAACAAAAAATGATCCACCGCGATAATAAACACTTCTATTGGCATAAAGGAATGTGGACAGCGCAAGAAGTAGCACAAGACAAGAAAAACCCAGAGCCGACAATCTTTTGTCGGAAATCTGACCGGCGTGTCGACTAGGAGATTCTCGCTTCACCAATTTCCACGGGCTCCACACCAATGCGAGGCCAGCACCCATCAGCAAACCGACGGATCGTGTCGGCGTTGACAGGTACAAGAGATTGCTTCGCGCTTCGTCTCCTGCGACATAAAGAAATGCAACGACGAGAGAAACAAGAATTGCAATGCCGAATAATGCTGTTGCTTTCGACAGAACATTTCTCTTTATGCGATAAACGAAGACGAAACACAGCGGCCAGATGATGTACCACTGCTCCTCGACTGCGAGTGACCACATATGTCGCAAGAGCGGAGGGTTGGTTGATGCGAAGTACGGAACATCATTCCAAAAAATTTGCCACCAGTTTGAGACATATAAGAGGGAAGGTGCAATATCACGTTGAAGCTGATCCAGGTTTCTCCGAGAGAACAGCGAGGCCCAAAGTCCAATTACTGCAAGCAGGACAATCAGTGCCGGCAACAGCCGTCGTGCGCGACGAAGAAGGAAATTCTTATACGAGACAGCACCGGAATGCGCATGTTCTTCCATCAACAAAGCAGTGATAAGAAATCCACTGACCACAAAAAAGATGTCGACGCCAATGAAACCACCATGAAATGGTTTGATCTGGGCGTGGTACAGCAACACCAAGATAATTGCTACCGCGCGTATGCCGTCCAGAGCGGGCACATAGCCCATGCGAGCAGGGGCGATAATTGGACTGGTCACATTTTCCGCCATGTTCGTTCCCTCCCTCACGCCTAGGTGACACCGGAAGGAAGGCTATGTGCAAGCTCTGGGTTCTACTATCCCATCAAGTCCGACATCTCAATTGAGTAGGCCTCATGTTTGCTGCGTTCTTATACAGTTGCTTTATGCCACATGTTGAAGCAAACGATGCAGCCCTTGACGCAATGCGAACATTGGATCCCACTGAATCAGTCGTGATGTTGAACCTGCTGAAGTTTCGTGAATTCGCATTGGATGGATTCGGAGTGGACGGAATGACCGGGAGCCAAGCTTTCCGTCACTACGGCGAACTGAACGATAAAGAAGATGTGAAGTTTGGAAGTGAACCCATTTGGATGGGTCTTGCAAAGAACACTGTCATCGGAGATGAAGACTGGGATCTAGCGATTCTCGTGCGCTACCCCACTCGTCAACATTTCATCGACAAGTTGGATAACGCGAAGTATCGCGAGATCTCAGAAGTTCGTGAGGCTGCGCTACTTGATAGCCGCCTGATTGAGTTATCTCAACTCTTCAGCGCCCAGTAACCATCTCAGCTGTACCGACGATTAGTCGCAACAGCTATCGCGCCAACCGCATGTGCGGCATTTGTAGTGAGCGTGTTCAGGAATCAGATCTGCTCCACACAATTGGCACTCAGAGAATGTTCCATATCGAGCTCGGCATTGGTCATATGTTGCCGCTGCAACAGGCTCTGTCTGCGTTGTATTGCTCTCGTTCACAATTCCCATTCTTGCACTGACGAGCCTGAGGGACGCGAGTATTGTCTCGTAATGCCCCAAAGCGTGATTCAGCGAGCAGAAGTACTCATCAAGAAGCTTCTCGGCACACGCTCTGACTGGCGCCTCACTAAGCCTCAGAAACCACAGCCACTGCACGTGTCATCTAGTTGGATTGGGCCTGCCATGGCGGTCATCACCATCTTCATTGGTTGGTTCGCATTCCCTGAAACCATCGGCGATGGCAATGCCGCCTTCGCTCTTTACATCGGAGCCGTATCGATCATGATGATGACGTGGAGCAATCTTCTCTCCACGCGCGTGCTTCCGCTTGAACAGATTTTTGGTGGTGTTGACCGCATGTATGTGTGGCACCGCTGGTTAGGTGCTCTGTCCGTCGGAGCAATGTGGCTGCACATGGAAACAGCCGATGACATCAAAGGAATTCGGGGTGCATCACGAGACGTTGCAGATGCGGCAGAGGACCTCGCAGAGACAGGATCAACTTTTCTCTATATTCTCGTGGGAATCAGTCTTCTTCGCTGGATACCCACCAGGTGGTGGCGTTTCACCCACAAGCTGCTCATCCTTCCTTATGCATTTGCGTGTTGGCACTTCTACACAGCTGAAAAGCCCTACGCGAATGATTCATTGTGGGGATCTTGGTTTACGGGCTTTATGTTCCTCGGTCTTGCAGCATGGGTGTATCGAGTGGTGTGGCGCGACATGTTCCGAAAAGGAAAACTGCACCGTGTCTCACACATTGAGCACACTGGCAATGTCATCACAATCGAGCTTGAATCAGTTGGCACACCGCTCACCTATGAATTAGGTCAGTTTGTTTTTCTCACGGTAAAAGTGCCCGGCCTTCGGGAACCACACCCCTTCACCATTGCATCGTCACCAGATGAGCCCGTTCTTCGATTCGTCATCCGCGATTTGGGCGACTGGACTCATCACCTCATCGAGTCCCTTGCTGTGAATGACCGTGTTGTCGTGGAAGGTGCGTACGGGCGGTTGGCCCCCGTTCCCCACAAGCACGTTAATCATGTTGTCTGGATCGCTGGTGGTGTCGGAATCACACCGTTCCTTGGTGCAGCAATCTCAGAACTCTCTGCAGATGCTCCCACTCCACACCTCTTCTATTGCGTACCGTCTCGAGCAACTGCACCTGCGATTACGGCCCTTGAGCAGGCAGCACAAGACGGGCGTATTCATCTTCACGTGCATGCTTCTGACGAGAAGAACCGCATTCAGCCAGAGCATGTCATCACAGCTCTTGATGCTCAGAACTTAAATAGCGCGCACATCGTGATGTGTGGTCCTGACTCTCTCGTCAAATCGATGAAGAGTGGACTTCGTCGACATGGCGCCCGCCATATTCACGTCGAAGGTTTTGACATTCGTAGCGGAGTTGGACCAGACATGTCTCGTTACCTCGATGACGTTGTTCGCTCGGTTGTAAAGAGGTGAAGGTGAGCCACAGCAAACTTCTGGCGATGTCGGCGTTCTTTGGCTCTACCGGCAACTCTGCTGTTCATGTCGCTATCCCCTGGCTGGTTTTAGAAACCACCGGATCATCTGCGCAAGCAGGAATCGTTCTCGGGCTCAGCGGGCTTTCCGTCATCTTTACTGCACCACTCATTGGTGGTCTGATTGCGATTCTTGGTGCACGACCAGTTTCTGTATGGGCTGACATCATCTCAGGCACTTCAGTACTCCTCTTTCCCATCATCGGAACACTGTTTGGACTCAATATTGCCTCACTTCTTGTCATCGCAATTTTTGGAGCAATGTTTGACCCTGCAGGAGGAACTGCCCGCAAGTCACTCATACAACCGGTTGTTGAAAAAGAAGGACTCTCCCTCACTAAGTTCAACGGCACTTACGAAGCTGTTGCAACTATCGGCACTGTGATTGGCCCCACAGCAGCAGCACTTGCAATCAGCATCATCGGAGTGAACGCGACCTTCTATGTGATTGCGGTTGTGTTTGTCTTTGCTTCTGCAACTGCGTCGTTGATTCCGGTGATCACCGTGCGAGGCGACAAAGGAAAGGTTTTCTCTGTCAGCAATGTTGTGGGCGAAACACGTCTTGGTGTGAGCACTCTATGGCGCGACAAACCCCTGTTGTCACTCGTCGGTCTGTACACAATGCTTACCGCTATCTATATGCCAGTTGAATCCATTGTGCTGTCGCGCTACTTCCAGGACCTCGACGAGCCACAAACATTGGGCTTTGTATTGTCGGCGATGTCGGTCGGCATCGTAATCGGAGCACTGCAGTTCCATCGCGCCGTTCGCATTCTCTCGCCAAGAAGTTTGGTCGTCATTTCAATGTCACTGATTGGCGCAGTGGTGTGTGGAATGGCATTCCTTCCAAGCGCAATCGCATTTATTGGTCTTGGACTTGCACTCGGTCTTGCATTCGGGCCAGTGAGTCCACTCACCAATTACTTGGTGCAGCGACGAGTGCCACAACATCTTCACGGCCCAGTGTTTGGCACACAGTTTTCTCTGACGCATTTAGCGCTTCCTGCTGGCACCTTGGCGCTTGGCCTCATTGTTCAATCAGTATCTATTGCGCCATTGCTGTTTGTCATTGGCGCACTGTTTATTGCAGTCACGCTGTTAGTCGGCTTTTTCGGCCCACTCCGTGGTCTCAGTGTTGATGCCTTACATCACGACGACGACACCCAGTAAACACAGCACCGTGAACCCGTTGTTCTTACAAGGCGCAATAGGCTTGCAGGGTGACTGATGCACCGACAAACAATCATTCGAACGAGTTCGCCGTTGAAGCACGCGGGCTAACAAAGCACTACGGAGACGTCGTGGCTCTCGACGGGCTCGATCTCTTTGTACCAACCGGCTCGGTGTTGGGCCTATTGGGTCCCAACGGTGCCGGCAAGACAACCGCAGTTTCTATTCTCACAACTCTCATCGCACCCGATGCCGGAATGGCTCGAGTTGCAGGAGTCAATGTGGTGGATGAACCCCACCGCGTGAGATCTCTCATTGGTTTATCTGGGCAATACGCCGCTGTCGATGAACACCTCACCGCTACAGAGAATCTCGAGATGATTGGTTGTCTGTACGGAATGCGTCGCCCTGTGGCTCGAAAGAAAGCCAACGAACTTATTGAACGCTTTCGCCTCAGCGAGTCTGCGGACCGACCCCTCAAGACTTTCTCGGGTGGTATGCGTCGTCGTATCGACTTAGCAGGTGCGCTCCTGGCTGATCCCCCAGTACTTTTTCTCGATGAGCCAACAACAGGATTAGACCCGCGCAGCCGTGGCGAATTGTGGGATGTCATTCGTGAACGCGTTGAACTTGGCACCACTGTTGTTCTCACCACTCAATACCTCGAAGAAGCAGATCAATTAGCTCATGAAATTGTTGTGATTGACCACGGGCGAGCAATCGCACGGGGTACATCACAAGAATTAAAACGTCGTATCGGTGGCGAGCATCTCGATATCCATCTAGCGCTCATTCAAGATCTCTCACGTGTTGAAGCAATTGTGCGACCGTTCGCAATCGGAACAATCCGCATTGAAGAACAAGATGCACTTGTTTCGATTCCTGTTGCCAAAGGCGTAGAGGCGCTCGGCTCAGTTATGTCAGAACTATCCGCTCAGAATGTTGAGATCGTTGACATTGGTCTTCGTCGACCAACACTTGATGACGTTTTTATGGAACTCACCGGACACAAGATGCAGGAGGAACAGTCATGATCAAGATGATTCGTGATGCAACCACAATCGCTCGGCGAAACATCATTCGCATTGGGCGCGTGCCCGAGGTAATGGTCTTCGTTTTGATCCAACCACTGATGTTTGTGCTGCTCTTTGCCTACGTGTTCGGTGGCTCCATCGATATTCCAGGCGGCAACTACCGCGAGTTCCTGATTGCTGGCATCTTTGCTCAGACCGTGGTGTTCGGTGCAACGTTCACCGCATCAGGTTTGGCCGAAGACGTTCAAAAAGGTTTGATCAACCGATTCCGTTCGCTTCCGATGTCGCGTTCAGCTGTCGTGGCAGGTCGCACGGCTAGCGATGTGGTCTACAACTTGTTGTCGATCATCATCATGTCGTTGGCTGGGTTAGCAGTAGGTTGGCGCATACGAGGTTCATTTCTCGATGCAGTAGTTGCGTACGCCTTGTTGCTCTTCTTCTCGTACTCGTTCTCATGGGTCATGGCTTGCCTGGGACTCATGGTTCCCTCGCCAGAAGTCGTCAACAACGCGACCTTTATCGTGCTGTTCCCGCTGACATTTATTGCTAACACTTTTGTTCCGTCCAGCAGCCTGCCAGGAGTGTTGCGAACCATCGCTGAGTGGAACCCAGTATCCACATTGACACACGCGGTTCGCGTCAGATTCGGAAATCTGCCTGCGGAAACACCAGACCCAACTTCATGGCCATTACAGAACGCAATGTTGTATTCGCTCGGCTGGGCGGTGCTGTTGATTGTTGTTTTCGCGCCGATTGCCACACGGCTTTATCAGCGCACCGAAAAACGGTAAGACGAATCATTTGATGCGAAGATGGTCGGAATCTTTGCGTCATTGTCTTTGACGATTTCGCCTAGTTCAATGCGGTTTCTTTGTCCCTGCGGCGCAATACCAAAAAGATAAAGAATCCCCCGATAGCGAAGAGAGATCCACCGAGCACTGACGAGGTGAAACCACTTGATTTGGTCATCGCGGTGATCTGTACTGGCACAGCCACTGTCACTCTCTTGCCAGATTTATTGGTACCACTAATAACAATGTCTCCTGCACCGCTTTCAACATCATCAGGCAAGTCAATCTTGAGCGAAGTTGTCCCAAAATTCGACACGGTGAACGAACGTAAGTAGCGCGGGTCGTTCCCGGATTTCGAATACAACCACACATCAACTTTCGTTGCAGGCACAAAACCACCAACCTCTAAAGAGAGATTGTCATTAGAGGAGATTGGCACTACTCCATCAACCGTCAGTGCGATCTTGTTATTCGAATTTGTCACCGACCCAAGAGAAACCTCTACCCCTCCTGCCGAAACAGTTAAAGAT
>JBILBZ010000060.1:0-8910 GCA_044353425.1 Ilumatobacteraceae bacterium | reverse complement strand
TTTTGATGGCTCTCGATGGAAACTCGCTCGCGTATCGAGCGTTCTTTGCTCTTCCAGACGATATGACGAATGCCAGTGGGCAGGTCACAAACTCGGTGTACGGCTTTACAACGATGTTGTTGACATTAGTGAAAGATCACAAGCCCGACGGAATTGCTGTCGTGTTTGACCGTCCAGAACCGACGTTTCGTCATGAGGCAATTCCTGAGTACAAAGCTCAGCGAGACAAAGCACCAGAGATTCTGATTCAACAGTTGGGAATCATTCGTGAACTTCTTGACGCGATGGGAATCAAGTGGTTTGAGTTGTCAGGTTATGAAGGTGACGACATCATCGCGACGCTTGCAACGCACGCAAATGATCAGGGTCATGACATCATCGTTGTAACAGGTGATCGCGACAGTTATCAGTTGGTCCAGGACCCTCATGTTCGAGTCCTCTATAACAAACGTGGTGTGAGCGATTACGCGCTCTATGACGAAGCTGGAATTCTTGAGCGAACCGGTGTGACTCCAGCGCAATACGCTGATTACGCAGCACTTCGTGGTGACCCAAGCGACAACCTTGATGGCATTCCGGGCGTAGGCGAGAAGACGGCTGCGAAGCTCATCAATCAATACGGCAATATTCACGACGTCGTTGCAGCTGCAGAAGCGCAAACGCCGAAACTGAAGGCTGGGTTACTCGAACATGGCGAGCGCGTCATCAGGAACGCGGCAATCATGGTGTTGAAGCGTGATGTTCCTCTTGAGATTGATCTCAACGCTCTTGCTCCTGTTCCCGATGTCGGGGCAACACTGAAGATGTTTGAGTTCCTGGAGTTCAAGACCATGGGACGTCGACTGAACGACACCATCAAAAACAACGGTTGGTCGACCCGTGGCGAAGAGATTGATCTCTCAGCCCCCGAGACACCTTCTGTTGTTATCACTTTGAATGATGTTGAGGTCCTCGACACCGAGGCAAAGGCTCTCGGTGCGCTTTCGTCATTAATTGAGTTGACGATAAGTGCCAGGTTTACCGGCGAGCCAGGACGTTCAGAGATTGAGGGCTTGGCTGTTGTCTTGGATGCTGGTCGTGGTTCCGTTGCTTATTTGCCGCGAGAAGTTTTCTTGACTGAAAAGGTGTCAAGACTTCTCGCTTCGGCGCCATCAGTCGTCATGCATGATGCAAAAAGCGTGATGCGATCATTGCTTTCAGATGGGATTGATATCACCGCCCTTCGGCTTGATACATCGATTGCGGCCTACCTGATTGATCCGTCCCGTTCGAGTTATTCCTTGTCGGATGTCTCTCTATCTTTCCTGGGTTCGGCTCCTTCAGCAAGTGTTGAGTCATCTGGACAGTTTGATTTTGGTGGCGAGTCCAATGATGACAATGTTCGCACCACATCTGAATCCGCACTATTCGTTGCTGCGCTGAAGCCGGTACTCACCGCAAAGTTGAAGGACATTGCCAATACCGACTTGTACAACAAGATGGAGAATCCGCTTGTGCATGTGTTGGCAAAGATGGAGAGTGTTGGAGTCGGTGTTGATCGACGTGCGCTTGAAGTCATTCGAGATCGTCTCGCCGAAGAAACGACAACTCTCGCTGCGACTTTGCGAACAATCGCAGGCCGCGAGTTCAACGTGAACTCACCAACCCAGTTGCGAGAGATTTTGTATACAGACAAGGGTTTGACCCCCGGCAAGAAGACCAAGACCGGGTACAGCACAGATGCGGCAACACTCGAGAAGCTTCATGATGAATGGCCTGAGTTCATCGGTCCACTATTGCGATATCGCGAGATTGAAAAACTTCGCTCAACTTATGGCGAAGGACTGCTCAACGAAATTGCCACCGATGGTCGCATTCATGCAACGTTCAATCAAACCGTTGCGCGCACGGGACGACTCAGTAGTGACAAGCCGAACTTGCACAACATCCCGGTCCGTAGTGATGAGGGCAGAGTATTTCGTACTGCTTTCGTAGCGCCGCCAGGGTGGTCGTTGCTCGTAGCGGACTACAACCAAATCGAACTGCGGTGCATTGCACACCTGGCCAATGATCCTGGACTCGTCTCGGCGTTTCAAGCTGGAGAAGACATTCACACTTCGACTGCAGCCCGCGTATTCGGAGTCAAGCCTGATGACGTCACGCATGATCAACGTTCAAAAGCGAAGATGGTCTCGTACGGTCTCGCCTATGGCATGGAGGCTTATGGTTTGAGTCAACGTCTTGCAATCCCTGTGCCTGAGGCAGCAGGAATTCTTGACGCTTACTTCGAAGCGTTCCCCAATGTGAAGCAGTACATGGATGATGCAATTCATCAGGCACGTCAGGTGGGATACACCGAAACATTGTTTGGTCGCCGGCGCCATATTGAAGAGTTAATGAGTGACAATTTCCGCGTGCGTCAGGCCGGAGAGCGTCAGGCGATGAACGCGGCGATTCAAGGTCTCGCTGCCGACATCTTCAAGTTTGCTCTAGTCCGCATCGATCAGGCTCTTGTGAAAGCCAAGGTGCGGTCACGAGTTGTTCTTCAGGTGCATGACGAAGTCATTGTCGAAGTTCCCGATGAAGAGAAGGATGTTGTGGGTCCACTAGTGCTCGACATCATGAAAGGCGCAGCAGAGTTGATTGTCCCGCTGGAAGTGAACGCTGCATGGGGTCCGACATGGGCAGAGGCCAAAGGCTGACCTGCATGTCGAGCGAAGTGGGGTCTCATTGGTTTGAACCAATGGCTGACCATATGGGCTCTGCCTATCTGCGGTATTCCTTTACTAAGGGAACATCGCAAGAGATTGATCACATCGTCTCGGTCCTCGGTCTTACTCCTGGAATGCGTGTTCTCGATGTGGGGTGCGGGCCCGGTCGTCATGCGTATGAGCTTGCTCGTAGGGGTATCAGTGTTCACGGAATTGATATCAGTCAGACGTTCGTGGACCTTGCCCGGGAATCAGCACCAGCTCGTGCGACCTTCGAACGCATGGATGCTCGAAGTCTTGAATTCGACGGTGAGTTTGATGCAGCTATCTGTCTCTGCCAGGGGGCCTTCGGGCTGATGACCGCGAACGGTCATGACATTGATGTTCTGCGTGGCATCAGACGTGCTCTCAAAGAGGGTGGTGGCATGGCTTTGTCGGCGTTCAATGCTTATTTCGCCGTGAAATATTTTGAGCAGGCGACATTCGATGCAGGAACAGGTGTCAGCCACGAGGTCACTGAGATACGTAACCAGGAGGGTGCCGCCCAGACCGTTGACCTGTGGACAGGGTGCTACACCCCGCGCGAGTTGCGATTGATGTTGGCGGTCTGTGAATTCGAACCTCACAGCATTTCAAGTGTTGACCCTGGGGGCTACCAGGAGGGCTCAGCGACCACTGAAAGTTCGGAATTTCTGGTGATAGCGTTTGCAACGCCCGTCCGACGGATGGGTGCCCGGTAACGGGTTCCATCGATACCTACCTATCCATTTCGAAAGACTTACTTCCTTGTCCGACGCAGCACTCACTTCCGCCCCTATGGGAACCTTCGACGCGGAAGGCAACTACACCCCTCGTCAGATCACAGAACGTGATCTCCCCACCACCTTCGCAGATGCCATTGAAGGCACCATGGTGGAACTCAAAGATGGTCAGCTTGTAACAGGCACCGTCGTCAAGATCGATCGCGATGGAGTGCTCCTTGAATTCGGCTACAAGACCGAAGGCGTCATCCCAACTCGTGAACTTGCAATCAAGAACGATGTTGATCCGCACACAATCGTGAAGCTCGGCGAAAAGGTCGAAGCACTTGTTCTTACTCTTGAAGACAAAGAGGGTCGCCTCGTTCTTTCCAAGAAGCGCGCTCAGTACGAAAAGGCCTGGGGCGAGATCGAAAAGAAGAAGGAAGAAGAAGGCGTTGTTCACGGAACCGTCATCGAAGTTGTCAAGGGTGGACTCATCGTCGACATCGGACTTCGCGGATTCCTTCCTGCATCACTTGTTGAACTCCGTCGCGTTCGCGATCTTCAGCCGTACATCGGCATGACAATCGACGCCAAGATCATCGAGCTCGATCGCAATCGCAACAACGTGGTTCTTTCCCGTCGTGCCTTCCTTGAAGAGAACCAGAAGGAAACTCGTGACGACTTCCTTAACAATCTCAAGTCCGGCGAAATTCGTCATGGAAAGATTTCTTCGGTTGTTGCCTTCGGTGCCTTCGTTGATCTCGGCGGCATGGACGGACTCATTCACGTTTCAGAACTTTCCTGGAAGCATGTTGAGCACCCATCACAAGTCGTGCAAATCGGTGACGAAGTCACCGTGCAGGTTCTTGACGTTGACTTCAGCCGTGAGCGCATCAGTCTCTCGCTGAAGGCCACACAGCAAGATCCATGGCAAGAGTTTGCTGGCAGCCACGAAGTTGGTCAGCTGGTTTATGGCCGCGTGACAAAGCTTGTTCCATTCGGTGCATTCGTCCAAGTGGGCGACGGTATTGAAGGTCTTGTACACATTTCGGAAATGTCTGCACATCACGTTGAATCAGCCGAGCAAGTTGTTGCTCCGGGTGAAGAGCTCTGGGTCAAGATCATTGATCTCGACCTCGCACGTCGTCGTATTTCAATCTCCATCAAGCAGGCTGCTGAAGGTGGCGAACTCGCCGCTGAATACCAGGGCCAGTTCGATGTTGATGAGCACGGCAACTGGGTCGGTGGCGATGACACCGAGCGCGAAGCTGCATGGGCTGAGTACTACAAGGAATACGGTCAGCCCGGCGAAGAGGGTGCAGCTCCTGCAGCACCCGAAGCTGAGCAGGCCTAACCCTCTCTGATCTCATGATCCTGATCGGTCTCACCGGCGGGATTGGTTCCGGCAAGTCCACTGTTTCGTCATTGTTGGCGAAACGTGGTGCCGTCATCATTGATGCAGACGCCATCACGCGTGAGTTGCAACAGCCTGGTGAGCCTTTGCTGGCCGTCTTGGCTGAGCGCTTCGGTACTCACATCATTGCTACTGACGGTTCTCTCATTCGTGAAGAGCTTCGAAACATTGCATTCAGTGACCCTGACGCACTGAAGGATTTGAACAAGATTGTTCATCCCGCTGTTGCCAAGGAAATGGACCGCCGCATGGAAGAAGTGCGTGACACAGGCAAAGTTGTGATTCTCGATATTCCACTTTTGGCAGAAAACCCACGTAAAGGGTTATCCGGAATCGTTGTTGTGGATGTGCCGGTCGAAGTACAAGTTTCCCGTCTTGCAGAGTTTCGTGGCATGAAGGAAGAAGATGCGCGAGCAATCATTGCCAAGCAGGCTTCACGTGAGGATCGCGTAAAAATAGCTGACAAAGTCATAGACAACTCAAGCGATCTTAAATCTCTGTCGTCTCAGGTTGATGCCGTATTTGACTGGGCAACACAGCTTCCACCGGCAGCGAAAGATGCTGGTTCTCGTGAAGACAAGACTTCATCAAACAAGGATTCCTGACACCTGCTGTCGGTACGATTCATTCCATGCCGGCATTTGAAGTTGTTTCTCACTTTGAACCAGCAGGAGATCAACCGACGGCCATCGCCGAATTAAGCGCAGGCATCGAAGCTGGCGAGCGCTTCCAGACTCTTCTTGGTATCACCGGCTCCGGTAAATCCGCGACGATTGCTTGGACGATTGAAAAGACGCAAAGAGCAACACTGATCCTTGCACCGAACAAAAGTCTCGCCGCTCAGCTCGCATCCGAAATGAAGGAATTCTTCCCGAATAATCGTGTGGAGTTCTTTGTCAGCTACTACGACTATTACCAGCCTGAGGCCTACATCCCTTCAAGTGACACCTTCATTGAGAAAGACTCTTCGGTGAACGAAGAGATTGACAGGCTCAGGCACTCAGCAACTGCGGCCTTATTGACCCGCAACGACACAATTGTTGTTGCAAGTGTTTCGTGCATCTACGGAATGGGTGACCCTGCTGAGTATCGGGGTCAGTTGCTCGAACTTCATGTGGGTGTTGATTACGACCAGCGCAGCATTCTTCGCCGAATGGTCGATCTCCAATATGACCGTAATGACATGACATTGGGTCGAGGAAACTTCCGCGTCCGTGGCGACACTGTCGAGATACATCCGGCGTATGAAGAGAACGTGCTTCGCATTGAGATGTTTGGTGACACCGTTGATCGCATCACAATGATCGATGTTCTCACAGGTGAAACTCTGCAGGAACTCAGTGAAGTAGTCGTCTTCCCGGCAACTCATTATGTCGCTGGCGATGATCGGCTCAGGAGAGCAGTTCATGGGATTGAGAAGGAATTGCAAGAACAACTGGCTCTCTTCGAGTCTCAAGGAAAGCTTCTGGAGGCACAGCGTCTTCGTATGAGAACGCAATATGACCTTGAGATGATTCAAGAGATGGGGTATTGCAACGGTATTGAGAACTACTCAATGCATATCGATGGGCGCGAGCCCGGGCAGCCCCCGTTCACCTTGCTCGATTATTTTCCTAAAGATTTCTTGTTGATCATCGACGAGAGTCATGTGGCTGTCCCTCAGTTGCATGCACAGTTCGCTGGCGACAGAAGCCGCAAAGAGACACTTGTGGAGCATGGGTTTCGTCTTCCGAGTGCCAAGGAGAATAGGCCGCTGCGATTCGAGGAGACCATCGAAAGAATCAATCAATGCATCTTCATGTCGGCGACCCCAGCGCCGTTTGAGTTGAAGCACAGCACGAAAGTTGTCGAGCAGATTGTTCGCCCAACTGGTCTTGTGGACCCTGAAGTCATCGTGCGTCCAAGCAAAGGCCAGATTGACGACATCATTGAAATGGTGCGAGGTCGTATCGAAAACGGTGACCGTGTTTTGATCACCACTTTGACGAAGAAGATGGCTGAGGACCTTACGGAGTATCTTCTTGAACAAGGTCTCAATGTTCGCTATCTCCACAGCAATATCGACACGCTGCAAAGAATTGAAATTCTTCGCGGTCTTCGACTTGGTGAATTTGATGTGCTCGTTGGCATCAACCTTCTTCGCGAAGGTTTGGACTTGCCGGAAGTCTCGCTCGTCGCAATTCTTGACGCGGACAAGGAAGGGTTCCTCCGCAGTGAGACCTCTCTGATTCAAATGATCGGTCGCGCTGCTCGAAATGTTGCCGGTCAAGTAGTTATGTATGCCGACAAAATCACCCCTTCAATGGAGAGGGCCATTGGTGAGACAAGGCGTCGCCGTGAAACACAGATTGCCTACAACCTAGAACACGGCATCAATCCTCAGACGATTCGTAAGGCGGTCGGAGACATCCTCTCTGTCATTACTGGCGGGGATGGCACCGCGCCGCTGCCTGGTAAGGGTCAGCGCCGTAACCGTGAGCGAGACAAGGTCAAGGCCGAGATCAAGTCCCTTCCACAGCAGGAATTGCAACGCCTTATCCAGACTCTTGAACAAGAGATGAACGACGCCGCAACAGATCTCAAATTTGAGTATGCCGCACGTCTCAGGGATGAAATCAATGACCTGCGGCGTGAACTTCGTGACGCTAAGTGACGGGTGAGTAGCCTCAGTGCGTGGCTGACAAAATCATCGTTCGCGGAGCTCGTGAACACAATCTGAAGAACATCAGTCTCGAACTGCCTCGTGACAAGCTCATTGTCTTCACCGGCTTGTCGGGTAGCGGCAAGAGTTCCTTGGCATTCGACACAATCTATGCAGAAGGACAGCGTCGCTACGTTGAGAGCCTTTCCGCTTATGCCCGCCAGTTCCTTGGGCAGATGGATAAGCCAGATGTGGATGTCATTGAGGGCTTGAGTCCCGCCATCTCTATCGATCAGAAGTCTGCGTCGCGAAACCCGCGTTCCACCGTCGGAACAATCACAGAGATTTATGACTATTTGCGTCTTCTATACGCGCGTATAGGTGTGCAACATTGCCCGACTGATGGCACAAAGCTTCAACGTCAAACGCCGTCACAGATCGTTGATCGAATCATGAAACTAGAGGAGGGGACCCGATTCCAGGTTCTTGCTCCAGTTGTTCGTGGACGTAAAGGTGAACACGACACTCTTCTTGCTGACCTTGCTGGTCAGGGGTTTGTTCGCGCACGTATTGACGGTGAAGTGCGGGACATTGCCGAGTTCCTAGCGTCAGGCGAGAAGTTAGCTCGATATGAGAATCACACCATTGACATCGTGGTGGACCGTCTAGTTCGTCGAGATGATATTGATCGTCGTTTGACTGACTCTCTTGAGACAGCTTTGAAACTCGCTGATGGTGTCGCCGGTGTTGAGCTTGTCGGGAAAGACGGCGAAGAGAGTGAGACACTCACGTTCAGCCAACATCTTGCGTGTCCGAAGTGCGATGCCAGTTTTGAAGAACCTGCACCCCGAAATTTCTCTTTCAACTCGCCGTACGGCGCATGCGAAAACTGTGACGGCCTTGGTACAAAGTTTGAAGTTGATGCTGAATTAGTCATTCCAGATCCATCAATGTCGCTGCGTGATGGCGCACTTGCCCCGTGGCGCAGCGCTCATACTCAGTACTTCCATCGCATGCTGGTAGCACTTGCAGAACAAGAAGAGATTGACATCGACAAGCCATGGTCAAAGGTCCCTGCCAAGCATCAGAAATTGGTTCTGCATGGAAAAGCTGGCGCGATGCAAGTGAAGTATCGCAATCGGTTTGGAAAGACTCGTCAATTCAGTACCTCTTATGAGGGCGTGATTCCTTGGATCAAGCGTCGTCATGTTGATGCTGAGAGCGATTGGACACGCGAACAGTTCGAGACATACATGCGTGAAGTCCCATGCCCTGTGTGCGAAGGCGCCCGCCTGAAGCCCAGTTCGCTTGCAGTGACTGTCAACGACAAACACATCTCTGCTGTCTGTGACATGTCGATTGGGGAGTCAGCGTCATTCCTCGCAGGTCTGACTCTCAGTGATCGTGACGCGATGATTGCGG
>JBILBZ010000058.1:0-8942 GCA_044353425.1 Ilumatobacteraceae bacterium | reverse complement strand
GACGAACAAGCATCGTGGAGATGAGTTCGATCGGTGTCACCAAGATGTAGAGAGCCTTAGGCACTCCCGGCGGGAAGAGGACGCTCTTGAAATAGCCGCCCACGCCCTGATGCTTGATGCCGGTTGCATTGAAAACAACCCACACGAGTAACGCAAGGAACATTGGAACAGCCATACGCGCTGTTGCAGGCATCTGGAAGAACGGAATAATTCCCGGCACGTTGCACAAATAAATGAACATGAACATCGTGAGCAGGAATGGAGTCCAAGCAAGACCCTCCTTACCCATCGTCTGCATGATCACACCGTCTTCAATGAAATCAACAATGATTTCAGCAAGGTTGCGCGAGCCCTTTGGAGCTTCGTTCACATCGCTCTTACGTCCGGCCAAGAAAAAGAGTCCGGCGCTGATCAATACGGCAAGAACAGCAATGAGGGAGATCTTGTTAAAACTGGGGAACAGTTCCTTCCAAACAAGAATCTCGTTAATTTCCGGAAATTCAAGAGCAATCACGTTCGATTAATCCTTCGCTTGGTGTTTGTCGGGGAGACGAGACTTCGTCAAGTATGGCTTATTGGGCTTGGTTCCAGGAAATGCAAGCGAGGCCGCCACATATTTCATTTCCCAAAAGAGCAGACCGAGATGGGTCACGATAATCGCACCACCGAGAACAGGGATCGACACCCAGGACATGTCTTTGACGAGGAGCACGGCAGCCGTAATGAGGCCAAGTCGAGCGATGTAGCCAAAGAGAATCGCGCCCATCATTAGCCCCAACGAGATGGGTGCGGTGACTGCGATAAGGCCAGCAGCGAGCAAAAAGTTCAATAAAACAAGGGCTAATGCGAATCCAGCCGATGCAGCGCCCGACCCTGAATCAGCGATGTATCCGCCGAGCACCACCACTGGGGCGGCAAAAAGACCACGCTTGACAAGGTCGCGAGAAATAGAAACCTCAGGTGCCTCGCCTGCCAAAACTGAGCCCAAGGGAGACACGGGCGTGGTCATTTCGGCGTCACTCCGCGGCTATTTTGAGCCCGTTCTTCCTCAAGGTGACTCATGGCACTTGAGTACACGTAGTACATCTTGATGAATTGGCCAGTGACACCAAAAAGCGTTGCACCGACCATGAACCACGGCGTGGTGTTCAGCCAAGTGTCAAGTCCAAAGCCAATGAGAAAGAAAACAATGACGGTTCCCGCCAGCTCTGCCCCTTGGGACACGCTGTTGTCGAGCGCAACTGGCTTCGGCTTTGGGAGGAACTTCAAATGCACACCTTTTCGGAATCCTGAAGAATTCAGGACTTTGTGAATTGATGAACAATCTAGGCGCTCCTCCCCTTGGGGTCAATTCACCCCTATCAACTTTCCGAGATCTCGCCTTGATATTCAGAGAAGAACAGCGCCAACTGTGTTCGATTCTCTTTGTCGAAGCGCGACAGCATGCGAGAGACACGATTACGGACCGTTTGAAGGCCCAAGAACACGGTCTCAGCAATCTGCTTGTCGGAGTATCCGATGGCAATCAGTCGCGCGATATGCCGGTCATTGGCATCAAGCTTTCGAATCAAGCCCAAGCCCCGCTTCTCAAGCGACTCTGATGCCGAACGAACTTCTGCAGCATTGATGAGACGCATCCCAGATGCAACATCACGAACCGTTTGAATCAGGTCGTCAGAACTTCCGGTCTTCAGAACAAATGCGCTCGCGCCGAGTTCATAAGCCGTCACTAATGCTTCATCTGAATTGAATGACGTGAGAACGACCACTTTGACTTGTGGATGTTCTGCAATCACCATCTTTGCTACATCAAGACCGGACTCGCCATCGAGGCGAACATCGACGATGAGAACATCAGGAACTTCGTGTGCGAGTAAATCTCGAGTCGAACTGATGGAATCGGAAATGCCGACAACATGCAATCCTTCTTGATTAAAAACTGAAGCCAAAGCTTCACGGACCATGACATGGTCATCACAAATTGCAACACTTGTCATGACGCACATCCTGAGCACAGTAGGGCCGTTGGTAAACACCCGCGGCATGGGACGGACCACGTCACCGTGGTTCCGATATTTGGTATTGAGTGAATCTCCATTGTTCCTCCTATGGATTCGGCGCGTTCGCGCATGTTGTGGAGACCGTTCTGCAATCGAACCTGTGATGGAATACCACGGCCGTTGTCAGTGATTGTGAGAACTATGTTGCGCTCCACCCGAGCAATCTGAATTTTGAGAAGCGAAGCAGCACCATGTCTCACTGCATTAGATGCCCCTTCAATAGCCACAGCGCGCACATGGGCTTCAATCACTTCAGGAAGAGAGGACACTTCGATCAAGAGCTCTAGCTCTGTGCCCGTGGGATGCAAGACCGGGATCAAAACATCTTCTAAGTGCAGTCGCAATGGTGATGCTTTGCGAGATTCAACGTGCAAGATCTCTCGACGAATTTCCGCAATCACTTCATTAATCGCAGCAATCGCTTTGTTGAATGACCCCTGTGTTTCTGCATCCTTGTTACGTCCGTCAACTGCGAGCGAAAGAGACGTCGCATACAGGTTTTGGATCACAACATCGTGCAGATTCCGTGCAATTCGTTCACGTTCAACTGCGATTGCACGTTTTCTCGACGCAATTGCCACCAGTGTCTGCTGATCATTCAACAGTCTTTGCATTTCTTTGAAATCTGCGACGTCGCTTGATACCTCAACAATGTGATTCTCTAACCGTTGCCAGTTGATCCATGTTGAAGCGTCACCATTGTGTAGATAATGGCCATTTGTTCTTGCATCCATCTCGAACAACTGAAGCGAATGCCCGGAGTTCCACGCTTCGCTCACATGAGCCAAGGCAATATGAGATTCAAAGTATGAACTAGTAATCGATTGGGCAAACTCAACCTTCTGGGTGCGAATGTCCTCGTAGTGCTTGTTCCACCAGACGGTGCGAGCGTCAATGACAGAGCCCCACGGGTCGAGAACAACCTCGTGAATCGCAATGCAGTCGCTTAAGCGATAAAAGACCGAGACAAGTTCATCAATATCGATACTTGAAAACGGGAGATTTCTTTTCGTATCAGTTGCCACACCTCGAAAGTAACGAGCATCTGTTCGAACGAAAGTACCTACTCGACCTTTTGTCGGTTACTTTCGTCCTCTTTCCTGCCAGGAAGATCTGGATGCAGAACGGTGTACAAGAAGAGTACGAGTGCAACTAAACCAAATGGCACGAAGTTATTCACACTCTTGTTAAAGACTGGATACAAAACGAAAGCAGACAGCAAGGCAGTCCATGACCACAGAATGACAACAGCACGACGCGGACCGTGCCCCAATGCAATCAGACGATGGTGAAGATGCCCCTTGTCTGCGTGGGCAAGGCCTTGACGATTGATGACGCGACGAACAATCGCAAATGCGACGTCAAAGACTGGCACCCCAAGGATGATGAGCGGAATCGCCAGTGGAGCTAGGAAGAAATACGTCTGCCCACTAAATGCTTGCGTCGTCGGATCTGCACGACCTCCTACAACACTCGTGGACACGGCAACGAGAAATCCGAGCAGATATGCCCCGCTGTCTCCCATGAAGATGCTTGCGCCATTGAAGTTAAAAGGCAAGAAGCCCACACATACGCCCACTGTGATGATGGCAACAAGAGGACCAATGTTTGGCTCAGACAGGAGACCCAAACCAGAGAGATGCTGGGAGTAAACAAAGAAAGCAGTGGAGCCGATTGCAACGATTCCTGCTGCTAAACCGTCAAGCCCATCAATCAAGTTGATGGCCTGTGTCATTCCCAATAACCACACAATGGTCACAATGGGCACCCAGTCATTTGATAACTGAATAACTCCGAGAAATGGAATACGGAAATAGAACATCGTGACGCCAGCAGTCACCAGAATCATTCCGGTCACAATCACACCGAACACTCGCGCAGGCGCCGACACTTCGCGAATGTCGTCCATCGCACCAATGCCAAGAACCACGATTGCGCCCAACAGAACGCCCAACAACTCAGAGTTGCCATCAAATAGAGGTGAGAAACGATCCATCCGCCACGCAAGCAATAAGGCACAGAACACGCCTACAAACATGGCGACACCACCAATGTCAGGTGTCGGAACCGTGTGTACTTTGCGGTCGCTGGGCATTGCCACCCAGTTTTTGGCACGAGCGACCCCCCGAACCACAGGCGTGGCGAGAAATGTCACAGTCGTGGCGCAAGCACCAACGATGAGATATCCGGTTGTGTCTCCCATTACGGGATGAGCCTAGAAGAGATACCGACCGAGGCTGGACTTAAAAGGGGCTCGGATACACCGGGAAGCGAGAGCAGAGCTCTGCAACCTTGGCACGAACCACTGCAACTGCCGCTGGGTCATCACGATGACGCAGTGCTTCAGCAATCAACGACGCAATGACGGGCATCTCTGCTTCAGTCATGCCTTGTGTTGTCACACTTGGTGTTCCGATACGGACACCAGAGGTAACAAATGGGCTGCGTGGGTCATCGGGCACCGTGTTCTTGTTCAATGTGATGCCCGCCTCATCAAGAACCAACTGCGCAACCTTGCCTGTGCACTCAGCATCGAATGGACGAAGGTCCACCACCATCAGGTGATTGTCAGTGCCGCCACTCACGAGACGGAAACCTTCTTTTGTCATTGCAGCAGCGAGAGCAGTTGCGTTTTTCACAATCTGCTGTGCGTATACCTTGAACGAAGGGTCAAGAGCTTCTCGGAATGCGACAGCCTTTGCAGCAACTGCATGCTCCAACGGGCCACCTTGACTGCCAGGGAACACTGCTTTGTCGATTGCAGCAGCATGCTCTGCTTTGCTGAGAATGCACCCACCACGAGGTCCACGCAATGTCTTATGAGTTGTGAAGGTGACAACGTCTGCATACGGCACAGGGTTCGGGTGGGCACCGCCAGCAACAAGACCAGCCAAGTGAGCAATGTCAAACATCAACAGAGCACCGACTTCATCAGCAATTGCTTTGAATGGTTCTGGATCAAGACGGCGTGGGTAACTGGTCGTTCCTGCAACGATCATCTTGGGGCGATGCTTCAGTGCAAGTTCACGCACATTGTCAAAGTCAATGCGCTCATCGCCAGGCGTGACCCCATATGACTTGAAGTCATACAGGATGCCACTTGCATTCACAGGTGAACCGTGTGTGAGGTGACCACCATGGTCGAGACTGAGACCAAGGACAGTGTCTCCCGGATTCAAGAGACCGAGATAGACAGCCATGTTTGCGCTGGCACCAGAGTGTGGTTGCACGTTGGCGTGATCTGCACCAAAGAGTTCTTTCACACGCGAGATTGCGAGTGCTTCAATCACGTCGGCATTGACGTTGCCACCGTAGTAACGCTTTCCGGGGTACCCCTCGGAATACTTGTTTGTGAGAATGGACCCTGTTGCCTTCATCACTGCAGGCGAAGTGAAGTTCTCACTAGCAATGAGCTGCAACCCTGTGGTCTGGCGAATGCGCTCCTCTTCAAGGAGTGCAAAGACTTCGGTGTCTGGATTGGTATCAGAAGGAAATGGCATTACTTGCCTGACTCTTGTTGTTCGATTTCGGTTAATTGTGCAACGCGGCGCTCATGACGACCGCCCTCAAACTCTGTAGCGAGGAATGTTGCGAGAATTTCTTCAGCGAGGCCTTCACCGACAACGCGAGCACCCATTGAAAGAACATTCGCATTGTTGTGAGCACGAGCCATGCGGGCGGTGTACAAGCAGTTGCACAATGCTGCGCGAACACCATGCACTTTGTTGGCAGCTAATTGCTCACCTTGTCCGCTGCCACCGAGAACGATGCCGAGGTCAGCTTTTCCGTCACGCACAAAACGGCCGACCGCTGCGCAGAAGGGTGGGTAATCAACACTCTCGGTGGAGTGAGTACCGAGATCTTCCACATCGTGACCCTGATTCGTCAGCACCGAGATGAGGTGCTGCTTGAGGGTGTATCCGGCGTGGTCGGCTCCGATTGCAATACGCGACATGTAGTTCAGAGTAGTAGGGGCGCCCCTCTGACGACCTAGCGTTTGAGACATGACACTTGACCCACGCACACCTGTCCTCATTGGAACTGGACAGGTCGTTCAACGAGCCGAGGGTATTGATGGTGCCCTCGATGCCGTCGCGATGATGGTGCAGGCCATCGAATTAGCCGCAAAAGACGCTGGTCTGGGGTCCGTGCCGAACCCAGATTCCATCCGTGTGGTCAATCTGCTTTCGTGGAAGTACGGCAATCCAGCTCAATTCATCGCAGAAGACCTTCGTCTCACCCCTCGTGAGTTCGGGTATTCCGCCATGGGTGGCAATACCCCTCAGACTCTGGTCAACGCCGCTTCTCGCCAAATTCTTGCAGGCGAGATTGATCTCGTCATCTTGACTGGCGGCGAGACCACTCGCACGCGTGCTCGCTATCGCAAAGCCAACGTTGAACCGCAATGGCGAACCTCAGATGTTGAGCCGGTCTTGGTGTCCGAAGACCTCACAATGAACATGCCCGAAGAACTCGAGCGCAAGATCATGATGCCGATTCAGATCTATCCGATGTTTGAAACAGCATTGCGTGCTCAAGCTGGTCGCACGATTGATGAGCATCAAAAGCACATCAGCGAACTGTGGGCTCGATTCAGCGCAGTTGCAGCCAAGAATCCGTATGCATGGTCACCCAAGGAATACACGGCAGAAGAAATTCGCACACCAACTGCAAACAATCGCATGATTGGTTTCCCGTATACGAAGTTCATGAACTCCAACAACGACGTTGATATGTCAGCTGCTCTCATAATGTGTTCTGCAGAGAAAGCGGAGGCGCTCGGAGTTCCTCGTGATCGTTGGATCTTCCCGCAATCAGGAAGCGATGCACATGAGCACGCATTCGTCTCACATCGCAACCACTTCTACGACACGCCCGCTATCGAACTTGCAGGGCGTCGCGTTCTCGAACTTGCAGGCCGCACAATTCACGACATTGACATCGTTGATCTGTATTCGTGCTTCCCCGCCGCAGTTCAACTTGGTGCAAAGTCTCTGGGGCTCGATATCAACTCCCAACTCACACGGACCGGCGGCTTGCCATTTGCAGGTGGCCCCTGGAACAACTACGTGATGCACGCCATCGCAACCGTTGCAACAGAACTCCGCGAAGGCATTGGCACATCAGGACTCGTGTGGGCAAACGGTGGCTACACAACAAAGCATGCATTCGGTGTGTATTCAACGCAGCCACCAGTTGATGGTTTCAAGTACGACTACCCGCAAGATCAGATTGATGCATTGCCACGCCGCAGCCTTGCCTCACCCGCTGATGCAGCCGGAGAAGTCACTGTCGAGGCGTACTCCGTCATGCATGACCGCGATGGCAACCCCGAACGATCCATCCTCTCGTGCTTACTCGATGACGGGCGCCGCGCGTGGGGTGAGACAAGTGATGTCAGCACTGGCCGAGACATGTGTGTGAATGAGTGGGTGGGCACACGAGTTCGCCTTGATGCCTCGGGTAACTTGCTCGTGTGAGCGATACCTTCCCGCGCCAATACGCACGCACGCAACGGCTCTCTCTTGGAGAGCCGCGTAACTTCACAGTGTCCCCCGATGGCTCTCGCGTGGTCTTTGCTCGTTCCACATCAGGGCAAGACTCGGTTAACTCTCTCTGGGTTCTTGATCTTGCGACAGGAACTGAAACACAGGTACTCGACCCGCGCACCGTGGGCACAGATCTCTCGCAGTTAACCGCCGAAGAACTGCGTCGCCGTGAGCGCGCGCGTGAGGGTGCGGGCGGCATCGTCACATATGCATGCGATGGCACGGTCACTAACGCAGTCACCGTTCTTGGTGGATACATCGTGCATGTCGATCTCATGACAGGATCTGTCACCCTCCCCGATATTGCACCCGGCGTCTTTGATGTCCGCCTCTCCCCTGATGGCGCACACATCTCTTATGTTCGCGGCTCAGAACTGTGTGTTGCCGACCTTGCAGGACGCGAACAAGTCATCGCATCAGAACCAAGCGACACCGTGACATGGGGCAGTGCAGAATTCATTGCTGCGGAAGAAATGGGTCGCATGCGCGGCTACTGGTGGGCACCTGATTCACAACACATCGCAGCATGTCGCGTCGATGTTGCAGATGTACCCGTGTGGCGCATCTCTGATCCTGCCCACCCGGAACAACCCGTCGCAGAGCACCACTACCCCGCCGCCGGTTCAGTGAACGCAACCGTTTCATTGCACGTGTTCGGTCTTGCCGACCACTCACGCGTCGATGTTCAGTTAAATGGCACTTGGGAATACCTCAACGCTGTCTCATGGAGTGCCGGCGGACTCATTGCGCAAACTCAGACTCGTGATCAACAACATGTCGATGTACATCTCATCGATGCTGGTACTGGCACTTCGACAGTCATCTTTTCTGACGAAGACGATGCATGGGTTGAACTCGTCCCTGGCGCTCCTGCACTCCTCAGTGACGGTCGCCTTGTAACTTGCGCCGACCGCAGTGGAGTCCGCCGCCTATTGGTTGACGAACGCACTGTTACCCCCGACCACCTGCAAGTGCGCAGCGTTATCTCCGTGAGTGACACCGTCCTTTTCTCGGCAAACGAAGTGTCGACTCCTTGGGAACAAGACGTGTACTCCTTCGACACACGCAGTAGTTCGTTGTCGCAAATCACTCATAGCCACGGGATGGTAGGCGCGTCCGGCACCTCTCAAGTTTTAGTTACTCGCACATCCACGATGAATACTGCTGGCCCAGCATTCGCTGTCAGTTACAACAACACCGAATTACGCATTTCCAGTCACGCCGAGAAACCGCTTGTTGAACCAAATGTGCGCATCATGTCCGTGGGTCCACGTGGAATTCCTGTTGCCATCCTCACCCCACGCGATGGTCTGACGACCAAACTGCCCGTCTT
>JBILBZ010000180.1:0-2539 GCA_044353425.1 Ilumatobacteraceae bacterium | reverse complement strand
CAACACTTGTGACGCCTTGTGGTGCAGTCCATGAGGTTGTGCCGACGGTTGTGAATTGCTCGACGAAATAGCGTACGCCGTTGGTGCCATTAGTCCCATTTGCCCGATAGTTAGTGCGTCCGCCCGATGACGATGTGGTGTTTGTAACTGTGATGTTGAAGGTTAATGCTGATGTGTTTGCGTTGCTGTTTGCATCGGTGATTGACCCTGATGCAACTGTGATCACGGCAGTACCACCAGATGAACGTGAGGCAGTAAAGGTTGCTGTGTATGTTCTGTCACTTCCGGTGAAGCCTGTGAGGGTACCCAATGTCGCTGAGACATCGGCCGAAGTAAACGTTGTAGTTGATTCGCTGACTGTGAATGTCACAGTTGTCGTTGAGCCAGATGCAACTGAAGTGGGGTTGGCACCCATTGACACGGTTGGTGCGCCAGTGTCGTAGTTAATGGTCAATGTGTTGCTGGCTGAGTTGTTATTGCCAACAGTGTCAGTCAATGTCGAACCAGCAACGGAAACGTTTCCGGTTCCAGAGTCGGTGCTCGCTGTAGGTGTGAACGTGGCGGTGTATGTCGTGCCGCTTCCAGTGAAACCGCTGATTGAGCCCCCAGAAACGCTGACATCGGTTGAGATGAAATTTGCTGAAGATTCAGAAAGCGTGAACGTGATGGACTCGGTATCGCCTGACTTCAGGGAACCTGAACCTGCACGGGTAACGGAGACTGTTGGCTCCAAGGTGTCATAGTTGATTGACAAGGTGCTGCTTGCGGTGTTGTCGTTGCCGACGCCATCAGCGAATGTTGCACCAGCGACCGAGATCGATCCGGTTCCTGAATTCGTGTTTGTTGTTGGTGTGAATACGACGGAGTAGACGGTGGAGGATGTGGTGGTGAGTGTGCCGATGCTGCCACCAGCCACGGTGATGTCACCCACGACAAAGTTGCTCGACGCTTCAGACAGTGTGAATGTCACTGTTTCGGTCTGGCCCGACTTCAAGGAGCCTGAGCTAGCCCGTGAGATGGTGACGGTTGGGACCAGCGTGTCATAAGAGATGGACAACGTTGTCGAGGCGGTGTTGTTGTTAGAGGCTGTGTCGGTGAAAGTTGCACCGGCGACTGAAATGCTTCCTGTTCCAGAATTGGTGTTTGCCGTCGGTGTGAATACAACGCTGTATTCGGTTGATGATGTGGTGGTGAGTGCTCCGATGGTGCCACCAGCCACGGTGATATCACCAACGGCAAAGTTGGATGATGCCTCAGAGAGTGTGAATGTGATGGTGTCGGTTTGGCCAGACTTCAGTGATCCTGAACCGGCGCGTGCGATGGTGACGGTGGGAACAACGCCGTCAACCTTATGGGTTGATTGTGTGGCGACTGCGGTATGACTCAGTGTTGCGTTGTTTGCTGCGGTGTCTCTGATTGTTCCTGAGTTCAATGACAGTGAATCTGCAGTAATCGCAAGACCATCTGTATCGGTATCACCAGAAACGACTGTGTAGGTAAACACAAGCGATGAGGTTCCAGAACCGGACGCGTAGGTGGCGAACTTGCTAGTGAGACCGGCGAGTGCAATTCGTGGTGAGTTTGTGACGGTGACATTTTCTGAGAATGCCACTGTCACCGAGACGACATCACCAGTTTTATAGGTGTCATCGGAGCCAGAGTTTGAAGTGAAGCTCACTGATGACACGGTGGGGGAGGTGGTGTCGATTGTGACGGTGAGACCAGTAGATGTTGATACCACTGTTGAGTCCGACAAGATTGTCGTTGACTCAGCAGTAATGACTCTGTCTCCGGCTGTCAACACGGCTGTATCGCATGACCACGTACCAGTCGAACTGTTTGCAATACAGGTGCTGCCTGATGCGACGCCGTCAACGAAGAGTTGAACAGTTGATCCAACAGGTGCTGAACCTGTCAGCGTCAGTGTGGTTGCTGATGTGATGTTGTCAGTGTTGGTGCCAGTGTCGTCGGCAGAATCGAGATCGGGTGTCGAGACGTCGGGAACTGCATAACGAACGATGACAATTCCAGAACCACCAGCACCTCCTGAACCCTCCACATTGGAAACTGCGCTACCGCCGCCACCGCCGCTACCCGTGTTACTCGCGGCTGAAGCGCCGGCAGCAGAAGTAGTTCCGGTACCGCCAGATCCGCCGGCAGCTCTGACCGCACTTGTTCCAGTGATCGTTGATGACGTTCCAACTCCGCCCGCTGCTTTTGCGCCATTGTTCACGCCATTTTCGCCTACACCGCCTGAACCACCACCGCCTGCGCCGTTGGTTGTGAAGTTCTCTGTCGGTGTGTTTCCGCCCTTGAACCCTTGTCCCGAGGTTCCGTTGGCTCCAGTGATAAGAGTGTCCGCTGCACCGGCTCCACCTCCAGAACCTGCACTGCCTGTGGTTGGGCCTGCGTAGTAGGAACCGCCGCCTCCGCCGCCAAGGGCAATGATGGATGCGAATTGTGAGTTGTTGCCAACGCTTCCTGCATTTCGAACAGCTCCGCCATTGCCACCTGCTCCGACGACGACTGAATAAGAGGT
>JBILBZ010000175.1:0-2548 GCA_044353425.1 Ilumatobacteraceae bacterium | reverse complement strand
TTCCAGCACGATCGCATCTTCCTTTGGCTTGGCCAGGATGGCCTCCTTAAATTGTTGGGACATGTTGCCCCCAATAGCAGACCTGCAATAGGGGCGAGTGGCAATGCTATCGGCGCATTTCCTTTGCACCAAGTAGTACTTAGAGCCTTTGTTCGACCGCCTTGGTCAGTCGGGCGAACACTTCGTCAGGGCTACCCACCCCGTCGATTTGGGCGAGACGGCCAGATTCCCCGTAGAAATCAATGAGGGGCTGGGTCTGGGTCTCGTAGAGATCAAGTCGCTTGTTGATGGCGTCAGGGGTGTCGTCATCGCGCTGGACCACGTCTCCCCCACAGTTTTCACAGGTCCAAGGGCTGGGCTCGGTGCCAGTGGCCTGGAAGTTGGCGCCGCAGTCGCGACAGACGCGACGGGCAGAGAGGCGAGAAAGGACGAGGTCGCGGGGCACCACGAGGTCGACCACGACGTCGAGCGGGTGAGAAGCGGTGATTTCATCCAAAGACACTGCCTGGGCCACCGTACGGGGGAAGCCGTCGAGGATGTAGCCACGGTCGCGGGCATCGTCGGCCTGGATGCGTTCTGCCACGAGTCCGATCATGATGTCATCGCCCACGAGGTTGCCGGCATCGATCACCGCTTTGGCCATCAGACCCAGCTCGGTTCCTTCACGAACAGCAGCACGCAGCATGTCGCCCGTTGAGATATGGGGCACCACGAAATGGCGAGACAAACGAACGCACTGCGTCCCCTTCCCCGCGCCTTGACGCCCCAACAGAACTAACCGTGCACCGGAGTTCATGCGATTGACCTAGTAACCCATTCCCAAAGGAAGGATCACTTCAAGAAGCCCTCGTAGTTACGCAACATGAGCTGACTGTCAATCTGACGCATCAATTCAAGTGCAACGCCTACAGCAATCAAAACAGTAGTACCCGCGAATGGGAACGACTGAACGTCACCCACCCACAAAATGATGTACGGGAGAATTGCGATCGTTCCGACGAACACTGCACCAGGCAGTGTGATGCGGTTCACCGCACGAGCCAAGTAACGCTCGGTCTGTGGTCCGGGACGAATTCCAGGAATGAAACCACCCTGCTGACGCAACTGATCTGCTTGACGAACTGGGTCGAATGCAATCGAGTTGTAGAAATAAGCAAACGCGATGATCAACAAGAAGAACGAAGCGATGTAGATGATGTTTTGGCTGTTCACCAAATAGTCATTCACGAAACTTGCGATGGATCCGCGCCAGCCCACTGCGCTGCCCAACATGTTGGACAACAACACAGGAAGCAAAAGAACTGACGAAGCGAAGATAATGGGCACAACACCGGCTTGGTTGACCTTCAACGGGATGTAGGTGCTTTGACCACCTGTCATGCGTCGACCGACAACACGTTTTGCAAACTGAACTGGAATACGCCGTTGTCCCAATTCGACTCGGACAACTGCAGCAAGAATGCCCAATGAAACCGCTACTAATACAGCAAAGACAAAGAACTTCTTGCTCTGCAAAATGGAGTAATAGCTATAGGGCAAACCAGAAACAATTGATGCAAAAATCAACACGGACATTCCGTTAGAAATACCGCGCTGGCTGATGAGCTCGCCCACCCACATCAAGAATGCAGTACCAGCGACAAGCGTTGGAATAACCAACAATGCGCGTGGCATGAACGGATCAAGCAACACGACATCAGGTGCTTGGGCTGCAGCGCCCAAGAAGGCACTGCCGTTTCCTTGACCGAAAATGAACGTAAGGCCAGAACCTTGCAAGACAGCAATAGCGATTGCTACGTAGCGAGTCCACTGTGTGATCTTTCGCTGACCAACTGCACCCATCTCTTGCCATTCTTGCAATTTCGGAATGACAACATTCAGAACCTGCATGATGATGCTGGCCGTGATGTACGGCATGATGCCGAGCGCAAAAATAGAGAACGAACCGAATGCTCCACCTGAGAACAAGTTGAGGAATCCGAGTGCGCCTTGAGACTTCGAGGCTTCGCGAAGTTGTGCAACAGCACCAGCGTCAACGCCGGGAACACGCAATGCAGTACCGAAGCGGTACACCATGATCATCATGAAAGTGAAGAAAACCTTCTTGCGCAGATCTTCTACCTTGAAAATGTTTTTCAAGTTCGCGAACACGTGTGACTCCTTGTCCCAGTCGAGCTAATACAGCGCGACGCGGGTTATCGGTTGGTGAACTGGTTGCCGTTCGCCGGAGGACGAATCTTGTGTGGCAACGGAAGGATGGTCACAGATCCACCAGCAGCAAGGATTGCCTTTTCGGCGCTCTTTGATACTCCGTGGGCAGAGACTTTGACTGCAACGGAAATTTCTCCGCGGCCAAGAACCTTCACGAGTGTTCCCTTGTGAGCAACACCCTTTGCAACGAGGATTTCTGGAGTGACTTCACTCATTCCCAATTCCTGAAGAGAATCGAGGTTGACGGCGTAGTACTCAACGCGGAAGGGGTTATTGAATCCCTTGAGCTTTGGTACGCGCTGCTTGAGAGGCATCTGGCCACCTTCGAAGCCGCGTG
>JBILBZ010000057.1:0-9021 GCA_044353425.1 Ilumatobacteraceae bacterium | reverse complement strand
CTTCGCTACTGGAACGGCAGCGCTTGGACTGCACATGTCGCCACTGGCGGCGTTCAGTCCACAGACGAGCCAA
The DNA here is from genome assembly GCA_044353425.1 of Ilumatobacteraceae bacterium. Taxonomy (GTDB): domain Bacteria; phylum Actinomycetota; class Acidimicrobiia; order Acidimicrobiales; family Ilumatobacteraceae; genus UBA2093. The sequence goes on along the minus strand of JBILBZ010000057.1, from coordinate 8,948 downwards.
AGTAATTCATGCAGGCCATTTCGCTTGGCCACGCAGGCATCCTGATTCGCACTCGCGGAGTCACCATTGTCTGTGACCCCTGGTTTGTTCCAGCGTTCTTTGGATCATGGTTCGTGTTTCCACGAAACGACCAGTTGCCCGACGACATCATGCACGATGTCTGCAACCCCGACTTTCTCTACATCTCTCATCTACACGGTGACCACTTTGATGCTGCGTTCCTCGCGGAAAAGATGAACAAGAACACCACCGTTCTTCTTCCTGATTATCCGACACGTGAACTAGAGCGGGAGTTCAACAAACTTGGGTTCCGCAAGTTTGAGCGCACCATTAATGCAACGGAGCGTGAGATTGCTCCTGGCCTCAAGATTGCCATTCATGTTGAAACCTCAATCACTGATGGCCCTGGTGGCGACTCCGCGATTGTTCTCTCTGACGGCGATGCACGTTTAGTGAATCAGAACGATTGCCGTACGAATGATCTTGATGAACTCGTGCAACATGGCAAGGTCGATCTTCATTGGTTGCAGTTCTCTGGCGCTATTTGGTACCCCATGGTGTACGAAATGGATGAAGCTGAAAAACTCCAGTTGTGCCGCGACAAAGTGGAGAGTCAATTCTCACGAGCGTTGCGCTACGTGGAATCTGTGAAGGCGACCACAGTTATTCCCTCGGCGGGGCCACCGTGTTTCCTCGATGAAGACTTGTTCCATCTCAATATGGTCACCGGAGATGAAGCCAGCATTTTCCCTGATCAGACAGAGTTCCAAAAGCGCATGTCTGACATCGGTCGACTGAATGCGGCGACAACTATCCCGGGCACCTCATTCACGGTGATTGGTGGCGGAGTCACTGTGGAACAGCCCATGAGTGGCGAAGACATCACGCGTATATTCACAGAGAAAACTTCGTATTTACAGCAATATCAGACTGACTGGGCGCAGTGGCTTGCTGGCGAAAAGGCCTCGTGGGCATCGCCTGATACCGACATCATCGCAACATTGAAGTTGTGGTGGGAGCCCTTGTTGGCGATGAGCCCGAGCGTGCGTCAAGGCGTTGGTGGCAATGCACTCATCGTTGCAGGTGATGTAAACATCTACATCAACTTCTTCGACGGCATTGTTGAAGAGCATGCAGGACAGGCCTTTGCCTACAAGTTCACTGTGCCGCGCAATCTTCTCGAACGTGTTGTGTTAACACGTGCCGTTGACTGGTCGAACTCGTTGTTCTTGTCGTGCCGTTTTACTGCGTGGCGTGAAGGCGCATACAACGAGTACTTGTACAACTTCTTGAAGTCGTTGTCGGTCGAACGCATGAACCGTACCGAGAGTGAAGCCAAACAAAAGTTGCAAGGCATTCCTTCTGATGAATCAGACATCACGATTGGCGATTACATCGTGCAGCGTCGATGCCCGCATCGCAATGCAGACCTCAGCGTGTTCGGCGAGATCGAAGACGACAACTTGGTGTGCACATTGCACGGATGGAAGTTTGATCTTGAAACTGGCGAATGTCGCAACGCAGCCGAAAAGGCTATTCGTGTGCGCAAGCGCGACGCGTAAGTCTTAGTTACTACAAACTTTTTAGTAACTGCGCTGTCCGTCGATTGCCATTGGCAATTCACACCACACCGTCAAGCTGTACTTCACACCGCTTTGTAATTGCGTGCATTCATGTGGATGCGTCACAAGGCTTGGCCAAACGATGAGATCACCTACGGGAACATCTTCTGTTGAGAATTTTTGACGGGGAAATTCCAGCGCTGCGCCTACATAGTCATCATTAAGTTTGATGCTCGCACTCACTTGTGCAACATCGTGATGCATCCGGAGGTTTTCTTGTTCGCCCAAGGCGTAGCGAATAATGAAGGCGTCTCGCAGGCCGTGGTAATCCACATACGGCCACCACTGGCGAATTGCTGGCCACATACGTACGCCAATGTCGTTCTCCACTGCCTCGAACAAGCGTGGTGCAATTGCTGCCAGAGAAATCTCATACCCGGGCACGGGGTCATCGTCTTGTTGAGAAAACCCGCCTGCAGCTTGCGCCGCCTGAATCACTGTGGCGCAGAACTCTGGAGTCCAGAAGGGCATCTGGATGATCTCCTCACCCACCATGCGGGCCTCGCCACTGTTTTGTGCGCCCTGGTACCCCAGGATTGCTTCAAGATTTCCCATGGGTCAATGGTGGCACCCATGGCTGGCGTGGCACGGCATCCCACGAGAATGTGTCGCCCGACTGGCCCAGGCTTGCCCACAACATGTCCCGTACTTGGGCCGTACTGATGCCGCGGTCTGCAAGGTCTGCCAGCGTGACAGCGCCGTGGCGCTTTGCCAAACGTTCACCGTCATCACCCACGGCTAACGGCACGTGGCCATACACAGGTGTGCTGTAACCCAGAAGCGTTTGCAGATGCACCTGGTTGGCGGTGACTTCAAGAAGATCATCCCCGCGCACTACTTCAGTGACCCTTTGCAACGCATCATCAACAACAACAGCGATGTTGTAACTGGGCACACCATCGTTGCGGCGCAACACAACATCGTCTACAAGGCCGGTAACGGTGCCGTGTATGTGATCTGAAAAAGATTGTGACGCACCCTGCGCGCGTAGACGCAATGCACCGGGGCGAACCTCTCGGCGTTCGGCTCGTTTAGCATCGCTGAGGTCACGACATGTGCCGGGATACATCACCTGACCATCGTGTGGTGCTTGCGCTGCCTCTAGTACTTCTTTGCGTGTGCAGAAGCATTCGTATGTGTGACCTGCTTCGGTGAGACGCGCAATGGCCTGGTAATAAATGTCGAAGCGCTCGCTCTGCACAAAAGGCGTTTCACTAGTGACGACACCAATGGATGCAAGATCATCAATCTGCTGTCGTGCGTTGGCCATATTGGCATTGTGCATGTCGAGGTCTTCAAAGCGAATGAGAAACGTACCGCCATTTGCCTCTACTGACGCACACGCAACTAGTGCAGTGCGGAGATTGCCTAAGTGCAATACGCCCGTGGGCGACGGAGCAAACCGCCCAATCATTACTGGGCTGATGTGGTTGCGTCTGGGTTCATCATCCACGCATCAGGATTATTGGGATCTGGCTCGTTCAAGAGAGAGAACACTTCGTTCCCGAATCGAACGTTCACTTCAAGTTGACCGCCCATTGCATCGCAAAGCTTCCACAACTTCGCAATTGTTGCTGGCTTCTTCAGCATCTGACAGACACGTGGTTGCGTTAAACCAATACGTTGAGCAATTTGTTTCTGTGTAACTTTGCGACGGCGACGATTTAGGTTGACGTAATAGGACAACACTTCATTCCACATCTCCTCTGAAATCTCAGATTCGAGCATGTCGTTTTCTTTCGTCGCAACATAACCTGGTCTTTCATGTTCCGGTATCCATATTTTGTATCCCATCACTTCTCCTCCTCTTTCACATACTTCTCATAGATCTCTTCTGCCTCCCGAATTGCAGAGGCATACCAACTCGTCCACTTGGCATTAATGGACTTGTCACCGCCAAGTAACAACACTGCTTGCCTCTTCCTGTCAAAAACGAAAAGGATTCGCAGTGCACCACCCGACGAAACCCTCAATTCCTTCAAGTTCTTGATTTGACTTCCAGTGAGCGAGTCGACCAACGGCCTCGAAGCATTCGGTCCAACACATCGAAGAACTTCACGTCGCTTGGAAATTGCTTTCTGTTGCTTCACCGTCAAGCCGTCATGCCAGGCGGAGTATTCAGTTGTCTCGATAATTGTCCAGGGGCCGATCATCGGACCCCGCTGGATAGTATAAGTGATTCCTTATATCTATGAAACCATTGCATGAAGGGTCATGTGCACCGCCGAATGCCCCCAAAGGCATACGAAAGCCTTCTGGAATAGGTCTTTGGTCGATTCAACTGCCCCGGAACGGGGTGTTGAATAGCGGTTAGAGCTCTTCGGCGAAGCGGCGCGAGAGCTTGGTGAACAACGACCAGCCCAACACCATGGCGATGATTCCGACCAGCGCACACGCACCCAGGTTGTCCCATCCGGGGAACATGCCGTCGTACATACTGCGACGGAAACCCTGCACGAACACGGCCATCGGGTTCAGCCTCATCAGCATCTCTACCCAATTCGGCACACGGCCATCGATGATCTCTGGTGTGTACACAATCGGAGTAGCGAAGAACCACACCTGCGTGAAGATTTGCCAGAGGTATCCGAGATCTCGGAAGTAGACATTGGCAGCCGCGAGACCCAATGCAAGACCTGTCGCAAACAGCGCGAGCAGGAACATCTGCAACACCACCACCGGCAACCATGGCAAAAAGACGCTGCCCCCAATCAACAATGCAACGGTGAGTAATCCCATCTCAATGCCGAACTGCACGATGCCATGCAAGGAGTTAGAGAAGACCAAGACCTCACGTGGGAACGACACCTTCTTCACCAACGCGGCATTTACCAACATGCTGTTCATACCTGTATTTGTCACCAGCATGAAGAAGTTCCACGGCAATAAACCGCACAATAAATACAGTGCAAAAACTTTGATGCCACTGTTGACACCAACTGGTGCTGCTGCTTGGAAGAGGTGTCCGAATACAAAGGAATAGATAGCCACTGTTGCCAATGGATTGAGCATCGACCACGACCAGCCCAGCACACTCTTGCGATACTTCGTTCGTAATTCACGCAATGTGAGATTCCAGAGAAGTTCATGCGATGCAATGACTCGCTTAACTGGCGCAATAACAGATGCCATCAGCGTCCAACTCCTCTATAAGAAAAGCCTGCGCTCATATATTTATCTCTATTCAAAATATTTCGTCCATCTACAACCCGTGGATGCAACAGACGCGATGCGATAGCGCTCGGATCAATCTCTGAGAACTCTGGCCATTCAGTCAGAACAGCTAGAACACTGGCGCCATCACATGCCTGAAGAGGAGTATCAACAACTGTTATCCACGGATACATCGAATAAGGAGCCTTTGATGTTGGGTCATAGGCAACAATCTTTGCTCCACAGCTGTGCAACATTGTAAGAATCTTGATTGCTGGCGAGTCACGCAAGTCGTCCGTATGGGCCTTGAAAGTTAATCCCCAAGCTGCAATCGTTACACCTTGAACTGAACCATTGCACTCTGCGATTACTTTGTCCGCAATACGCGCATAGTGCTGATCATTTGTTTCAATAACGCCGCGAAGCAGAGCAAAGTCATATCCGCCATCGGCAGCAATGCTCACAAGAGCGCGTGTGTCCTTCGGGAAACAACTTCCACCCCAACCCGGTCCAGCACGCAACATGTCGGAACCAATTCGCGGATCCATTCCTATTCCCGTCGCTACATCAAAGATGTCAGCACCAACAGCTTCGCAAATATCTGCCATTGCATTAATAAAAGTTAACTTCGTGGCTAAAAATGCATTGGCCGCATACTTCAATGCCTCAGCTGATGCAGTTTTCATCTTTAGAACTGGAGCATTAACTCCCGCGTACAAATCAGCAACTCTGTTCACCGCTGATTCATCATCTCCTCCGATGACAACACGAGATGGATGAAGGAAATCATTGACTGCAGTACCTTGTCGCAAAAACTCAGGATTTGAAACCACGTGAACATCAGAACGGTTCAGAATTTCTCTTACTCGTTCAGCAGTACCTACCGGAACCGTCGATTTATTCACAACAATGGCACCTTGCTTCAAAACGCTGCGAATGCCCGAGACAGCTTTCTCAACGAATGAAAGGTCTGCGCTTCCGTCATCATCTTGAGGAGTTGGCAGACATAGAAACACCACGTCTGCAGACGGAATGGCTTCAGTAATTTCTGTCGTGAAAGACAAAGTCTTTGCAGAAAGTCCCGATGCAACCAACTCAGACAACCCATCCTCAACGATTGGAATCTGACCGTTACTGAGAAGTGAAATTTTTGCATCGTCAATATCTAGGCACACCACATGATGACCAAGAGATGACAGACATGCCCCGCTCGCCAGACCTACATAGCCTGTCCCGATTACTGCAAGTTGAGCCACTGCAAGAGTCTAGAACTGTGAGCACATCAGGTTCGGCCAAGATGGGAACTCGTACCTCCGTACAGCCATTCCTAAACAAAATGGCAGAGTGAGCTTTTATGACCCGCGAAGCAGATTTCTGAGATAAACGCCGTACCCACTCTTCAGAAGCTCTTCTGCGCATTTGTCTAGTTCTTCATCTGAAATCCATTGATGACGCCAAGCGATTTCTTCAGGGCAACCGACTTTTACACCCTGTCGTTCCTCAATGATTCGAACGTAACTGCTTGCATCATGTAGCGAACCAAATGTTCCACTATCCAACCAAGCCGTACCTTCAGGCAAGACACTGACTGACAACTGTCCACGGTCTAAATACTCTGAGTTGACAGCCGTGATCTCTAATTCACCTCTGGCGCTTGGTCGAACATTCTTTGCAATTTCAACAACGTTGTTGTCATAGAAATACAAACCGGGAACTGCAAAAGAAGACTTTGGATGAACCGGCTTCTCTTCAATAGAAATCACACGACCATCAGGCGCGAATTCCACCACGCCATACTCTTCAGGATTCGAAACTTTGTAAGCAAAGATCGTCGCACCAATTGGCTGAGTTAATGCCTGAAGTCCGTCACCGAGTCCGTTTCCGTGAAATACGTTGTCGCCAAGCACGAGAGCACAGGAATCTGAACCGATGAACTGTTCTCCAATCAAGAAAGCTTGGGCTAAGCCCTCGGGTTTCGGTTGCTGGGCAAACGTAAGGTTGATTCCCCACTGGGAACCATCGCCCAATAAATCCTGAAATGCATTGGCATCATGTGGCGTCGTGATGACCAAAATGTCACGAATGCCTGCACTCATCAACGTGGACAATGGGTAGTACACCAACGGCTTGTCATAAATGGGAAGAAGCTGCTTACTTACACCCTTAGTAATTGGCCACAGACGAGACCCTGTGCCACCAGCAAGAATTATCCCACGCATTGTCTAATAGTATCTATTGCGAGACATTGAGAGAAGGGCAAAGAACTTCAATGAAGTATTTCGTAACGGGCGGTGCAGGATTCATCGGATCCAACTACGTCCGCGGTCTTCTCTCTGGTGCCTGGGGTGAATCGGTTGAATCTGTCACTGTTTTTGATGCATTCACCTATGCAGGAAACCCACACAACCTTGACGCAGTTTCTCAAGATCCACGACTCACAATCGTTAAAGGCGATATTCGCGTTGCTACTGACATTGATGCGGCATTGCCTGGACACGACGTCGTTGTTCATTTTGCGGCCGAATCACATGTGGACCGATCCATTGAATCCAGTTCCGTATTTGTGACAACAAATGTTCTTGGTACCCAACAGATGCTTGAAGGTGCGATGCGTCATGGAATCAAAACATTTATTCATGTCTCAACAGATGAGGTGTACGGCTCCATTGCAGAAGGAAGTTGGGATGAAGAAGAACCGCTTCTGCCCAATAGCCCATATGCAGCGTCTAAGGCGTCTAGTGATCTTCTCGCTCGGGCTTACTTTCGAACTCATGGTCTTGACGTGCGAATCACACGCTGCTCAAACAACTTCGGAACACATCAATTTCCAGAAAAAGTCATTCCACTGTTTGTCACCAATTTGATTGATGAGAAAAAGGTTCCTCTCTACGGAGATGGTTTGAACATTCGAGATTGGTTACACGTCGACGATCACTGTCGCGGAATTCAACTGGTCGTCGATGGCGGACGTTCTGGTGAGATTTATAACATTGGTGGCGGAACAGAACTCACCAATCGTGAACTCACAACTCTCATTCTAACAACCTGTGGATTTGATGATGCGATGGTTGAACGTGTTGCCGATCGACTCGGGCATGATCGTCGGTATTCAGTTAATTGGTCAAAGATCAATAAGGAACTGGGGTACACGCCTCAGAACTCACTAGATAGTTCAATCGGTTCTGTCATTGATTGGTATCGCTCCAACGAAGCATGGTGGAGACCACTGAAGTCACAGAGTTCGAAATAGCTGTGTGGGCAATTCTTGGCGGCCATGGACAATTGGGTTCATGTTTTCGCGATGTCCTCAACGAGTTAGCGATTGAGGCCAAAGTTTTCGATCGCTCCGAAATTGATATCACAAACGTTTCCAGCATCACTGAGGGTCTTGCAAAGTATCAACCCTCAGTGATAGTCAACTGCGCCGCGTGGACCGCAGTGGATAACGCCGAAGACAACATCGATGAAGCTTTTCTCATCAATGCAGAAGGTGCTCGCAATGTCGCAATTGCAGCTCGTCATTCCGGTGCAAAGCTCGTTCACATATCCACCGACTATGTGTTCCCTGGCAATGAAGTAGGTGCGCGAGATGAGTCTGCGGCAACTGGCCCTGCTTCCGTCTACGGAGCGTCGAAATTGGCTGGCGAACAGGCTGTCATCAGCGAATATGCCACTAACAGCCTTATCGTTCGTACGGCATGGCTCTACAGCAAATACGGAGCCAACTTTGTCAAGACAATGGTCCGGAAAGCTCTCACACATTCAGAAGTAAGAGTTGTTAATGACCAACTCGGGCAGCCAACACACGCAGCAGATCTAGCTCGGCACACTGTTGATCTTGTTCAACATGATGATGCGACTGGCATTTTTCATGGCACCAATTCTGGAAGTGCAACGTGGTTTGATCTCACCGTTGCAATCTATGAAGCACTTGGTGTGCCAACGTCCCTCGTTTCACCCGTGGACTCCTCTGCATACCCAACCAAAGCACGTCGGCCAAGCAATTCTGTTCTCGGACACAAGCACACGATTTCACTTGGTATCGCTGAGATGCGTCGGTGGTCAGATGCACTTGTGGATTCGCTTCCTGAAATCTCAGAACTAATAAAAGAGGAGTTTTCAAATGAATCTTGAAACGCTTGATGTACCCGGCGCATGGTTGCTCAGCAGTCG
>JBILBZ010000011.1:0-26238 GCA_044353425.1 Ilumatobacteraceae bacterium | reverse complement strand
TTAGCCTTGCAACGTACTTCTGAAAGGCCCCTCATGAACGACGACAAGGACCGCTTCCTCCTCGACCGCCGCTACACAGCTGCAATCGAAAATCTCGAGGACTCCACCATCGCCACACTTGCATCTGATTTGGAAGGTGACCTCAAGGATGCCTTTGCTCGTCTTGTCGGGCTCTCCGAAGGAGCATTCGACGATCAAACATCACTCGGTGCAGTCATTCGTGATGGCATTGCAAAGCGTCGTGTCGCTCATGACTGTGGCGTCATCCTTGCCGAGCCATGCACACAGTGGTCGATTGAACAGTTAGGTGATTCTTCGGAAGACCCCACATTGGAAGAGTTGAATGAACTTCTTCCAAAGGCAATCGAGAAGTTTGGTCTTGAGGCTGTTCGACTGATGGTGATTCAGTACTCACGTTCACTCAAGGGTTTCCGCCAACTTGTTGCAGCAGACGAGCGCTTTGCAGTGCAATCAGCTGTGGCCCACATGGGTGTTCTTGAAAAAGACGAAGCAGAGCAGGCCGCAAAGCGCGAAGCACGTAAGGCACGCAAAGCTGAAGAGGCTGCGAAAAAGGCCAAGCAGCAAGGCAAGCGTCGCTAAGACTCTTTCTTGTCGGCTTCAGTCTGGCAATTAGCCAAAGAACACGGTGGCAACATCGTCGTACAACGACAAGTCGACCTGACGGGTTTTGCCCACAACGTCTGCCAATGGCACGCGAACAATCTGTTCATTGCGCACGCCCACCATCGTGCTGGATTCACCCTCGTGCAATGCCTCAACAGCAGCAATACCTAAACGAGTTGATAACACTCGATCGAATGCATTGGGTGTTCCCCCACGTTGCACATGACCAATCTGCACTACGCGTGTTTCAAACCCGGTGCGTTCTTCAAGCGCATGAGCCACTTCCACACTGATGCCACCAAGACGTGGTCGTCCAAACGGATCAAGGTCGTAACGCGGTTCTGGCATCGTGCCTTCTTTCGGCATTGCACCTTCGGCCACGACGATGATGGATGCATAACGACCACGTGAGTGCTTGCGCTTGACTTGGTTTGCGATGTCGTCAATGTCAAAGGGTCGTTCGGGAATCAGAATTGCGGTGGCGCCACCGGCGATACCCGCGTATGTCGCAATCCAGCCCGTATCGCGACCCATTACTTCAACGACCATCACGCGATCATGACTTTCTGCAGTGGTGTGCAGACGATCAATTGCATCCGTCGCAATCTGCACCGCCGTGTGAAAACCGAAACAAACATCTGTCTCAACGACATCGTTGTCGATTGTTTTCGGAACACCAACAATGGGAATGCCAACATCTTCGTTCAGATGTGATGCCACCCACAATGAACCATTGCCACCGATGACGACCAATGCATCGACTTCCATGTCGGCAAGATTCTGTTTGACTTGAACTGCGCCATCGGGAAGGTCATATGGACTTCCGCGACGAGTACCAAGAATGGTTCCACCGCGAGGCAAAATCCCGGCGAGTCGTGCAACCGTGAGTTCAGTGGATCGCTTTTCAAGAACGCCATCCCAAGCATCAAGAAACCCAACGACAGAGTCGCCGTGGTCATTGATTGCCTTGCGAGTGACCGCACGAATCACCGCATTCAGGCCTGGACAGTCTCCGCCGCCGGTTAGCACGCCAATTCTCATATGGCGAGACTAACTAGGCAACAGCGGGCGGAGGCACCGGTACCTGAGAAGAGGTTGTTTGTGCCGGCCAGATACGGAGAGAGGGTTGAATCTCCAATTACGCGAGACGATTGATCCGTTGAACTTTTACAGATAACGAGACCGCTATCTCCCTGAGCTGCTTTTCAGAAGCAAAGCCACAGACTTCCATCACTCCTGAGGGCAAAACTCTCATCTCGATTCGATTATTCACAAACCTCGGATCAATGTCAACATACCGATTGGTGAGGTTTAGAAATCGTTGGTTAGTTGAACCAACCCATGCTCGGTTCTTCTCAGGGAGTTCGCTCTCGTAAGGACCATCGACCAACAAATCTGTGACTGAAAGCAAGTTGACCCAATCTGATCTTTCTTCCTTCAATAACTTTTCATACGTGTAGCCACTAAAGGTGATAACGCCCTTGCCCCCATCTCGAACCCTTTTCGAGAGTTCATAGCATTCTGTGGATTGATCGAAAGGCTCTCCCCCAAGAAGAGTGATGCCCTCGACGTCTAGACCAAGAATCTCGTCTGCAAGATGTTCGATATCGACGTCATGCCCCCCTTGAAAACTCCACAGATGTGGATTGATGCAACCGTGGCAACCGATGGAGCATCCTTGTAGCCAGATAGCTGTGCGTACGCCAGGACCTTCAGATTCTGTTTTGTGCCAGATTCTTGCAATTCTCATAAGTCGAGAACTCGACCAGAACCAGGTCGATTCTCGAACTCATTTGCAGATGGTTCAGCACGCTCTCTGGGGACAACGTGTACAAGATTCCTAATCTTTGCAAATTCGTGAGGTCTTAAACCGGAAGAACGTACAAAGTCTTCAACTCGTTCAAAGCCTGTTGCTGTCTGACGGTCAAGGAGGACTCGTTCAGCACTTTCAGGAGACAGATTCAAGCGAGTGAGGAGCGTCTGTAGATCCGCTGAGTTGACATCGACCGGAATTGCTGAAGCAACTACGTTTTCCTTTTGACCCAACTCTTCCTGAGTTGCAAAGAATCCACCAGACAGCGATTCAATTGAGTCACTAGATGTTGAAAGAGGAACTGTTTGTGCAACCTCTGGTACCACGTTGCTGACCAAAGCGTCAGACCTGTACTTCTTGTTCACACGAAATGCATGGACTGTCGATCCAATCCAAAGAATAAGCATTAGTACACTAGAGGTGCCTGAAAACTCCTCTGCGGTCCCACCCGTTGGCTCACTAATAGCAATTGCCAATGCCAATGCAAGACCATATGCAACACCTATCACAACAAGATTTCTCATCTTGTGCCTTACACCTGCATAGACAAAGCTGATAGAGCTACTCATTCCGAAGAAAATAAAAAAAGGCCAGACTTGAATAATCCGACGAGGCTTTACTTGGCTGCTCATGATGATTGCTCCAACTTATTCCGGCTTGTCACCTCTGAATGAGAAACATTTTTCAAGTAATCATCAGTAAAGGAGGAATCAACCGTTAGGGCTTCCAACATGTCTTCAAGAACATCAATCTTGGGAAGACAGTCCTCGCCAAAGACATTCTCGGTCTTGGCCGAAATTGAGCCATCATCTCTAATGATGAGATGAATACGTTGCCTTGGACTGTTCATGCACGCACCTCTTCAAGAACCATGTTGATTGATCCATCTTCACTCGTAATCTGACTAACAATATTCATCCCAAGACCACTTGCACGTTGCTTTACTCTTTCAACAACTGCTTCTTGAACTTGAAATCCATATTGTTTGTCAACTTCAAGAAGCAACGAGACCGCTTCGTCTTGGTCCTTGGTGTCAACATGCGCCGTCAGAACGCCGCTGGAATCTGATCGAAAAGATAACTTCCTATTCCCGATAACCGCTTGAACAACTCCTCCATCAACCTCGATAGATGTTCCCCCCATCGCGTGGAGAGCCAGAGCAAGAAGCGCAGGGTCTTTTAAACGCGTCTCGACCAAAAGAACATTGTCCTTTTCCATAGAACGTGCCTTCCAGCTTCCATACGCCGCAATCGCAAGTGGAACCAAAATTATCTCAAGACTCATCAGATAAACCTTTCTTAAAATTCAATCTTCCGTCCACCACGCCATCCAGCAACATTGTCACCATCTGAATTCTCTTCTGGCTTATTGGGGTCAGAGGTTCCGTACTCACCACTATCTTCAGTTGCGGTTGCCGCAACTGCTCGAGTGGATGCCCATCCTCTGATTGATCGAATTTTTTCGGCTTGAGTTATCGACAGGGGAACAGTATTTCTAATCGATTTTTCAATATCCTCTCGCTCCACAGGTCGCCGCTCACCAAATGCATCAAAAAGAGATGCGATTACGGCTTGTTCAATCTCGGCACCCGAAAATCCTTCGCTTATCGCGCTCAGATCTCTTACTAATTGATCATCAATTTTGATCACTGAGCCAGCGGTGTTGTCTTTGGCCAAACGTTTCTTGAGATGCAAGGTCCAAATGATTTGTCGCTCACTGTCCGTTGGAAGATCAACAAAAAAGATTTCATCAAATCTTCCTTTGCGCAGGAATTCCGGTGGGAGTTTGTCAATATTGTTAGCGGTAGCAATCACAAAAACGGGCTTTTCTTTCTCCTGCATCCAAGTTAAGAAAGAACCGAAAACTCGCGATGATGTTCCAGAGTCACCTGACGAGCCCGAGTCACCAAATCCCTTTTCAATCTCGTCCATCCAAAGGATTGACGGCGCCACTGCTTCAGCCATCTTTAATGCTTGGCGCATATTCGCTTCACTGGAGCCCACTAATCCTGCAAAGACTCGACCAACATCAAGCCGCAAGAGCGGAAGTCCCCAAAGTGAGGCAGAACATTTTGCAGTCAAGCTCTTTCCACATCCGGGAACCCCAGTAATCAATACACCTTTAGGAAATGGGAGTCCCCAATCGGCAGCCACATCGAGCCATGAATCATTGCGCTTCGTGAGCCACTTTTTCAGATTCTCGAGACCACCAATATCGTCAATTGATCCAGAGTTGTGAACAAATTCAAGAATGCCTGATTTTCTTACAATTTGGCTTTTCTCTTCCAATACAACAGAAACGTCGGAGACGTCGAGAATTCCATCACGCACAATTGCTCTTGCAAAAGCATTTTCAGCTTCGTTCCTTGTCAACCCAAGAGAAGCCTTCACAAGTTGTTCACGGCCGTTTTCATCAATGTCAATGACAATTCGTTCGGATCCTGAGTTGGCGTCAATTATTGCTCCGAGCACCTCATGCAATTGTTTCTCGTCAGGAAGCGGAAAATCTAAAACCGTCACCGTCTTCTCCAGATCAGGCGGCAAGGTAATTGTTGGTGACACGATGATTAATGTGGAAACTGTGTCACCTGATCGAAACAGATGACCAGCATCTCGAATGCTTCTAATCACCGAAGGCTGTGCTGGACGGCCTGATGATCCTAAAAAATGATGAAGATCGAAAAATACAAAAACGGATGGCTCTTTTATTGTTAAGGCCACTTTGAGAGCTACGTCAGGCTCTTGAGGTTGACCTTTGGTTTCACCAAATTTCCGCAGACCCTCGGTGACTGTATAGACGTGCAATTGGCGAGGTGTTCTTAACAGCTCACTGTTGGTAACAACTCCTTGGATCGCCTCCAGAACTCGATCTTCCTCAAAGCTTTCAATCAAAAGAACTGAGTTTCTTGCCTTTAAAAGCTGAGACAGCTCATCTGAAAACGATTCATCACTTGAGGGTGCATCCATAAATAAAACCCTAGTCCCGCTATACCTTCAAATATGAAGGGAGCATTCGACAAGTTCCGGCTAGATCCTGGCCGGAATTGTCCCAAATAGGTCATCTCCTCTTTCTGCCACGGTCCAAAAGATGGCGTTTCGCGTTCCAAACGGTTATTGAAACCCCAGCCACTCACCCATCAATATTGACGTTTGGAATTACACACCAGCCTCATCGACAAAGCGTCAGCGAAAACTCAGGGCATCGTTGACCGTAATGACACCGGGCTGAATGATGCGTGCATACACACCAACGTTCTGATTCAGATCACGCACGATGTGACGCAAGATGGAACGGTCTTGCGGAATCTCAGCATTGATCTCACGTGTCACCATGATGCACCGTGGGCATGGATCCAAAAACTCAATCACCGCAGAGCCAATGGACGCCGTTCGACCCTTCCAACTGAACTCTGGGTGTCCCGCATCGGCACCATCGATCACAATGCTGGGCCGGAAACGGCGAATGTCGATGACTGATTCTGGCAATGCAGTCTTCAGTGCCTCCAGTGCAGACGTTGTCATCACAAGTAACGGCCAGCAGTCGTAGTGAGTGCCAGGGGGCGATTCAAACTCAACGACTTCAGGTGGGAACACAGTGAAGTCAGGCAATGGTTCATCTGCTTCCCTGCCAAACATGTTGCGCAGCTCTTCCACCATGTCATCTGAATCGGCAGGGCCTCGACGAAAGTGTTCATGATTTCCGTCAGCAGGAAGTGATTCCAACGCAACGGATACACCCAACGCATCTGACAACAGTGCGTTCACTTGTGCATCGGCAGAAGACACGACTGCACCGTTCGGCAATGTGATCAACACAGCATCTCCATCACGCGTAGCAGAGAGCTTCATCAGGTCGCCGATTTTCTTGGCGCCGCGAATACCACCGCGCTCCAAATCACGAATCGCCCAATGACGGTCACCCGCGATTCCGAGCGATGTCAATTCGATGGAATCAACAGTTCCGCCCACCATTGACTTGACCGGATACGACCACAACTGGGAGACATGCATCTCCACAGCATTTCACGCGCCCAAGCGCTGATGCGAACTTACTTGTAGTACGGGTTTGCGCCGGTTGCGTGATCGGTCACGTCGCGAACCTTCAAGATTGCTGGCACCTGCTCGACCACAGTGGTCTGCACGCCTTCCAACATTGTCATCTTGCTCATCGAGCAACCGTGGCAACCGCCACCCATCGTGAGATACGCAACGCCTTCGCCGTCGTGTCCGACGAATGTGACGAACCCACCGTGTGATGCAAGAGATGGGTTCACCTCTGTTGAGATCACTGCTTCGACAGCTGCTGCGGTTTCATCGTCAGAGATGAGACCGTCGATCATTGGCGCAGGTGGCTTATTCGGGTTACGAATGATGAGGCCTTGGCGCTCGTTGTAGTCGAGAGATGCGCCATTGATGAATTCAAATGACTGCAACGGAATGATGATCTTGAGTCCGCCGATTGTGCGCACTTCATCGCTGAATGCTGCCTGCGTCACGATTTCAAATGAGAGGTCGTACTTGAACTCTTCGCCTGGCTCAGAAATCACTTCAAGGCGAAGGCCAAGACGCTCTTTCTCTGGTTCTTCATCACGAAGCACCATCAGTTGCTTGAGGGCTTCTTCGGTGATTTCGACAATCGTGTCTGTGTTTTGCGGGGCCAATGGACTGCTCACGTCACGAAGGCTAGCGACACCTACCAGCCGTTACTGCCCTACCCGAAGGTTGCTTCCGCCGCCATCAATCTGAATGCGCTGACCCGTGACATAAGAGGCTTGCGGGGAGCAGAAATAGAGCACCGCCTGAGATATGTCCTCTGGCTGACACACTCGGCCAAAGGGCGCTGCGGCATCCATAAATCGAAGATCTCCGGCCTCTCGATTACCTGTGATGGCTCGAGCAAGACGCACGCCCATATCGGTCTCTACGAGTCCAGGCGCAACGATGTTGACGCGAATGTTGTGCGGGCGTTCTTCCTTCGCCAAGGTAAGAGCTAAAGCTTCCATCGCTGCTTTCGCCATGTTGTACGGCGCACCATTCGCCGACATGCCACTTGTGGCAACTGAAGAGATGAACACCACGTGACCACCACCGCGTGCACGCATGTGTGGCAAGAATGCGCGACACAATTGATGTGGGCCAAGCGCATGCGTTGCGACAAGATTCCATACTTCTTCAGCTTCGGTATCAACAACGCTGCGACCCTTGGAAGCGTTGCCGCCATTCACGACAACAACGTCGATGCCGCCGTGTGTCTCAATGATTTCTTGCACCATTGAGAAGTTCTCTGCTGGAACATCGCTTGAGCCCTGATGAACAGTTGCCACGCCTCCGGCATTAAGAATCTCGCGCATCGTTTCTTCCGCAGCTTCTTTGTCGCGGCGATAGTTGATGGCAACTGTTGCACCTTGCTCCGCAAGCGCCAAAGAGATCGCTTTTCCGATGCCACGACCACCACCGGTGACAACAGCAATTTTTTTATCGAGATACCCCATGACATTCCCCCATGTATGCAGTGAAGGGGTTCACCACCCCTGTGTGACAACCTAGACGCATGAATGAAGGAAGCCGTAAGGCAATCATCGCGGCGTTCTTCGCAAACCTGGGAATCGCAATCTCAAAGTTTGTCGGATTCTTGCTCACAGGATCCGCGGCGCTAGTTGCAGAGTCTGTTCACTCCTTTGCAGACACAGGCAACCAGGGCTTGCTTCTCTTGGGTGCCAAGCGCTCAGTTCGTGAAGGTGACGAAGAGCATCCATTTGGTCACCAGCGTGAGCGTTATTTCTGGGCATTCATTGTCGCCCTGGTGTTGTTCAGCATGGGCGGCCTCTTTGCCATCTATGAAGGCATCAGCAAACTGCGTCACCCACATGAAACAGAAAGTCTCGGCATAGCAATCGGTATTCTTGTGGTGGCGATCCTGTTGGAGACCTATTCATTGCGCACAGCGGTGAAAGAAGTGGGCCATGTCAAGCCCGCTGGGCAGAGCTATTGGCAGTTCATTCGAACTTCTAAGTCACCCGAACTCCCGACTGTTCTTCTCGAAGACATCGCAGCAGAAACTGGTCTCTTCCTCGCCCTCACCGGCGTGCTTCTTGGGCACTACACCCACAACCCTCGCTGGGATGCCGCCGGATCCATTGCGATTGGCGTGCTTCTCGTTGTCGTTGCATTCATCCTGGGTGTTGAAATGAAAGCACTGCTTCTCGGTGAGACCGCTTCCAAGACTGACCGCTTGTTGCTGAGCAATGCCCTGCGCAATCACCCCCAGGTGTCCGAAGTGATTTATATGCATACCGAGCACCTCGGACCCGACACCCTGCTCGTTGCCACCAAAGCAATCTTCGAGCCGTCTCTTTCCGCTGAAGACCTCAGCCGCATTATTGATGAGGCAGAAGCGGCGATGCGGGCCGCTGTCCCGTCGGCTCGATTCATTTTCATCGAGCCTGACATGCAACGTGTCGCCCGATAGGGTTCAATACACATAACACCACGGGGAGCTCGCACGATTCGGCGGGCTGAGAGGGTGGCCGCGGCCACCGACCCAAGAACCTGATCCGGGTAATGCCGGCGGAGGGAAATGGAAATGGCTTCACGCCACGCACTCATCTTTATCGGCGGCAACTCACCCGAATCATCCGTGCGCGACCAACTTCCCGAGCCAGCACTTGTTATCGCTGCCGACTCCGGATGGGCTCACGCCGTTGCCATGGGCTTTCAACCAGACGTGCTCATCGGCGATATGGATTCGATACATCCAGAGCATCTCGTTGACGCACATGCCAGCGAGGCCGAGATCATTGAGCATCCGACGGATAAAGACTTCACCGATACAGAGTTGGCTCTTCAACTCGCTCGCAAATTTGAGTATCGACACATCCATCTTGTTTCTGGTGGCGGAAATCGTTTCGATCACCTCATCGCCATGGTGCACTCGCTAGTGAAACATGCCGATGACGCGACAATGTCGGCCCACCTTGGCGATCACTACATACACATCGTGACCCCACGCGAGGCGACACAGCTTGAACTTGCAGTGGGAAGCACTGTCTCGCTCATTCCGCTGGGAGGAAACGCCAAAGGTGTGAAGACGTCTGGACTGCAGTGGGAACTCAAGCGCGACACCTTGCATTCCTTCGCATCACGCGGAGTCAGCAACATCGCAACATCATCAGAGGTGTGTATCTCATTGCGCACCGGAGCTC
Source organism: Ilumatobacteraceae bacterium (assembly GCA_044353425.1). Taxonomy (GTDB): domain Bacteria; phylum Actinomycetota; class Acidimicrobiia; order Acidimicrobiales; family Ilumatobacteraceae; genus UBA2093. The sequence continues at coordinate 16,600 of JBILBZ010000011.1, read as the reverse complement.
TCGCCGTCATCTCAACCATCAATAAAGGAAATGAATAATCATGAAAAAGATCGTCGCCATATTTCTTGTGGTCTCTTTCGTCGCCGGCTCTGCCCTTGCTAGTTGCTCCGTCATTACAAGTTCATTCGATGAGAGTCCACAAGCAATCACCTTGATTGCGTACGACGGATTCACCCCTGCTGAGGGAATCTTTAGTGACTTCACTGCAGAACATGGCGTCACTGTCACTGTCGTCACCGCCGGTGATACCGGCTCCATGGTGAGCAAAGCGATTCTCACATCCGGCAACCCCGAAGGTGACGTGATGTTCGGGATCGACAACACATTCCTGTCGCGAGCACAATCGGGCAACGTACTGCTCGACTACACACCCGTGGATGAAAGCGACGTATGTGTCAACTATGACAAGGAGTGGTTCGAGTCACGAGGAATTACTCCACCGCAGACATTCGAGGACCTTGCACTTCCCAAATACAAAGGACTTTTCTCTACGCCCGACCCAGTGAATTCTGGGCCTGGTTTTGCATTCCTTCTCGCCAGCATCGAGCACTTTGGCGAAAGCAAGTGGCAGAACTATTGGAAGAAACTACGAACCAACGGTATTCGTATTGCAAACGACTGGAATACCGCGTACAACATTGACTTTTCTGGGGCATCAGGCAATGGAAATTTTCCGATCGTTCTTTCATATGGGTCAAGCCCTGCGGCCGAAGTCCTCTTCTCGGAAACTCCCCTCACCACTGCACCCACGGGCGTCGTCACTTCAACATGTTTTAAAGCCACTGAATACGTTGGCGTTTTACGGGGTTCACAGAATGAAGGATTAGCTCGAAAATTGGTCGATTACTTACTGGCGAAGAAATTCCAGGAATCAATGCCCACTTCATTGTTTGTGTACCCGGTTAACAAAGACGCAGTACTTCCCGATGTCTTCCTCACGCATGCAGTACGCCCTACAACCAGCAAAACACCATCTGCAGAGAAGATCGAGAAGAACCGCGATCAATGGATTGACGCGTGGAGAAACATCTTCTTGTAATGAACTCGGTTGCAAGAACAGCCCAACGGCTGCAGGTGCTCGTCGTTGCACTGGTGGCGCTGTTCTTTGCATTCCCTGTTCTCTCGATGCTCGCGGAGTTTGCGCGACCTCAAGACATCATTGACACACTCACAGCATCTTCGTTGCGAGGAGTCTGGTGGTTCACGTTGTGGCAAGCCGTTGCATCAACGGCTCTCGCGCTTGCTGTGGGGTTGCCCTTTACATGGGCAATTTCGCGATACACATTTCGTTTTTCACGCCCACTCACGGCGCTCATCACTATTCCATTCTTTTTGCCCGCCGTTGTGGTTGCCACAGGAATCAAAGCGATTCTTCCTGCGGCAGGAATACCGGCAATTCTGTGGGCTCATGTTGTCTTCAACGTTGCAATCGTGGTGCGTGTCGTCGGACCGCAATGGTCGCTACTTGATAGAGCGATGGAAGACACTGCCGCAGATTTAGGTGCTGGTCGAATTCGAACATTTGTCTATGTCGTTGTTCCTCACATCAGAGAGTCGCTCCGCAACGCCACAGCGCTCATCTTCCTCTTCTGTTTCACAAGTTTTGCAGTCATCGCAATTCTCGGCGATGTTTCCCATCGCACCATTGAGTCAGAAATCTTTACGCAAGCAGTTCGACTTGGTGACACTCGGACTGCAACATCACTTGCTCTTATTCAGGCAATTGTTGTTCTTCTCGTCCTTCGTTGGGGAAACACAAATTCCCGCGAGCCACGTACAGCACCACAAACAATCCAATCCTTTGTTGAACCACGAACACCAGTCGGATCTGCGCTGTTTTTTTCTATCGCTATCCCCGCTCTCATTGTTGTCAGTCCACTCATTGCCGTCATCATCCGATCATTTACTTTGAACGGGCGCTTCTCTCTAAGTGGCTATCAATGGCTCTTCGATGGTTCCACCAAAGCTGTTGGCGTGAATATTCCACAGACACTCATGACATCGATTTTCTTTGCAGCTTTCTGTGCGGTACTCGCACCCATTGCCGCACTCATCATTAGCGTTGCGCAACGGCGTTCATCCATCGTTGCAGGTATCACTGCACTGCCACTCGCAATTTCTGCAGTCACCTTCGGACTCGGACTTATCATTGCATTTGATCAGTCACCAGTGAATTGGCGCTCTCAGTGGTGGCTCATTCCAGTTGTTCACACAGTTCTTGCGCTACCGCTTGCTGTCAGAGCAATACAGCCCGCACTTCATGCAATTCCTGAGGACCTCTCGGATGCTGCCGCATCACTCGGAGCTCATCCGTGGCGCAGTTGGCGATATGTGGAATTGCCCTTGCTGCAACCAGCACTCGTGAGAGCAGCCGGGCTATCTGCTGCGGTGTCACTTGGTGAATTCGGCGCAACGTCTTTTCTTTCACGCAACGACACCACCACGATTCCCATTGCGATTGCACAACTTTTGGGGCGGCCAGGCGATGTAACGAGCCAATCAGCCTTTGCCCTTGCGGCCCTGGTGGTCATGGTGTTCGCCGTCGTGCCCCAAATACGGCCCCGTCATAAACCAGCACTACTGTCACACTCATGAAAGCAGCTGTGTATGACCATGTCGGCGGACCTGAAGTGTTCCGTTATGAAGAAGTGGCAGAACCACAACTTCGTAAAGGTGGCGTACTCATCGATGTCGCCTTCATCGCAATCCAAGGTGGAGATCTTCTGCATCGCCAGGGTGGTGCACTCGCGACTACTCCACACATAGTTGGATACCAATGCTCCGGCATCATTCGTGAAATCGGAGACGGCGTCACAGATTTCGTCAAGGGCCAACCAGTTGTTGCCACCATGGCGTACGGCTCTCATGCCGAAGTTGTCAGCGTTGCAACAGCATCTGTGTGGGCATTGCCTGATGGCGTTTCATTGCTTCATGGCGCAGGCGTCCCCATCGAATTCGGCACGGCACATGACTGCTTGTTCGAGTTTGGCCGCCTGAAAGCTGGAGAATCAGTTCTCATTCAGGCCGGTGCAGGGGGCGTCGGACTCGCTGCCATTCAGTTGGCGAAGGCTGCGGGAGCCACTGTGTTCGCCACTGCGTCCAGCGATGACCGCCTCGCACGTCTCAAGGAATACGGCCTTGACCACGCCATCAACTACGCACAAGTGGATACTGCGAAGGCCATCATGGACATCACCGGCGGCAAGGGTGTCGACCTTGTTGTTGACCCTGTTGGTGGGAAAACACTCGAGGCGAGCATCGCATCGTTGGGCTACCGCGGTCGCGTGAGTTACGTGGGAAATGCAGGTCGCGAGCCACAACCACCTCAAATTGGTGGATTAATGGCCAAAAACGCTGAAATACATGGTGTTTTCTTGGGTGCAGAGATGGCGATGAACGGTGGGCGTACTCACCCGATGATTGCGGATCTTCTTCAACAGGTCGCCGCGGGCGCACTCACTGTGGTCACAGACAAGGTTTTTAACTTGGCGGAAGCTGCCGATGCACACCGATATATCGAGAGTCGCCGGGCATTCGGTCGAGTGCTGATGGTGCCGTAACTCGTCGTCCCACACATCATTCAACAGACGCTCGTTCGGTAGTCCCATCCCCTCGTTTTGGTGTGACGAGAAACTGGTGTCGGAAATCCCCGATTTCATTGACTAGGTGGGTTACGGTGACATCCATGAAGAAGCGTGAACTCATTCAAGCAGTAGCACTCCACACTGAGGTCGATAACAAGACCGCAGCAAAATTGGTCGAGGGAACCATTGATGTAATCCTCGCCAATGTTGCAAAGGGTGAAGTCGTAAATATTTCCGGTTTTGCAAAGTTTGCAAAGATCAAGCGTCCAGCACGCACCGGCCGTAACCCGGCCACCGGAGCAACAATCCAGATCAAGGCAAAAACAGTTGCCAAGATCACAGCTCTTAAGGGCTTCAAGGACATTGCACTCGGTGTTGCACCAGCTCCAAAGCTGAACACCAAGAAGGCAGTTCCTGCACCAGCAGCTAAGAAGGCTGCAGCACCTGCAAAGAAGAAGGCAGCACCAGCAAAGAAGAAGGCTGCTGCAAAGAAGCCTGTCGCTAAGAAGGTTGTGAAGAAGGCAGCACCTAAGAAGGTTGTCAAGAAAGCAGCACCTAAGAAGGCTGTGAAGAAGGCAGCAAAGAAGCGCTAGTCGCTCCTTACAAAGCACTGGGAAACGCCCGGTGGCCACAGTCGAAAGATTGTGGCCACCGGGCGTTTTCATTTGTCTCGTTTCATTACAGATCAGCAATGACAACAACACCACTTAACAACTAGCGTCATTTTCGTGACGACTACACCGAACCCTCCCATCGTCGGATTCATTGGAACTGGCCATATTGCGACCTTTCATTCGAAGATGTTGAAGAGGTCTGGAGTGGAGATGATTCGTGGAGGTTGCTACGACATCGACACCGCGCGTGCGGAAGTGTTTGCACAAGGTTCCGGCAGCACCGTGATGAACTCTGAAGCGGAAGTCATTGCAAGCAGCGACATTGTCTACATCTGCACATGGACAAACGAACATCAACGACTTGTCGACATGTGCATTGCAGCAGGAAAGCCCTTCTTTTGTGAGAAGCCGCTGAGTACTGGATTCAAAAAAGCGCGCGAGATGCACGACGCAGCCAGGAGCTCTGGCCTGACGCATCAATGTGGCCTCATTCTTCGCCGCTCTCCTGCCTACTTGTGGGCACGCGAACTCATCACCGACCCCGCAGCTGGCGCACCAATGGCTGTGGTGTTTCGCGATGATCAGTTCATTCCCATTCAGGGTCACTACAAATCAACCTGGCGTGGAGATGTTGAGAAGGCCGGTGCCGGCACACTGCTCGAGCACAGCATTCACGATGTCGACATGTTGCGCTTCCTTGTCGGCGATGTTTCTTCAGTTAGCGCACGAGCTACGTATCAACATGACATTGAAGGCATCGAAGATTGCGTCGCTGCTTCCGTGCAGTTTGCAAACGGCGCCATCGGCACTCTCACCACTATCTGGCATGACAATCTCTCGCGACCCAGCCTGCGACACGTTGAGGTGTTCTGCGAGAATCGCACCGTGATCATCGCCGGAGATGATTGGTTTGGACCCGTGACATGGAGCGATGCAGATGGCAACACGGGTTCACTGGAAGGCGACGCATTGCTTGCAAAAACTGCGCCACTTGCTCACACACATCAAAACCCTGATGCAGCATTTGTTCTTTCCGCGGTTCAACAAGAACCTGGATTCCCTGATTTCTCGGTCGCACTTGAAGCGCATCGGATTGTGGAAGCAATGTATGTAAGCGCACGAGCCGGCGGTGCTTCCATCGATGTTTCCTCGGTGGAATAGCAACGGCGCAGCGGTGCGGAGCGCTAGTCCGCTACGTCAAAAGCAGCGGTGTACAGCAACGTTGAGTTCTCTGTTGGCTGCACGCGGGTTTCAAATGCCCAGTTGCCCGAATACGGAATGCTGACGACACCTGTCCAGTGATTCGGACCCAGCTCAAACATCTTCACGGGTATCGGTGGAATCTGACGCGATGGAAGCGCTAAGGACACAGTGACCTTCGTGACGGGCTTCAAAGCTCCACCTGGTGGTATCAATACAACGTGCACCTCGGCAGTTCCCACACGAGTAGGAAACACCGAGAGATCAGCAACGATGCCCGAACGAATCTGTGTCGCACTAAACACCTGAGGCGACGAGGGACCCGAGTCTTGCGGTGATGTACCGACCAATAGTGCAGTGACTGCAAGAACAACAACCATCAGTAGCGCTTCAAGACGGATTGTTCTTCCAAAGCTCGGAGAATCAGAGCGAACAAGTTCTCTCCGAGCGCGTGCGCCAAGAATGACAGCACCAGCGACGACGACAATTTTGAGCAGAAGGTATTTTCCGTACGTGGAACTCGTGAGGGAGCCGAGACCATCAAGCAAATGCAGACCTTGCACAACACCTGTCACCGCTGCGAGCGGCATTGTCCATGTTGCGATGCGAGAAAAGCGAGCAGCATCAGTTTCCTCTTCACGGCGCAACACCGTGAGTGCGATCAGCCCGCCTGCCCAAGCGGCAACAGCACCAACGTGCACTGCATCGATCAGCATGAACAGTGGTGCAAGCGATGCAGCGCTGGGATGGCCACTCATCGAGAAGGTGGCAATGGTTCCGACTGATGTGAGAAATGCAATGTTCTTCCACCACGAGGTTTCTGCTCGCGTATCAGAGAAACACAGAAAGCCCCACAGCAACACGAGCCCGAGACGCACCAACATTGCAAGACCAAGACGCGTGGACGTGACATCACCAAGTAGTTGCGTATCAAGGATTGACCCCCAACCTCTGCCTGATGCATATGGCCCCTGCATCAACAACACAGCACTCGACCCGACTGCAAGACCAACGACAGAAAAACGCATCAGCCTGCGAGCTCTCTGCGCGACAATCAGTGATGATCCCCATGTCAACACCACAGTTCCCAGCAAGACAATCAACGAGAGAAAAGCAACGAACCTTGCGATGACAAGAGGAGTGCCCAACGGTGAATCTGTGTTGATGCTGTTCAAAATCCTCGCAAGGACGTCTTCGCTTGTGCCCGAGGACTGGTCCCCCACTTCAAATGGGAATGCACCCGAGATCGGATGGCCATCAGAACTCACCACCTGCCAGACAACGACGTACACACCTTCTGATAGATCTGGGATCGGCGTCACTACGACCGATGGATCAACTTCAAGCAGTGCAGCATCATCAATGGAAATCTCTTTTTGATCCGCATCAAACAATCGGACATTCAAAAGCGTTGATTCAATCGCTTCATCGAAGTCCAATCGAATCTCTTCAGGTGATTGCACGATCACTGATGACGCAACGGGGTTCGACGAATCAAGAATTGCGTGTGCGGAAGCGACACTCGGCGTTGCAAAAGAAAGAAGTGCGATGGCACTCGCCGCCATCAGAAACAATCTTCTGAGCATCACAACCCAATCCCGCGTGGAAGTCCGTCCACCTCTACACGTTGCAACAACCACGCAAGACGATGGTTCTCGTTCAACTTCATTGCTGCCTGCGGAAGTTGCGTGAGTCCCATGGCATGACTCGCTGCCCAAGCCATTTTCTGGCGGTCCAGTTCGAGACGCACATAGTGCGATGGCCATTGGTCGTATTCAATTCCAACATCAAGGTCGGTGAGATGCAGAACGCATTCACGCCAGCGAAGAAATGGAAGTTCATGCATTGAGATAACAGACCCCGAAGATGCCGTCCCAGTTCCCTGCCATGTGTCATATGTTGAGCCCGCCCAGGCCCCTTCGAGGCTGTAGATGGCCTTACGAAGCTCGCTGACAGCCTTCTCAGGCGCCCAGAGAGACGCTTCGGCGATCGCTGCGGCCCGAACTTCAGGTCCACCTCCGTATTGCTGGCCTGATTCTCCCCGCCCAGCAGCAGCCAGCAAGCCAACATGGCTTTGGGCGTTGAGGGCGAGGTGCCCCACGATTGTGCCTCGGGTCCACCCGGGCAATCGAGATGGGGTCGCAAAGGCCTCCGGATTGATTGCATCAACAGTCTCGAGAAGAAGTTGATGAGTGGCTGCACAGCCCTCCACGCAGGCGTCAAGCAGTCGAGCGTCGAGAGGGCGTGCCATGCCTCCACGGTACTCGGAGGCGAATTAAACCCGCTAGCGCAGTGAGGTGCGGTTCGGAACCACAACGATGGTGCCGTCATCTTCACGATGCACACGCACGGAGACGCCGTAGAACTCACCAAGTGTCTCAGCCCGCAGAACATCCTCTGCTGGTCCATGGGCAACTCGATGTCCCGCATGCATGAGTGCAAGACGATCAGAATAAATACCTGCGAGCGTGAGATCATGCATCGCAGACACCACGGTGAGCCCATGTTCACGACGCAACTTGTCAACAAGTTCTAATGCTTGTTGCTGATGCCCGATGTCGAGTGCGCTCGTTGGTTCGTCCAACAACAAGATCGGTGCTTCTTGAGCAATCGCACGCGCAATCACCAATCGCTGACGTTCACCGCCAGAGAGAGTGTCCACATCGCGCTTCGCCAAATCAGCAAGATCCAAGCGCGAGATCACATCGTTCACCATGCTGTGATCAAGTGCAGATTCGTGCCCAAAGTGAGTAACAAATGGGTTGCGGCCCAACAGCACATATTCGGCACCGGTCATACCTGACGGAAGAACAGGTGATTGTGGGACATATGCGATGAGTTGTGCACGACGTCGCGAGGAACGAGCAGTGAGCGGCGAGCCATCGACCAAAATGCGGCCACCATGCGGCGCCACTCCTGTGATTGCGCGCAACAGCGACGACTTGCCCGCACCGTTGGGGCCAATGATGCACAACCATTCACCTGGCTTAATGGTGTCGGTGAAGCCGTGCACTGCGGTGCGGCTGTCGTATTGCACGCTGACGTTTTCAAATGCAAGCGATGTCATCGTTGAGTCTGCCTTGTTCGAAGAATGAGTAAGAAAAACGGCGCGCCCAAGAATGCAGTCACTACGCCAATGGGAGTTTCTGCAGGATTATCAAGAATGCGACCAGGAATATCGGCAACGATGAGAAACACCGCGCCGAAGAGCAACGACATTGGCAACACGATGCGATACGAACTGCCCACGACTAATCGAATGGCGTGCGGAACAATGATTCCTACGAAGCCAATGAGTCCGCTAACTGCAACGACCGCTGCAGTACCCAGGGTGGCCGAGATGACGACAATTAGTCGGACGCGAGACACGTCCACACCAAGTGCAGTTGCTTCCTCATCACCCACACGCAGAACATCGAGCAAACGACGATGCATTAACAACGCCACCGACGAGATCAACACATAAGGAATTACAAGACGAACATCACCCCATGTAGCGGTAGAGAGACGACCGAGGATCCAGGAGTACACCTGACGTACAACATCTGAATTGCGCTGCAGCAGGAATGTTTGCATCGCCGTTGCAAGAGACGTGACCGCAACACCTGCCAACACCAGACTGACGGAACTGCGGTCATTCTTCACCGACGAGCCAACGAGATACGTGGCCAACACTGCAAGCAGACCGCCGAGAAACGCTGCAAGTGGCAACGGATCAATGATCCAGTCACTAGAGCCACTGCGATTCACCGTGATAACGATGGTGGCACCGAGCCCCGCGCCAGCAGCAACGCCCAACAAATACGGGTCAACCAATGGATTACGAAACACACCTTGATAGCTAGCGCCCGCAATCGACAATGTGGAGCCAACGATTGCAGCCAACACAACGCGTGGTGCGCGAATCTGCCAAATGATTGCCCACTCTGTAGGGGTCATCCCGCTATCAATCGAGATGAGAGGGAGACGATTCAGAAGTTCTAACGGAACACGCCACCATGTGGGACCAGCTGGCCCAATCATGACGCCGCCCAACACAGCCAGAAGCAAGGCCACAACCGAGACAGGGATCAACCACCGACTCGCACCGTGAACAGTGCTCTGTGTTGCTGTGATGGGCGACGACATGTAACGGACTAATTACTGTCCAGCAGCTTTTTCCATCGCCGAGGAGTACGCCTCGGCGAATTGCTCGATGAGATCAACAATGCGTGGTCCCCAACGAGATGCGATGTCGTCATCAAGTTCAATAACATTCTGATTTACAACTGCATCAATGCCAGACCAGCCCGAACGTGCAGCAACAGTGGCGGCAGTTTGCTGGCAGCACTTCGTATCAGCAAGGAAGATGATGGCGGGATTGGCCTTCACGATTGCTTCTGCGTTCAACTGCGGATAATCGTTTCCTTCTTCCGCCCCATCAGCAATACTTTTCATTCCTAATTCACTTAACAATGAACCGACGAAGGTGTTCGAGGTAACGCTGTAGAAAGTGTTATCTAATTCGTAGTAAACGGGATAAACAATTCCCCATCCACTTTTTGGAATCACTGCATTGATTCGCGCCTTCATGGACGTCACGACTTTTTTTGCACTGTCAACACGACCGGTTAATTCACCGAGCTCATTAATCTGCTTGTACACATCATCGAGTGACGCTGCGGCTGCACCAGTCCACACCTCAATGTCAGGATTAGCTGATGTGAGTTGCTCAGTGATGTTGTTCATGTCATTCGAGATAAGAACAACGTCTGGTTCATACCCAAGAATTGCTTCTGCGCTGGGTTCGTATGCAGAAATCTTCGTGACCTTTGGTGCCACTTCTGCTGGGTAAGTACTCAGGCTGTCAACAGCAACTACCTGATCTCCTGCACCAATGGCGTAGAGCATTTCGGTTGCTGTCGGCGACAAGCTGACAATCTTGAGGGATTGCTGAGCCGAAGGAGGGGCAGAATCATCAGGACCAGAATCGGCAGTTTCACTGCCTACCCCGCCGCATGCGCCGAGAATAAAAACGGAGGCCGCAATCGCAGTGATTGCTCGCCTCCTGAACGGGAATTTGTATTTCATGTGGATCTTCCTCCAAGTAAGTCTGGAGAAAGAAGGTTGGGTCACAGAATCCGGCTCACGCCAGTTGCCTCCGCGGACCGCCCTTCCTTCGAGGACTGGTTTTTCGCACGCAAGCTCAGGCGACCGGACTTGTCAGTGCAGAGTTGCCTCTGTCTGAACCACCGTTGCGGGACAGTGCCGGAATCTCACCGGACTTCGCTGTTGCTTGCGCAACACCCCTATTGGGATGCGATTATGACCGTAGCACTTCCGAGCGAGTCCGTAGAAAAACAGACTCTATGAATGACGATTACTGGAAAAAATCGTTTACTTCACGAGGTCGATGATGCGCTGGACGCCATCGACCAAGTCCTCGTCGCTAAGAGCGAACGAGAAACGCATGAAGCCTGGAGTACCAAAAGCTTCGCCAGGAACAACTGCCACCTGAACCTCATTGAGAATGAGATCTGCCAGTTCCAAGGTCGTTGCAGCCTTCTTGCCACGAATGTCGCGATTGAGTAGTGCAGAAAAGTTTGGATAGCAATAGAACGCACCCTGTGGTTCCATGCATGTCACGCCAGGGATGCTGGTGAGCATCTTGTGCATCAACTTGCCACGACGTTCGAAAGCTTCGCGCATCATGTACACCGCAGAAAGGTCGCCGCTCACTGCAGCAAGCGCCGCCATCTGAGCAACGTTCGACACATTTGAAGTTGCATGCGATTGGAAGTTAATGCTCGCCTTAATGATGTCCTTCGGACCAATCATCCAGCCAACGCGCCAACCGGTCATTGCGTATGTCTTTGCAACACCATTGAGAATGATGCACTGCTCAGCAAGTTCAGGAACCACTGTTGGCATTGACACAAACTTGTTGTTGCCGTAGGTGAGGTGTTCGTAGATCTCGTCGGTGATGACCCACACCTTGTTCTTCACTGCCCACTCGCCAATGGCGCGCACCTCTGCTTCGGGATACACCGAGCCAGATGGGTTGTCAGGTGAGACGAAAAGCAAAGCCTTTGTCTTTGGTGTGAGTGCAGCGTCAAGTTGTGCGACAGTGACGCGGAAGCCGTTGGCCTCTTCAGTGTCGATTACTTTTGCAACGCCACCGGCAAGCGAAATTGCTTCGGGATATGTCGTCCAGAACGGAGCAGGACAGATGATCTCGTCACCTTCATCGCATAATGCTGCGAACGCTGTGAACACTGCGTGCTTTCCGCCGTTGGTGACCAGCACCTGATCTGTAGTGCATGCAAAGCCGCTGTCGCGCATTGTCTTCACAGCGATTGCTTCGCGAAGCTCTGGCAAACCAGCAGCAGGCGTGTAGCGATGGTTCTTCACCTCGGAGCATGCCTTGATGGCTGCTTCCACGATGTGGGCTGGAGTTGGGAAGTCGGGCTCGCCTGCACCGAAACCGATGACATTCTCGCCCTTGGCCTTCAGGGCCTTGGCCTTGGCGTCCACCGCCAGGGTGGCGGACTCGGCAATAGCGCCGAGGCGGGCGGAAATACGTCGCAATTCTGTTGGACCAGGCATAAATGAAAGGATGACAGGGTGAGCGATAAGAACCAACTTGATTTCAAGATTCCTGCCAACCTTCTCCCTCAAGATGGTCGATTTGGCTGCGGACCTTCCAAAGTTCGCCCCGATCAGCTGACTGCGGTGATGGAGCGCATGACCTCCGTGATGGGCACCTCGCACCGCCAGGCACCTGTGAAGAACATTGTGGGATCGGTTCGCAGTGGCCTGACGAGTCTCTTCAACCTTCCGGAGGGCTGGGAGATCGTCATGGGCAATGGCGGCTCCACCGTGTTCTGGGACGTCGCAACGTTTGGTCTGATTCGCGAGCGCAGCCATCACTTGGTCTTCGGTGAGTTCTCATCGAAGTTCGCTGAAGCATCAGCAGCAGCACCTCACCTCGCAGACCCAGTTGTTGTTTCGTCAGAGCCAGGCCTGCATCCAGAACCCGCATCAGATGCAACATGCGATGTGTACGCATACCCGCACAACGAAACATCTACTGGTGTTGCGATGACTCCTGTGCGTCCTGCAAAAGATGGTCTTGTTGTTGTCGATGCAACGTCAGCTGCGGGCGGCTTGATGTGGGATCCAGCAAATGTCGACGTGTACTACTTCGCTCCACAAAAGTGTTTCGCTTCCGATGGTGGCTTGTGGCTTGCTGCATGCTCCCCTGCCGCGATTGAACGCATTCGTGAGATCAAAGCGTCAAAGCGTTGGATGCCTGCATCTCTAGACCTTTCCATTGCGCTTGATAACTCGGTGGCGAATCAGACTTACAACACACCGGCACTTGCCACGCTCATCATGCTGGATGAGCAAGTGAAGTGGATGAACAACAACGGTGGTCTCTCATGGGCCGCTGGTCGTACTGCACAGTCTGCGGAAACTCTGTATTCCTGGGCCGCTGCGAGCAACTACGCGACGCCGTTTGTTGCTAATCCGGCGCATCGATCCGATGTCGTCGGAACAATCGACCTTGAAGGCGTGGATGCCAACCAGATCAGCGCCATTTTGCGCGCCAATGGTGTTGTCGATACCGATAGCTATCGCAAACTGGGCAGGAATCAATTACGGGTGGGCATGTTCCCCGCCATCGACCCTTCCGATGTCGCCGCACTCACACGGTGCATTGACGTAGTGGTCGACCACTTACGTTCGTAGATTGATCCGTAATGCCTTTGTCAGTCGAAGAAGTTCTCGAAACCTATTGGGATGACATTGAGCCATTGCGTAACCCAGTGATGTTGGTTGCGCTGCGCGGCCTTTTCGATATCGGTGGCGTCGCAACATCCGCACTCGATTGGATGTTGAAGGAACGCGATTTCGCAGTTGTTGCCGACATTGATCCAGATCCGTTCTTTGACTTCACACAGGAACGCCCCGAGGTGTTCACCGACACTGATGGCGATCGACAGATTCGTTGGCCAGAAAATGAATTCACTGTTATTCGCTACCCCGAAGGTGCACGCGACATGGTGGTGCTTAACGGAGTTGAGCCGCATGTTTCCTGGGCTGTCTTTACGCAGTCGGTTGTGGAAGTCGCCAAGGGCCTTGGATGCACATTAGTGATCAGCCTTGGTGCCGCAGCAGAACAAGTCCCGCACTCTCGCGTGCCATTTGTTGTGGGCAGCACAACAAACTCTGACCTCGCATCGCGTCTAGGTCTAAGCCGTCCGCAATACCAAGGTCCTACAGGTGTTGCCGGCGTACTCCTCGACGCACTTGATCAGGCAAAGATTCCCAACATCAGTTTGCGCGTTGGTGTGCCGCATTACCTCATGCATGCACAACATCCGAAGAGTGCGGCGGCGTTATTGCAGCACCTGCAACACGTGTTGGGTATTCCCACTGATCATGCGAACTTGCAACAAGAGATCAGCCGTTGGCAAGAACTGCACGACGCTGCAGTTGAGGGCGACCCGCAAGCATCTGCGTATGTACAGATGCTTGAGCATCGCCATGATCAACTTGTTGAAAAGAACATGCCGACTGGCGATGACTTAGCCGCAGAACTCGAAGAGTTCCTCCGCAACCAAACCGACGACGAGTAATTACATCTATGCAAACAAAAAGGCCCGCCTGCAAATGCAGACGGGCCTTTTGCGTAAGTGCTTAGCGGATTGCGGCGAAGCCCAATTCCAAGTCAGCGATGATGTCATTGATGGATTCAAGTCCGACCGACAAACGCACGAGGCCTGGTGCAACACCAGCTGAGCGCTGCTCTTCTTCAGTGAGCTGGCTGTGTGTTGTTGATGCTGGGTGAATCACCAAGCTGCGTACGTCACCAATGTTTGCAACATGGCTGTGTAACTGCAGTGCTTCTGTGAACTTCTGGCCAGCCTCGCGACCGCCTTCCAACTCAACTGCGATGACAGAACCGAATCCCTTACCGCCGAAGTACTTCTTTGCACGCTCGTGCCATGGGCTCGTTGGCAAACCTGCGTAGTTAATGCCAACGACTTCGCTCTGCTTCTGCAGGAAGTCAACAACCTTGGCTGCGTTGTCCCAGTGACGGTCCATGCGCAATGACAATGTCTCAACACCTTGCAAGATGCTCCATGCATTGAACGGGCTTGCCGACATACCGAGGTCGCGCAACATTTGTACGCGGGCCTTGATGATGTACGAACCGGCACCAAGTGCTGGCCAATACGCGAGGCCGTGGTAGCTGGGGTCTGGCTCGGTGAAGTTCGGGAAGCGACCACTTGCAGCGAAGTCAAACTTGCCACCATCAATGATTGCGCCCGCGATTGCTGTGCCATGACCGCCGAGGAACTTGGTTGCAGAGTGAATGACAATGTCGGCGCCCCACTCCAACGGGCGAATGCCGTAGGGAGTTGGAACAGTGTTGTCGAGCATCAACGGAATGCCCGCTTCATGGCCAATCTTCGAAACACCTTCGATGTCGAATACGTCGTTCTTTGGGTTTGCAAGAACTTCGCCGAAGAACAACTTGGTGTTCGGACGAATCGCTGCTTTCCATTGCGCAAGATCATGAGGATCATCAACGAAGGTAACTTCAATGCCCATCTTGGGAAATGTGTAGTGCAACAAGTTGTACGTACCGCCGTACAACGATGGCGATGCAACGATGTGGGCACCGGCTTCAGCCAACGTCAGGATCGCGAGTGTTGCTGCGCTCTGGCCAGATGCAACAACAAGTGCGCCGGGAAGACCCACTGCAGTCGCTGTGCCACCTTCGAGGTCAGACAAACGTGCTTCCAGAACACCAGTGGTGGGGTTCATGAGACGTGTGTAAATATTGCCGATCTCTGCAAGCGCAAAAAGATTCGCTGCGTGCTGGCTGTCGCGGAACTGATACGAGGTTGTTTGGTAGATGGGAACTGCACGAGAACCTGTTGTCGGGTCTGGCTGTTGTCCTGCGTGAATCTGACGGGTTTCAAAACCCCAATTGGCGTTACTCATGGCGGGAACCCTATCTGCCAATTCCCGACCTAACAAGTCGGAATTAGCCAGCCGTCACAATTCACCAGCCCGTGAACGCAAAAGGAGCGCCACCCGAAGGTGACGCTCCTTTTGAAAGTCTTCGATGAGGGAAGAATCAGCCGCCGGATACTTCCGACACTGACTGCTTTCCTGCAGACAACCACGGCATCATGCCGCGCAAGCGCTTGCCCACTTCTTCGATGGGGTGCTTGGCGCCAGCTTCACGCAATGCATTGAAGTTTGCACGGCCTTCTTCTGATTCCTTGATCCACTCGCGAGCAAACTTGCCGGACTGAATTTCCTTGAGGATCTTCTGCATCGACTTCTTGGTTGCTGGGGTGATGACGCGAGGACCACGTGTGACGTCGCCGTATTCAGCGGTGTCAGAAATGCTGTAACGCATTCCGGTGATGCCCTCTTCATACATGAGGTCAACGATGAGCTTCACTTCGTGCAAGCACTCGAAGTATGCCATCTCGGGCTGGTAACCAGCCTCGGTGAGGGTTTCGAAGCCAGCCTGAACGAGGGCTGCAACGCCGCCGCACAACACTGCCTGCTCGCCGAACAAGTCGGTCTCGGTCTCTTCGGTGAAAGTTGTTTCGATCACGCCTGAACGTGCGCCACCAATTGCTTCTGCATACGACAGAGCGAGTGCCTTTGCGCCGCCGGTTGCATCTTGCTCAACTGCGATGAGGCATGGAACGCCTCCACCTTCTGTGTAGGTACGACGTACCAAGTGACCTGGACCCTTTGGTGCGATCATGATGATGTCGACACCCTTTGGCGGACGAATGCGCTTAAAACGAATGTTGAATCCGTGTGCGAACGCGAGAGCCTTGCCGGCCTTCATGTAACGCTTGATGTGATCGTTGTATGTGGCCTTCTGCTCAGTGTCAGGCATTGTCATCATGATGACGTCTGCCCACTTGGCGGCATCAGCGATGCTCTTGACTGTGAGGCCAGCGGCTTCTGCCTTGGCTGCAGAGGATGAACCCTCGCGCAAACCAACGACGACCTGAACACCGCTCTCCTTGAGGTTCAGCGCATGAGCGTGACCTTGTGAGCCATAACCGATGATTGCGACCTTGCGGCCACGAATGATCGATGGATCAGCGTCCTTTTCGTAATACATCTTTGCTGCCATCAGCTTGCCTTTCCCTTTGTGACACCTTTTGGTGCCTCGCG
>JBILBZ010000174.1:0-2659 GCA_044353425.1 Ilumatobacteraceae bacterium | reverse complement strand
TTGCCTTTGCTTCTGTGGTGGTGATGCCTTCAGCTGCGAACAGTGAAGCTGCCATGTTTGCCATGAGCAGGCGCTGGTGCGCTGCACTTCCGCCAAAGCGGGGGGCGCGACGTGGTGTTGGCATTGTTGTGCTCCTTAGATTCCGGACTTACGCGCGCAGCGAGAGACCGCGCTCGTCGAGCTTCTGAATGATCTCGTCGAGGCTCTTCTGGCCGAAGTTTGTGATGTTGAGAAGGTCGTCTGTGCTCTTGAGAAGCAACTCTCCGATGGTGTTGATCTGACCGCGCTTGAGGCAGTTACGTGGGCGCTCGCTGAGGTCGAGGTCTTCGATTGGAAGATCGAGGTCAGGGACACCAACGTTTGCGCCGATTGGCTCGGACAACTCAAGTGCTTGTGGCTCTTCAGACAATGTTGCGATGAGATCAACCAATGAACGCAATGTTGCTGCAGCAGATGCAAGCGACTCACGTGGAGAGATAGAACCATCGGTTTCGATGTCGACAATGAGCTTGTCGTAGTTGGTGCTCTGTGCAACACGTGTTGGCTCAACATCAAAGTTGACGCGGCGTACTGGCGAGAAGATTGCATCGATGGGGATAACACCAATGATGCGGCTCTCTGCATCACGCTCTGTCGAGAGGTAACCACGACCGCGCTCGATGGTGATATCAAGACCAAGTTGTGCACCTGCGTTCAACGTTGCAAGGTGCAGCGATGGGTTAAGGATCTGCACATCAGCTGTTGTCTGAATGTCACCGGCAGTGAATGTTGCAGGACCAGAGATGTCGACACGAAGAACGACTGGCTCGTCGTTCTGTGACACAACAACAACGTCCTTCAAGTTCATGATGAACTCGGTGACGTCTTCTGTCATGCCCTTGATAGTGGTGAACTCGTGCTCAACATTGTCAAACTTGACAGTGGTGATTGCTGCACCAGGAATTGACGACAGCAATGTTCGGCGCAACGAGTTACCAATGGTGTGGCCGAAGCCTGGCTCGAGTGGGCCGACAGCAAAACGCTGACGTGTTGGATGATCTTCGCCGATTGCCTCGACGGAAGGACGCTGAATAACAAGCATGATGCTCTCCTCTGGAAAGGCTTTCGATTACTTCGAGTACAGCTCGACGATGAGCTGCTCGCGGACGGGGATGTCGATGTGCTCGCGCTGTGGAAGGTCGCGCACGGTGACTTGCTTGTCACCAGCTTCGAGCCAACCAACAAGTGCACGATCAAGCGTGTCGATGTTGTGCTGAATCTGAATCATTTCTTTTGCCTTTGGCGAAAGTGAAATGACATGTCCACGCTTCACGCGGAATGACGCAATGTCAACGCGCTTGCCATCAACAAGGATGAGGCCGTGGTTCACGAACTGACGTGCCTGTGGGCGTGTTGAACCCCAACCTGCACGGAAGACGATGTTGTCAAGACGCAGTTCGAGAAGGCGCAAAAGGTTTTCACCGGTTGGACCTGCAAGACGGTTTGCCTCTTCGTATGTGTTGCGGAACTGACGCTCGAGCACACCGTAGATGTACTTAGCCTTCTGCTTTTCCTGCAACTGAGCGAGGTATTCCGAACCAGCATTACGACGGCGTGTGCGGCCGTGTGCACCTGGTGGGAAAGGACGACGATCAAGAGCCTTTGAGCCCTTTTCGTTCTCGAAAATGTTGGTGTTCAGGCGACGCGAAATGCGCACCTTTGGTCCTGTGTAACGGGCCATGATTAGCTCCTACGACGCTTTGGCTGACGGCAACCATTGTGTGGGACGGGGGTGACGTCCTTGATGCCTGAGACTTCAATGCCGACGTTCTGAATTGAACGAAGAGCAGTGTCGCGACCAGAACCTGGTCCCTTCACATGAACTTCGGCGCGACGAAGACCATGCTCCATTGCTGCCTTGCCTGCCTTCTCTGCTGCCATCTGTGCGGCGAACGGAGTCGACTTGCGTGAACCCTTGAAACCAACGCCACCGGAAGACGCCCATGAAATGACATTGCCTTCCATGTCGGTGATGGAAACGATCGTGTTGTTGAACGAGCTCTTGATGTGAACCACACCAGAGGTGACGTTCTTGCGCTCGCGCTTGCGTGGACGACGACCGCCTGCTTGTGCCTTGGCCATGGTTCTACCTCACTGCCTTCTTCTTGTTTGCAACGGTCTTCTTTGGTCCCTTGCGTGTGCGCGCATTGGTGTGCGTGCGCTGACCACGAACGGGAAGACCCTTGCGATGACGAACGCCTTGGAGGCATCCGATTTCGATCTTGCGCTTGATGTCCTGTTGAACATCTCGGCGAAGGTCACCTTCAACGGTGATGTTCG
Source organism: Ilumatobacteraceae bacterium (assembly GCA_044353425.1). Lineage (GTDB taxonomy): Bacteria > Actinomycetota > Acidimicrobiia > Acidimicrobiales > Ilumatobacteraceae > UBA2093. Next base: position 340 of record JBILBZ010000174.1, on the reverse strand, counting down.
CGTCGACCCAAGCGCGGATGCGGTTGATTTCATCCTCGGTAAGGTCGCGAACGCGAGTGCTTTCATTGAGTCCAGCGGCCACACAGATTTTCTGTGCGGTTGAACTTCCGATACCAAATATGTATGTCAACGAGATCACCAAACGCTTTTCGCGTGGGATGTCGACTCCAGCAATACGTGCCATGTTGTTACGTTTCCTTCGTTGACTTTCTCAGCCCTGGCGCTGCTTGTGCCGGGGGTTTTCGCAGATCACCATCACACGCCCGTGACGACGGATGATCTTGCACTTCTCACAGATTTTTTTGACGCTCGGGCGTACTTTCATTGCGTTCTCACTTGA
>JBILBZ010000010.1:0-26532 GCA_044353425.1 Ilumatobacteraceae bacterium | reverse complement strand
CGCCACGGCTGCTGCTCGCATTGGTGCCGACATCGCGTTTTCGCTCACCGGCGGTCGTGCACGAGTCTCTGGCATCGGCGAAATTGTCGAGCCGCTGCCATTCGAACCCCGTGACATCACACTGCTGATTCCCCCGGTCCACGTCTCAACGCCCCTCGTGTATTCCACCTGGGATGACATGGGAGGGCCTCACGGCGACAATGGCAATGACCTTGAGCCAGCTGCATTGGCCGCTGTTCCCGAGTTAGCTGTCTGGCGTCAGCGCATTGCTGACTCGCTGGGGTTTGCCCCATTTCTTGCAGGCTCCGGGGCTACCTGGTTCGTCAACGGCCACGTTTCCCTCAGTTCTGAGGGTCTGGACGGACTTCGGGTGGTACACACGACAACGCGCCCCGATGCGGGACGCGTTGTATGAACTTGTACGTGTAGTTGTAGTGCTACTTGCGACGCTGGTGGCGTGTGCGACGAAGCATCTTCTTGTGCTTCTTTTTGCGCATGCGCTTGCGACGCTTCTTGATCAGAGAACCCATAAGGCATAAGAACCTATCGGGACAATGCAGAAAAAAGAAAATCCGCTACCGTTATTACTTCCTTCCGGGATCGTTCAATTGGCAGGACAGCGGGTTTTGGTCCCGTTAATAGGGGTTCGAGTCCTCTTCCCGGAACCATGGGGCACGTCAGTGCCCCTCCCAGTACTTGCTTCGTGCGGCACTGGGTATGGCCATCATCGGCGGCCAATGGGCTCGAAGCTCTCGCGTTCTACACTTGGTTTCCATGAGCAACCGTTCCATGGAGAAGGTCACCACCAAGCGCTTGTCGCTTTTCACCGGACGGACGCACCCCACGCTCGCCACTGAAGTCGCAGGACATCTCAACATTGCGTTGGGAGACGCAAATGTTGTGCAGTTCGCCAACGGTGAAATTCGTCCACGTTTCTCCGACAGCATTCGCGGTGGCGACGTCTTCGTAATGCAGTCACACTTCGGTACCGATGCTGGTTCGATCAACGACAGCATCATGGAACAACTCATCATGATTGATGCCGCGCAACGTGCATCAGCAAAGCGCATCACTGCAGTGTGTCCTTTCTACGGTTACGCACGTCAAGACCGCAAAGCTGAAGGCCGCGAGCCAATTACAGCGCGCCTCATTGCTGACATGTTCAAAGCTGCGGGCGCATCACGCATGGTCTCCATCGACTTGCACAGCAGTCAGATTCAAGGTTTTTTCTCTGGCCCCGTTGACCATCTCACCGCACTCCCCGTGCTTGAGCAGTACGTTCGTCAACACGCAGAACAAGATCTCGTCATCGTGTCGCCAGATGCCGGTCGCGTAAAGGTTGCAGAACGATTCGCTCAGCACTTATCCGACAAGAACGCCGATGTTGCTTTCATTAACAAGCGTCGCCCAAAGGGCACGCAGAATGTTGCGATCGCAAAAGAAGTCATTGGTGACATCGATGGTCGTCTGTGCATCCTCACCGACGACATGATCGACACCGGCGGCACCATCTGCTCCGCAGCCGAACTGTTGCTCGACCGTGGCGCAAAGGAAGTCTGGGCAATGGCAACACATGGCGTGTTGTCCGACCCCGCGGTCGAACGCCTGTCGAAATCCCCCATCACCCGGGTTGTTCTCACCAACACCTTGCCGCTTGCCTCCGAGAAGATGTTTGACAAGGTCGAGGTTCTGTCCGTGGCCAAAATCATCGCCGATGCCCTGGCGGCCGTCTTCGACGAAACAAGCGTCTCCGAACTCTTCAACGGCGAAAACCAGTCCTAACAGCCGTCGAATGGGGCCAATCCCCCATTCTCGATGCCATTTAGGGTTCCGTGTGGCAGTTGGGGCTTGCGGGCATAGACTCCCTAGCCGTGTCGAATACAGCAACTCTCTCCGCCGAAGTAGGCCGCGAAACAGGTAGCGCAGCTTCCCGTCGTCTCCGCGCCGCCGATCGCATTCCAGCAGTCCTCTACGGACATGGCATGGACCCAATCTCCCTCACCGTGGTGCGCCGTGATCTTCGTGTCGCAATCTCGGGCCCTGCAGGTCAGAACACAATTCTCACCCTCAATGTTGACGGCAAGAACTACAGCGCGGTCATCAAGGAACTGCAGCGCCACCCAGTGCGCCGCAACGTTGCTCACATCGACTTCATCCAGATCGACCTCACAGAGGAAATCACGATGCAGGTGCCAGTGGTTCTCACCGGAACAGCCAAGGCAGTTGTCTCTGCTGGCGGTCTCGTTGACCCAGCTGTCGACACCATCGAAGTTCGCACCACTCCTGCAAACGTGCCAAACGAGATTTCCATTGACATCACCGAGATGCGCACCGACAGCGTGATTCGCTTGGCTGACGTCAAGCTTCCTGCTGGCGTTGTCGCAACCGGCGACCCTGACATGCCAGTGGCAACAGTTCTTATCTCACGTGCGGCAACCGAAGCTGCTCAGGCTGCAACTGCAGCTGAAGCTGCTCCCGAAGCAACCGCCTGATGACACGGCCCACGGGTCGTCATCACATCTGATTAGCCATGTTGCGTCGCTCTGAACCTCGTTCGGGTGACATGCAACGAACACTCATCGTCGGCCTCGGCAATCCAGGCAAGAAGTACGCCCGCACTCGACACAACGTGGGCACTGACGCAATTGAGTTGCTTGCGCAACGTCTCAGTGTTTCTCTCAAAGTCGGCAGAGACCGTGCACAAGTAGCCGAAACTCGCATTGGTGATCACGCCATTGTTCTCGCAGTGCCAACAACGTGGATGAATGATTCAGGCGAAGCTGTTGGCCCTATTGCGCGGCGCTACAAGATTCCTGCTGCGAACATCATCGTCATTCATGACGAACTTGATCTTGAACCTGGCGCAGTGAAACTAAAGATGGGCGGCGGACTCGCCGGACACAACGGTCTCAAATCCATTTCTCAACACATGGGCACCAATGACTACATGCGCGTGCGCATCGGAGTCGGCAAGCCGTCGACAAAAGAACAAGGCGCAGACCATGTTCTGTCGTCTATCCCCGCTGCTGAACGAAAGATTCTTGACGTCGCAGTAGAAACCGCATGTGATGCAGTCGAACGCATCATGAAGGAAGGCCTCGACGCCGCGATGCGAGAGTACAACGCGAGGTGAACTCAGACCCCGAGCACATTGCTCCCTTTGAATCACTTGCTGCTGTCATCTCACAGGAGCCGGGTATTGAGGCTGTTGCAGGCTCGCGTAACGCAGTCATCGCGGTTCCTGAAGCAGCACGTGCGGCTGTCATTGCAGGTATGACGCGTGCCAATGGTCGACGCCCCATCATTGTTGCCACACCAACTGGAACGATGGCTCAAGAAATCGCCGATGATCTTGCCGCGTTTCTTGGTGAATCATCTGTTGATCTTTTCCCTGCGTGGGAAACATTGCCATTTGAACGTGTGAGTCCTGCAGTTCACACAATGGGCGCACGCATGCGCACCATGTGGCGCTTACGAAACGAAGATGAATGTCCGACAGTGATTGTCGCGGGCACTCGCGCACTGCTTCAGAAACTCGCACCTGGGACAACGACCACAGACCCGATTCGAATCTCAGTCGGAACAACCGTCGATATCGATCAACTTTGCGAACAACTTATCCACTTCGGCTATCGCCGAGAAACAGTTGTTGAGCACCGCGGAGAATTCGCACGTCGTGGCGCCATTGTTGACATCTTCCCCGCGACAGATACAGAGCCTGTTCGTGTTGACATGTGGGGCGATGAGATTGATCGACTCACGCGCTTCACCATTTCAGATCAGCGAAGCACCGATGATCTTGCAACCACGCTGATCTTTCCTGCTCGCGAACTTCTGTACGTCGATGGAGTGAAAGAACGAGCAGCATCGCTCGTTGCATCAGAGCCCTGGGGACGCGAGCAATGGGAACGACTCTCCGAAGGACAGATCTTCGATGGTATGGAGAGTTGGCTGCCGTGGCTCACCGAAAGCGATGAACTTCTCACCGATCACATTGGCGATGACGCACTCATCATCATGATCGAACCGCGTCGCATGAGCGACCGCGCCAATGATCTGCTCGCAGAAGAAGACGATCTTGCACGTGCGCTCGCCACTTCATGGGCACGCGATGCAGATGTCGCCTTCCCACGACTTCATGTCAACACCGATCGCTTACTGTCGGGCGACCATCGCATTCCCACCATTTCTCTTGTGCCCAGTGCCGAAAGCGTTGATGGCCCTGCCGTTCCTGCGTCGACATGGGGAACAATCGTGCACGACCCCACCTCTGTTGTGCGACGTATCAATGAAATGCTCGCTGACAAATGGCGCATCATCCTTGCGGCCGAGACACCAGAGTCTGTGAACCGTCTTGTTGAGTTGATGCGATCACATGGCACCGACTTCACATCTACTGAAGACGCAGACACAATCGCACGTCCTGGCGCATGGGCTACATGTGCGCCGCAATCGCACGGTGTTTCGCTTCCGAACACCAAGGTTGCAATCATCACCGAGTCAGACCTCAGTGGCCGTCGTCGCACACGTCGATCAAAACCATCGCGGGGCCGCTCCTCCACCACAGTGTTCGAAGACCTGCAACCAGGTGGCTATGTGGTGCACGCACATCACGGTGTGGGCAAGTACGAGGGCATGGTGAAACGCACCATCGGTGGCGTTGAGCGTGACTACTTACTGATCGCATACAAGGGCGGCGACAAGCTGTATGTCCCGACCGAACAAATTGGCGTCATTCGTCAGTACGTCGGCGGCGAAGCACCCACATTGCATCGCATGGGCGGCAGCGACTTTGCACGCGCAAAGTCCAGAGTGCGCTCTGCTGTTCGCGAAGTCGCGCAAGAACTTGTGTTGCTCTACCAGCGTCGCGTGAGCGCAAAGGGTCATGCGTTCCCGCCTGATACTCCTTGGCAAGACGAGATGGAATCAGCGTTTCCTTTTGTGGAGACACCAGACCAACTCACTGCAATTGCCTCCATCAAAGAAGACATGGAACGCGATGTTCCAATGGACCGCCTTGTGTGTGGTGATGTGGGCTTTGGCAAAACCGAAGTCGCAGTCCGCGCTGCTTTCAAGGCAATTCAAGATGGCATGCAGGTTGCAGTACTTGTTCCCACCACCTTGCTCGCCACCCAACACGGCAACACATTCTCCGAGCGCTTTGCCGGCTACCCCATCAAGGTCGAAGTTCTGTCACGTTTCCTCACCACAAAGGAAGCAAAGAAAGTCATTGCGGGCCTGAAGTCCGGCGAGATTGATTGTGTGATCGGCACTCATCGACTCTTACAAGAAAGTGTTGAGTTCAAGAACCTTGGACTTCTTGTTGTGGACGAAGAACAACGATTCGGCGTGCAGCACAAAGAAGCGATGAAGCGCATGAAAGAAAATGTTGACGTTCTTTCAATGTCGGCAACACCAATTCCACGCACACTAGAGATGAGCCTTGTCGGAATTCGAGACCTCTCTCTTCTGCAGACACCTCCTGCAGAACGTCAACCGATCCTCACGTATGTCGGCGAACAGAGCGAACAGGTCGCCATCGAAGCAATTCGACGTGAACTCCTCCGCGAAGGCCAGGTGTTCTGGGTGCATAACCGAGTGCAATCGATTGAAGAACGTGCCGCTGAATTGCGTGAATGGGTTCCCGAAGCTCGTGTTGCGGTAGCGCATGGCCAGATGGATGAAACACAACTCGAACAGATTGTGCTCGACTTTTGGGAAGGCCAGTACGACGTTCTTGTTTGTACCACCATCATTGAGAGCGGCATCGACATGCCGACTGTGAACACGCTCGTTGTAGAACGTGCCGATCTCTTGGGCCTTGGCCAGATGCATCAGTTACGTGGACGTGTTGGTCGCAGTGGTCAACGCGCATATGCGTATCTCTTTCATCCGCGCGACAAGGCATTGTCGGAAGATGCCTACGAGCGCTTGCGCACCATTGGTGAGACAACTGAACTCGGTAGTGGTTTCAAGATTGCGATGCGAGACCTTGAAATTCGCGGCGCAGGAAATCTTTTGGGTGAAGCACAGAGCGGTCACATCGCTGCGGTTGGGTACGACCTCTACTGCCAGATGGTCACCGAAGCTGTTTCAGAGATGAAGGGTGAACGCGCCGAAGAAGTAGCAGAGATCAAAGTTGATATCTCTGTTGACGCTCATCTTCCTGACGATTATGTGCCGAGTGAGGAGTTGCGTCTCGAGGCATACCGTCGCCTTGCAACTGTGCGCACCGAGCAAGAGCTCTCCGATATTGAAAATGAATGGCGAGACCGTTTTGGCCCACTGCCCACACCCGCGCAGTCCCTCATTGCCGTCGGCGCGCTGCGTGTGGAATGCATTCGCATTGGCATCACCGAGATTGTGACCAATGGGAACGAAGCACGAATCAGCCCGGTTCAGTTGCGCGCAAGCCAAACCATGACCCTGCGACGCCTTGCTCCCGGAGCCACATTTAAAGAGCAATCAGGCCTTCTTGTTGTACCCATCAAGCGGGGCACGCATCCCACGACAGTGATCACAGAGCTGTTGCACGAGCTCTTTGAGCCCGCCGACCACTAAGGTCTAAGGGTGACCAAGACAACCCTCTCCCGCCACGTACGGCACGGATCAATCTTGAAGCCACTTAGACCACAACTCACCATGAGGAAACTATGAGCTCATTTTGTAAATCCTGCGGAGCGGAGAGCACCGGTTCGAACTTTTGTCCTTCTTGTGGGGTTGCATTGAATTCTCAATCTTCAGAATCCGCACTGTCACCGATGGAAACAAGTGAGTTAGATGCATTCGAAGATGGTGAATCATCTGAACAGAGGAGAAAGAGAAAGAAGTCAATCCTGATTGTGGCCTCGGCGCTTGTGCTTGTCGTTGCTCTTGCTGGCTCGTTCATCGCCTTTAGGCCTTCGCCATCTGCATTCACGATCAATGGCGAGAGCTATTCAAAAGAAGAACTCAACGCTCTCGTTGACGCACTGGTTGAGGTCGGAGAAATCACAAAGCAGAACGGCACAATCCCCAAAGCAACAATGAATCAAGTGCTCGAGATAATCGTGGTTCACCAAGCAATTGTCCAGTTCGCCAAGAAGAACAATCTTGAAGAGGACCCCGCAGACAGAGCAATGATTGAGGAACAATTTGAATCTGCTCCAGAAACGGCCACATACCCCGAGGCACTGAAGAGATTTTTGATTAATGACAGCGTCGCAAAGCGCACTGCCTCCAGGATAAAAAAGCCATCAGCTAAAAAAATAGAGAAGCTCTACAACGAGGCACCTGCATCTACTGGGGTGATTTGTCTTAGTCACATTCTCGTCAAAACAAAAGCACAGGCCACGAAAGCGCTCAAGCAGATTACTGATGGTGAAAAGTTTGCAGATGTCGCAAAGAAAGTCTCAATTGACCCTGGTTCAAAAACCTCAGGTGGGGCATTGGCTACTGGTGATGAACCCTGCAGTTTGCTTGCCTCAATGCAGGAGAATCTCATTAGTGACTTTATGGTCGGTGCGGTTGCAGCAAAGCCGGGTGTGCCAACACAACCAGTCAAAACTGAATACGGTTGGCACATTATTTTGAGCCATCCATACAGCGAAGTAAAAGATTCCGTGTCCAATGTTCTTAATGAGAACCCGGCAGGGGCATTAATTTCCGCCTTTATAACAATGTCTGACATAACCGTGAATTCCACCTACGGCACCTGGGTCGCCGCTACCGCGAAGATTTCCTAATGGCGCGAATCGTCATCGTTGGCCTCGGCCCCGGAGACGAATCTCTGGTCACGGTCGCAACGTTGGCCGTCATCCAGCGCATCACACATCGATATCTCCGAACAGCGCAACATCCGTCGGCGCATCTTGTACCCGATGCACACACGTTTGATCACATCTACGACGCTGCATCCTCTTTTGAGGATGTGTACTCCACGATCGCTTCAGAACTCATTGCCGCAGCTCATCTGCATACAGAAGTTCTCTACGCAGTTCCTGGTTCACCACTCGTTCTGGAGCAAACCGTCGCACATTTGCGGGAACAATCCGATGTTGAGATTGAATTGCACTCAGCAGTGTCATTTCTCGATGAAGTGTGGCGCGTTCTGAAACTTGATCCGGTTGAGACTGGAGTGACTCTCATCGATGGTCACATGTTCAGCCGATCTGCAGCGGGAGTTACTGGACCAATTCTCGTTGCACACACTCACGCCAACTGGGTTCTCTCAGATATCAAACTCAGCATTGAAGACCCCGACCCAACAACTCCTGTCGTATTGCTGCATCACGTTGGTTTGCCTGATGAACGCATCGAGCACACCACATGGTCCGAGATGGACCGTGTCCTTGAAGCTGACCATCTCACATCTCTCTACATCCCGTCTCTGAGTACTCCCGTTGCTGCAGAGATGGTGCGCTTTCACCAGTTGGCGCGCACACTTCGTGATGAGTGTCCATGGGACATGGAGCAGACCCACCATTCCCTCGTGCGCTATCTCATCGAAGAAACATACGAAGTCGTTGACGCTATTGAAAAGCTGAACGCAGATGACCCAAGTACTGATGATGACCTCATCGAGGAGCTTGGGGACTTGTTGTACCAAGTCGAGTTCCATGCAGCGATCGCCGAGGAACAAGGACGCTTCACAATGGCTGATGTTGCACGAACAGTGCACGACAAATTGGTGTCACGACACCCACATGTCTTTGGCGATGTCGAGGTGAATTCGTCTAGCGAGGTTGAATCGAACTGGGAAGCCATCAAGCGCGCCGAGAAACCAGAACGAACGGGCATCTTTGATGGTGTTGTACTTGGTGCACCGTCATTGCAGTTGGCGAGCAAGACGCAAAGTCGAGCTGCAAAGGTCGGGTTCGATTGGCCAGATGTGAACGGCCCTCTCACAAAGATCAGTGAGGAAGCAGGCGAAATCCAACAAGCTCTGCTGACGGGTGACCCCGAGGCGACAATGGCCGAGGTCGGAGACCTGCTGTTTGCTGTGGTCAACGTTGCCCGCCATCTCGATATTGACCCCGAGAGTGCTCTGCGCATCGCCGTGAATAAGTTCCGTTCACGTGTGGAATCAGTAGAAAAACTGGCCGCCGAACAGGGACTTGTGATGAAAGACATGAGTCTCGAGCAACTTGATGACCTCTGGGAAGTGGTCAAGCAGCACCCGACTCACTAGCGTTCTCTCTATGAGCGAAATCGTTGAAGTCATTGGTCGCGAAGTATTGGACTCCCGTGGCAACCCCACGGTGGAGGTCGAGGTCGTCCTCGACAGTGGCGCAACGGGTCGCGCCATTGTTCCTTCAGGTGCATCCACGGGAGAACACGAAGCAGTGGAACTGCGCGATGGTGGTTCTCGTTACCTCGGCAAGGGCGTGACGCGCGCGGTTGAGAATGTCAACACACACATTGCCGGTGCAGTCACAGGCATGGACGCCACCGACCAGCGCGCATTCGACTCTGCGCTCATTGACCTTGACGGAACCGAGAACAAATCAAAGTTGGGCGCCAATGCCATGTTGGGCGCCAGCCTTGCGGTTGCTCATGCTGCTGCCAACGAACTTGAGCTCCCTCTCTTCCGTGCTGTGGGCGGCCCACACGCACACGTACTGCCAGTACCAATGATGAATGTCATCAACGGCGGTGCACATGCCGACAACAACGTCGACCTTCAAGAATTCATGATCATGCCTGTCGGTGCACCGAGTTTCCGCGAAGCTTTGCGCTGGGGCGTTGAGACGTACCACACACTGAAGAAGGTGTTGCACGATCGCGGTCTCTCCACTGCAGTTGGCGACGAGGGTGGATTCGCTCCCAACCTCGCAAGCAACGAAGAAGCAGTCGTTGTGTTGGTGGAAGCAATTGAAAAAGCTGGCTATGCACCAGGCAAGGACATTGCCATTGCACTCGACCCCGCGATGAGCGAGTTGTACCGAGACGGTTCGTACCACCTGACCGGTGAAGGCAAAGTTCTTTCTGCTGGGCAGATGGTTGAGTGGTGGGCATCGCTTGTTGACCGCTACCCCATTGTCAGCATCGAAGATGGCATGGCCGAAGACGACTGGGACGGATGGGCACAGCTCACCCAATCACTGGGCGGACGTATCCAACTTGTTGGTGATGATCTCTTCGTAACAAATGCACGTCGACTTCGCATGGGCATCGATCGCAAAGTTGCGAACAGCGTTCTTGTCAAGGTCAACCAGATCGGCACCCTCAGCGAAACTCTCGACACAGTCGAGATGGCAACACGTCACTCATACACAAGCGTGATGAGCCATCGCAGTGGTGAGACAGAGGACGCAACCATCGCCGACCTCGCGGTTGCGACAAATTGTGGCCAGATCAAGACAGGTGCACCAGCACGTAGTGATCGTGTTGCGAAATACAACCAACTACTCCGCATTGAAGAGTTGCTCGGAGACTCCGCGCGATTCCGCGGTCATTCAGCACTCGCACCACTGCGCTAAGCGAACCTATGTTCGGGTGCCACATTGGCACCTCACTCACACGGCACAATGGAGGCGTGGCTCCTCGTTCCAACTCAACAGTGACCCGCGCCAAAGAGCGCACACGGGACATCACTCGTTCAGTTGTCCGACCGACTCCTGAAGACGCGAAGGTCAAGCATCTGGTGACCAAATGGGGCATTCGGTTGGTCGGCGGGTCCTTTGCAATTGCCGCAGTTCTTTCCTTAGTCATCATTCCTGTGCGGGACTTTCGTGCCCAAAGCAAAGCCCTTGACGCAAAAACTGCAGAATTTGAAGCTCTCGCCGATGCCAATGAGCAACTTCAAATAGAGGTGGGAGAGCTATCCACTCCTGAAGGCATTCGCAATGCTGCACGAAGCCTGTTGGGGTACGTCTTGCCAGGTGAAAAGCGCCTTGCACTCACACAGATGCCCGCTTTGCCCACAGATCTCCCTCAAACTTGGCCGTACACAATGGTGACCGACATCGTTCGGGTCCGGGCAGAAGTTGCTCAGGCATCAGGTAACGCACTGTCGCCACTCGCGCCCTAATTGCACTTGCCCTCCCCTTTTCGCTGAAGCGATGACCTGAGTAGTGTCTTCCTTACGTCAACGGCCATAGGCCAGGGAGAATCTGATGGGCGGAAGCATTCTTGGTAACCGGGTCCTTCGTAAAGAAGATCCAAAGTTCCTCACCACCGGCGGCGTGTACGTCGACGACCTTCTTGATGAGCCGTTGCTCCACAACGCAGCACATGTCACCTATGCACGTAGCAGTGTCGCTCATGGTCGCATTCTTTCGATCGATACTTCAGAAGCAGCACAGATGCCTGGCGTCATCGCAGTCTTCACTGGTGCAGATCTTGGACTGCAGCCAGTTCCTTCCGCGTACAACCCAGCAGCGACTCGCACTCTTCTTGCGACCGACAAAGTTCGGTATGTCGGCGAACCACTTGCCATCATCGTGAGCGAAACACGCGAACAAGGCGAAGATGCATCAGAGGCAATCATTGTTGACTACGACGTTCTTGAGGCTCTCGTCGATCTCGAGAAAGCCATGGCAAGTTCACTGCACCTGTATGAAGCGTGTGGAAGCAATGTTGTCTTCGACACCACTGCCTTGGGAATTCCCGAAAACTCTGGCGAAGCTTTCTTTGCTGATTGCGAAGTAGTCGTCACTGGTCGTTACATCAATCAGCGCGTTGCTCCATGCCCGCTTGAAGTACGCGGAGCCGCTGCAGCGTGGGGACCCGATGGTCGCCTCACACAATGGCTCTCCACACAGCATGCACAAGGTGCACCTGCACCCATTGCAGCAGCAAACGGCGTCGACGTTTCTCAAGTGCGTGTGAAGACACCCGATGTTGGTGGTGGCTTCGGCGCAAAGATCGGCACCTACCCAGAAGATCTACTTCTTGGCGTCGTTGCAAAGCGCATTGGTCGCCCGGTTCGCTGGCGCGAGACGCGCAGTGAATCCATGGTCGGCCTTGGCCACGGTCGCGCTCAATTGCAGTTCATCACTATTGGTGGATCTCGCAACGGCAAGGTATCGCACTATCAAATGCACGCCATCCAAGATTCAGGTGCTTGGGTCGACATGGGAACAATCCTCGCGCCATTCATGACACGTCCAATGTCCTCTGGTGTCTATGCAATTCCCAATATCGAATGCCGCACAACATCAGTTGTTACCAACACCACTCCAACAGTTGCGTACCGCGGTGCAGGTCGCCCCGAAGCAACTGCTGCTATCGAGCGAGCGATGGACATGTTCGCTGCAGAAATCGGAATGGATGCTGCAGAAGTGCGTCGCGTCAACCTCATTCCAAAATTTATGGAGCCACACACAACCGCAATCGGTGGCACTTACGACGTGGGCAACTATGAAGAGTCACTGAATCGCACGCTCGAAGCATCCGACTACGCCGGATGGCGCAAGAAGCAAGCCGAGCGTCGCGCAAACAATGACCCCAAGCAGTTGGGCATCGGCGTGAGTGTGTATGTCGAAATCACTGGTGGCGTAGGCACAGGCGAATCAGCGAAGGTCGAAGTACTCGACGACGGCAGTGCGCGGATCTTCACAGGTACGTCACCGCATGGTCAGGGGCACGACACGTCATGGTCGATGCTTGCCAGCGAACAAACAGGCATCCCGATGGACAAGATCGAACTTGTCTGGGGCGACACCGACCTTGTTCCTGTTGGTACTGGAACCATGGGTTCACGCTCATTGCAGCAAGGAGGAAACGCTGTGTATTCAGTTGCCGGAACACTTGCTGAGAAAGCAAAGAGTGTTGCAGCTCGCCTTCTTGAAGCGAACGAGGCAGACATTGTTCTCGACAAAGACAAGGGCATTTTCCATGTTGCAGGAACACCTGCTGTTTCAAAAACATGGGCAGACCTTGCATTGGCAGAAAAGCCAACAGGTGGTCTCGCACATTCAGACATCATCGGTGTTGTCGGCCCAACATTCCCCTTCGGTGCCCACGTTGGCATCGTTGAAGTTGATACCGAGACAGGCAAAGTCACACATATTGCGCACTACGCATGTGACGATGCCGGCACTGTCTTGAACCCCATGTTGCTTGAAGGCCAGATCCACGGTGGTGTTGCACAGGGTGCAGCACAAGCGTTGCTTGAAGAGGTGCGCTACGACGAAGATGGCAACCCCATCACGTCAAACCTTGCGGACTACGCCTTTATCTCCGCTGCTGAGATGCCGAGCGTGAATGTCATTCACATGGAGACACCAACGCCGAACAACTTGATTGGCGCAAAGGGAATTGGCGAATCAGGAACTATCGGTTCTACGCCAGCTCTTCAATCTGCCGTGATCGATGCAGTGTCACATCTTGGTGTGCGCCACATTGATATGCCCACAACAGCCGAACGCGTCTGGTCTGCTATCCAGCAGGCTCGCTAACAATTCATCACACAGAACGACACAAGTAGAAGGAACCCACAATGAAGGTCACCATCACCGTCAACGGAACAAAGCACGAGAGCGAGATTGAGCCACGCACATTGCTGGTGCAGTACGTTCGTGACACACTCGGCCTCACCGGCACCAACATTGGTTGCGATACATCAAGCTGCGGCGCATGTTCATTGCATGTCGACGGCGAATCTGCAAAGAGCTGCACGATGTTGGCTGCACAAGCAGATGGCTGTGAAGTCACCACTATCGAAGGCCTCGCAAAAGACGGCGTCATGCATCCGATGCAAACTGCATTCATGGAAAACCATGGCCTTCAGTGCGGATTCTGCACACCAGGAATGGTGATGGCTTCCATCAGCTTGCTGAAGGAGAACCCAAACCCCACCGAAGAAGAAGTACGTATCGGCCTTGAAGGCAACTTGTGCCGCTGCACCGGTTACCACAACATCGTGAAGTCAGTGCTCGCTGCAGCACAGGCGAAGTAAGGAGCTCTCATGATTCCCGCACCTTTTGATTACAAGCGCGCATCATCAGCCGCCGAAGCAATTTCACTCGTGAGCGAATACGGCGAAGACGCCAAGTTCCTCGCTGGCGGTCACAGCTTGTTGCCACTCATGAAGCTTCGTCTTGCACAACCAGCAGTGCTCATCGACATTGCTCGCATCACCGACTTGTCATACATCCGCGACGCTGGTGATCACATTGCCATCGGTGCGCTCACTCGCCACATGGATGTTGAAAAGTCACCCATTGTGTTGCAACATGCACCGCTCTTGGCAAATGCTGCAAGCCATGTGGGCGACCCACAGGTTCGTCACCGCGGAACCATCGGTGGTTCCATCGCTCACGCCGACTCAGCATCCGACCTTCCAGCAACCACGCTTGCAATGGGGGCAACATACGTCGTGCAGGGCCCGAATGGCACTCGCGAGATTCCAGCAAACGAGTTCTACGTTGGCTTCCTGGAGTCCGCACTGGCACCTGACGAAATGCTCACCGAGATTCGTGTTCCAAAGATGAACGGTGCCACATGGGGTTTCCAAAAGTTCAATCGTCGCGCCCAGGACTGGGCCATCGTTGGAGTTGCAGCGTGGAAGCGCGGCAATGAAGCAGGCGTCGCGCTCGTGAACATGGGTTCGGTCCCTGTTCTCGCAACAAGCGTGTCGCAAGCAATCGCCAACGGAGCCAGCATTGCTGAAGCTGCAGAACTTGCGGCCGCAGAAGCTGAGCCACAATCAGACCTCAACGCCAGCGCCGAATATCGAGTTCACCTCTCGAAGGTCCTCGTGCGTCGTGCGCTTGAATCCACCAACGCTTAAAGCTTTCCCATGATCGGGGTGGCGGACACCATGACGGTGGTTCGTCGCATCCTTCTCGCATTATTTTTTGCTGTCTTCTTTGCCAGCATCATTGTTAACGGAATTCCTGTTGACCGCATCGCTGTTCTCCTATGGATGCTCGCTGCCTTCATGGTTTCATCAGTCGGACGCGGAAAAGATGACATCGCATTAATGATTCGCGACTGGTTCGCGATCGTCGCGATCTACATGGCCTACGACTACAGCAGAGGCACTGCTGATCAATGGGGCATCGGAGTCAACTTCACACTTCCCCGCGACATCGACCGGTTTCTCTTCTTCGGACATGATCCGGTGATCTGGATGCAAGATCGCTTCTACATTCCCGATGATGTTCGTTGGTATGACGTAACGGGCGCAATCATCTATATGTGTCACTTCATCTTCCCCGTGGTTCCACTTGCAACACTGCGTGTTCGTAATCGACTGGAATGGATTCGTTACGTTCGCAGATTCTCCGTCACGTTGATGATCGCCGTCTCTGCTTTCATCGTGTTCCCTGCAGCTCCGCCGTGGATGGTGTCTGAAGAAGGGAAAATGGGCATCGTCCAACGCATCACAGGTCGTGGTTGGTGGGAACTGAATCTCAAAACCGTGTCACGCACCTTGGATCGTGGCGCAGCAGTGCTGAATGCTGTGGCTGCCGTGCCCTCTCTTCATGCAGGACTCTCACTTCTCGTCGCACTGTGGTTTACACGCAATGCACCACGCTGGCTTCGTATCGCCGTCATGGCGTATCCGCTGTCGATGATGGCCGCGTTGGTGTACTTCGGAGAACACTTCGTGATTGATTGCTTGCTCGGATTCGCAGCAACATCAATCGCATGGTTCTCTGCGAGTGCGTGGGAAAAGCGCAAAAGTGCGCAGACCGCTCAGATATTGAACTGAATGACTTTGCGTTCGCCCACATAGGGGCCAAACACTTCGCGACGAATGCGATTGTGTTCATCGGCAGTGTCATAGGCATGCCAGTCTTCAACGCTTTCAAAGATGGCGCTCACAGCAAAGTCGGCAGCACCTTGGGTGTGTCCGGCGTCGGGACCACAGTGATACGAAACAATGCCCTTCAATGTTGCGGCATAGGCCAGCAATTCATTTTGTGCGAACTGGGCATGACCAGCAGGAACTGAATCATTCCAGGTGAAAAGAACTATGTGATGAAGCATGATGCGAACTTACTGCAAGCCGGCGTATGCGCCACCGTCTACATGCAACTGCACACCTGTCATGAACTTTGCATACTCACTGCACATGAAGGCAGCGACGTGTCCGAAATCTCCGGCATCACCGATCACGCCAGTGGGAATACCCATAGCTTTTGCGTCGGGGTTTGCTCCGTACAACTGCGTAATGCGATCAGTGGCATGCGTGCCTGGCTGAATGCTGTTCACCGTGACGCCGTCACCAGCAACTTCACGGGCAAGTGTTTTGAGAAATCCAGTCACACCAGCTCGAGCGGTATTGGACAAGATGAGATTCGCAATGGGTTGGCGCACCGATACCGATGTGATGGCAAGCACGCGACCCCACCCGCGCTGTTGCATAGGCGGCACTGCTACCTGACACATTGCAACCACAGAAAGCAGATTCTTCTGCAGAGCCTCGAGATACTGATCTTCTGCGGTGTGAGCGAATCCGCCAGGAGGTGGCCCACCACCATTCGCGACCAAGATGTCGATGCTTCCCAGAGTTGCAATCGCGCGCTCCGTAAACTCACGACCACCTGCATCAGTGGAGACATCACAGATGAACCCTTCGGCTCCATGCCCAATCACGTGCAGTGCGTTGTTCAGTCGCGCCTCATCACGGCCGCACACCACCACTCGAACGCCTTCGGCCGCCAGTGCTGTTGCCGTGGCCAGCCCCAAACCTGCGGTTCCTGCAGCTACGGCAGCGGTTCTTCCCTGTAATCCCAAGTCCATCTCGCCACCCTAGTGAGGCTCAGATGGTGGGCTCGTTGCCTCCCGCCCTACGCTCTAGGGGTGCCTATTCAGCCGTCTTCCACGCACGACGTATCCGAAGCTCTTGCAGCCAATGGCTACCTTGCCGATGAGGGCCTTGCGACCGCAGTATTCCTTTCCTTGTCACTCGGACGTCCTCTGTTCTTGGAAGGTGAAGCCGGCGTTGGCAAGACCGAATTAGCAAAGACAATTGCTCGCTGGCAAGACGCCGAACTCATTCGATTGCAGTGCTACGAAGGCATCGATGCAGCACAGGCCGTGTATGACTGGGACTACTCGCGTCAGTTGTTGCACCTTCGCGCCGCTGAAGCAAGTGGTGAAGCCAGCCGCACAGGCACCGAGGCCTTAGAAGGCCAACTGTACGACGAGCGCTTTTTGTTGAAGCGCGCAATTCTTCGCGCGATTGATCAAGCAGATGGCAAGCGCCCCGTGTTGCTCATTGACGAAATCGATCGCGCCGATGACGAGTTCGAGGCGTACCTCCTCGAAGTTCTCTCCGACTTCCAAGTAACCGTTCCTGAAATTGGAACCTTCAAAGCAGCTACTCCACCCATCGTGATTCTTACCTCGAACCGCACTCGTGATGTTCACGATGCACTCAAGCGTCGTTGTTTGTATCACTGGGTCGAACACCCCACCTTCGATCGCGAAGTTGCGATTGTGCAGTTGCGTGTTCCCGAAGCCGGCGAGGTACTCGCTCGTCAAGTTGCAGGTGCTGTTGAAGCATTGCGTGGCATCAGTTTGTATAAGCCGCCCGGAGTTGCAGAGACAATCGACTGGGCCACTGCACTCGGCCGTCTTGGCGTCACACAGATTGACGAAACCGTTGTGGAACAAACTCTCGGCACCGTGCTGAAGTACCGCGAAGATCAGAGCCGTGTTCGCGATCATGGCATTGGCGCGATTGTGCAGCAGGCCTTCGACCGCGGCCTCCTTCACGGATAATCATGTCCCACACGGTCGAATCCTCTGCCGACCAACTTGCCGTTGGGTTCGCGCGTGTTTTGCGTTCGCTTGAAATACCCGCACCTCTCGACTCTGTTCTGACATTCATGAACGCACTCGCATTGGTGGGCGTGACAGATCGATCCGCTGTGTACTGGGCTGGCCGTTCTACCCTCGTGCGTCGCCCCGAGGACATCGCAGTCTTCAATAAAGCGTTCACCGTTTTTTGGGAACATCGTGAAAGCGTCGCGATGCCCGAAGAAGAAACACAAAGCGTGACTGTTGCACTTGACACGGAAGAAGAAGGTTCTGATGGCGGAGAAGCTGATGCTTCGGACGAGCCCACCATTACCGTGCGATTCTCTGGCGTTGAAACTTTGCGCGAAAAAGATTTTGCCGACTACAGCGATGACGAGATGCGTCAAGCACAACAGTTCATGGAAACACTCCGCGTTGCGGGCACGCCTCGCCCATCGCTTCGCACAGTGCCCACACGTTTCCGTGGTCGTCGCCCTGACATGCGCCGCACAGTACGCGCATCACTGGCCGCTGCCGGCGAACCAATGCGACGCCACTGGACAACACACGGCACAAAGCCTCGTCGCATCGTGTTTCTCCTCGATGTCAGTGGATCCATGGAGCCGTACGCACGGGCACTCGTTCGATTCGTTCATGCAGGCGTTGCAGGGCGTCAACGTGTGGAGGCATTCACTCTTGGCACACGTCTCACCCGGGTCACCCGTGAACTCTCAAGCAAAGACCCAGACCGTGCGTTGCGCGCCACTGGCGAACAAGTGCACGACTGGAGCGGAGGCACGCGCCTCGGCGAAACAATGCGCCTCTTCAATGATCAATGGGGCGTGCGCGGAATGGCACGTGGTGCCATTGTCGTGATTTTGTCCGATGGCTGGGATCGCGGAGACCCAGAGGTACTGGCTGAGCAAATGGCGAGACTGCAACGTGTGGCGTTTCGGGTGGTGTGGGTGAATCCGCTGAAAGTAACGCCCGGATACGCGCCACTTGCACGGGGAATGGCTGCGGCACTCCCCTTTGTCGACAACTTTGTTGAAGGGCACTCTCTTGATGCCCTCGAACATCTCACTAGGGTGATTAATCATGCGTGACCTACTTGACGACATCGACCGTTGGCGCACAGCCGGCAAGCGCATCGCTCTTGCTCGCGTCGTTGATATTCAGGGCTCCGGCCCACGTGGCGCCGGTGCCGCAATGGCCGTGAACGAAGACGGCGAAGTCATTGGTTCCGTCAGTGGCGGATGCGTGGAGAGCGCAGTCGTCACCGAAGCTCTTGCGATTCTCTCTGGCGAACAACCCAGCCGTGTGGTCACCTTTGGCTACTCCGATGACGACGCCTTTGCCGTTGGTCTCACATGCGGCGGCATCATTCACTTGTTCATTCAGCCTCTTGAGTGGTGACATGAACGCATACGAGATTTTCTCTTCGCATGTTCGCGACAATTCTCCTGTCGCACTTGCCACCATCATCGAAGGACCGAACGTTGGCGCCCTACTCGTTGTCACGCCCGAAGGCATTGCGGGTGGCACGCTTGGCAATGCCGAAATTGATCGTGTTGTTTCCCGCGACACGATGGGGGAACTTGAAGCAGGCCGCACCATCGTGCGCCATTACGGGCCAGAAGGTCAGTCGACACCAGAAGATCTCATCGACACGGACACAGTTCGTGTCTTCATTGAAAGCTTTTCTCCGCCGCCACTGATGTGGATTTTTGGCGCCGTTGACTTCACCGCCGCACTCGCACGTGTTGCAAAGATTCTTGGCTACCACGTCACTGTCTGTGATGCGCGAGAAATCTTCGCCACTCGTCGTCGCTTTCCTATGGCCGATGAAGTGCGCGTGACGTGGCCGACACCAATGTTCGAAGAACGCGGCGATCGCCTCGGACCACGTGATGCCGTATGCATTCTGACGCACGACCCAAAGTTTGATGTTCCTGCAATCGAAGGCGCGCTCGCTACACGAGTTGGCTACATCGGCGTCATGGGCAGTCGCAAGACTCACGCAAAGCGCCTTGAGCGCCTTGCCGAAGTAGGCATCTCATCGCCTGAGCAATTGGCTCGAGTGCATTCTCCGATTGGACTCGACCTTGGTGGTCGAACCCCAGAGGAAACTGCCATTTCCATCGTGGGCGAGATCATCTCGTCTCGAACCGGACGTGCAGCACGTTCCCTTGGCGCAACCGATGGACCTATTCACTAACTGTTGCACTTCGCTTTCGTAGCGAACACATACGTTTACAAACGGTAGGTGGCAATAAGGCTGGGGTTTGTCCAGACAACGCGTGAAGCTTGTGTTTCCGACATCATCTTGAGGCGAACTGTTTTGCGATTGAACGGCGCGTGAATCATTGCGTTGCCGACGCCCAGGTACATATGTATGTGCGTTCCTTCACCAACAATGTTTCCTGCGATGGCGTCTTTACGATCTACTCGCATGTGGCGGTCCATTTGTGAAACGGATTCGCGTGGCAAGTCAACGCCCGCTACACGCCACGCGTACCACATGAGCCCAGAGCAATCCATAAAGACGTACGGATCCTCTTTGCCTTCGACGTATGGAACATCGAGTTGAGTGATTGCAGCAAGAACAGCAATTTGATGCGCACGAGGAGCACGAGACCATGCCTTGTCCAAAGCAACCGCATCAATGTCTAACTTTGCAGCAACTGCGTTTGACACAGCTTTTCGTGCAGAGAGATATTGCGGGTCATTGATGTTTTCTGTGCGCTGGATGAAATACAGAGCCGAGACTGCTTGCATCGAGATCGGGTTTCGCACTCTCGTTCGTTCCCCAGGCGCTTGGACACTGTCAGCACCTGTGACGGTGCTGAGTCCACTATCGATAGCAATTGCGTCAACGGGCAGGGTCACGACAGTCACAATTGCCAGTGCAGCAAGTGCACGACGGGCTGTGGCAGCGCGGAACATTTAAGGCAGGCTATTACTTATGTACCTCCCCCGCCGAACGACTCTTGGAGTACTTCTGGCAGCAGGCGCTGGCTCTCGGTTCACAGGAAGCCATCACAAGCTCCTTGCACCCCTAAAGGGCGCTCCAGTGGTCTCCTACGCCCTCTCCGCCATGGTGTCGGCCGGTTTTGAGCAATGCATTGCCGTGACTGGTGCCGTGGCTCTGACGGGTCTTCTCGACGATGTCACGGAAGTCCAGAACCCTGACTGGTCCACGGGTCAGCGCAGTTCGGTCCTCGCTGCCATCCAATACGCCGAGGAGTATGAGTTCGAGTCCATTGTGGTGGGGCTGGGAGATCAACCGTTCATTTCCACCGAGGCTTGGCAGGCGGTCGCTCACGCCGACTCTCCTATCGCCATCGCCACCTATGACGGCGTTCGAGGAAACCCTGTGAAGTTGTCTTCGACAGTATGGGAACTCTTTCGTTCCACAGAAGGCGACCCAGATACAGGTGCACGTGACCTGATTCGTCTGCACCCTGAACTCGTTCTGGAAGTAGCCTGCAAAGGCAATTCTGCAGACATTGACACCACGGAGGACCTTTCCACATGGACCTGAACCACAAATTCACCGTTGAAGTACCCGTGGAAGATGCATGGCGCATCCTCACCGATGTCGAGCGCATTGCCCCCTGCTTGCCAGGCGCTCAACTGCAAGAGATCGAAGGCGATACCTACCGCGGTGCCGTCAAGGTGAAGGTAGGCCCAATCCAAGCCCAGTTCAAAGGTCAAGCAAGTTTTGTTGAGCGTGACGACGTTGCACACAAAGTGGTCCTCAAAGGCGAGGGTCGCGACATCGGCGGCAAGGGCAATGCATCTGCTCTTATCACCGCAGAACTCACATCGCTCACCGAGACATCCACTTCAGTAACGGTGAACACAGACCTCAGTGTCACCGGCAAGGTTGCACAGTTTGGTCGCGGCGCAATGGCTGACATTTCCGACAAGCTTCTTGCACAGTTCGTGGTCAACCTCAACGAGATGATTGCAGCGAGCGATGCGCCTGCCGCACCAGCACCTGTTGCTGAGACTGCGGCGCCTGCGCCAGCAGATGCTCCAGCAACGTCATCTGAAGCATCCGCAGAACCCGCACAACCAACCGTGCGCAAGATTGATGCCCCAGAGGCCGAAGCACTCGACTTGTTGTCGATTAGCCGTGGTGTCATCGTGAAGCGTGCATTGCCAGTCATTGCTGTCGTTGCAGCAATCGTCATCTGGTTCATCGCTAAGTAAACAATGCTGCTCAGCGGCGAGGCGCCTTCAGCAGAGGACATTGAGGCAGTCACTCGCCTTATCGGTCGCATTCCACAAGGCGAATTTCGTGTGGTTGTCCGCACGGCACAAGGTGAGCCTGTCGTCTTGCTCAATGCGCCTCTTCTCGAAGATGGGACTCCGATGCCCACGTTGTACTGGCTCGTCGGAAGCAGTGAAGTGCACGCAGTGAGCACTCTTGAATCTGATGGTGCAGTCGATGAAGTCGAAGCACTCATTGGTCTCGATGCAATCGATGCAATTCACACGTCATACGCTGCGCGTCGCGATGATCTCATTCCTTCCACGCACACCGGCCATCGCCCTAGTGGCGGCGTTGGCGGAACCCGTCGTGGAGTGAAGTGTCTCCATGCGCATCTCGCACATTGGCTTGCAGGCGGAGACGACGCCGTGGGTGAATGGGTTGCTGCTCAACTTGATGCACGTGGTGCAACGCGAGCAGCCCGACTATGAACGTTGCGATCATCGACGTGGGTACAAACTCCACCAACTTGTTGGTGCAAGACAGCACTGGTGCAGATCTCGCACGTGTGATCGCAACTACCCGCCTCGGAGACACACTGCAACAACTCGGCAGCCTCAGCGATGAGGCCATTGCACGAACCGTGGACACCATCGCATCGCATATCGCCATTGCTGCAAGTCACGACGCTTCTCGCATCGTCATCACAGGCACTGCTGCGTGTCGTCGGGCTAGCAACACGCAACAATTCATCGATGCTGTTCACGCTCGCACTGGGATCACCGTGGAAGTGTTGTCCGAGAAGGACGAAGCAACCTTTGCATTTCGCGGGGCACTCACAGGCTTACCCGAGTTACTTGCTCCTACGTTGGTCATCGACATCGGCGGCGGAAGCACTGAGTACACCGTCGGAGTTATCGACGCGGAAATGTCGGCCAGCATTCCATTCGGTTCCGTCACGGGTACTGCGTCACATATCACGACTGATCGTGCGCGCCCCGAGGACCTCACCAACCTCATCGGCGCTGTCTCTGATGAGCTGGAAGAGATTCAGCGCTCGATTCCTGCTCTCAATTCACCTGCGCGTGCCATTGGAATTGCCGGCACCATTGTCACCATCGCAGCTGTCGAAATAGGGCTTGCCACCTTTGACGACACCGCACTGCATGGCTTCATCCTCACCCGCGATGCCGCTGAAGATGTATTTCGAACAATGGCGACTGAGACACTGGCCCAGCGAATACTTAACCCAGGCCTGTCGGCAGATCGTGCCGACATCATCGTTGCGGGATGCTGCATCCTTGTTGCCACAATGCGCCGCTTGCGGCTTGATGAAATCATCATTTCAACGCGCAGCCTTCTTGACGGTCTCGCAGCTCGTGAAAGACTGAAGCCATGACCGCCATGCATCCGGCACGACCCTCAAGTGTGGGCCTCCGTCTCTATGGCCGTCGCGTGGTGTTGAGGCCCTTAGTGCCACAGGACTTCAACGCATGGTCGGAAGTGCGCCGTCGCAATGGCGAATGGCTCACCCAGTGGGAACCAATGCGTCTCCCCCATCATCCTGATCCTGAGACAAACCGCGAAGTATTTGCGGCGAGATGTGGCTCACGAGATCGCGAACGCTTGGCAGGTAGCCAATATGCATTCGGCATCTTTGTTGACGGCACCTTTGCCGGCGAACTCAATCTCAACAACATCGTTCGCGGCGCCATGCAGTCGGCCACCATCGGCTACTGGATCGATCGCGCACGAGCTGGACGCTCATTGATGTCCGAGTCGATTGTTGTTCTAATGCAATTCGCTTTTGAAGAACTGAATCTTCATCGACTCGAGATTTGCATCATTCCGCGCAACAGCAACTCACGTCGAGTTGTTGAAAAGTTGGACCTTCGTGAAGAAGGAATTGCACAACGATTCTTAGAGATCAATGGTGCATGGGAAGACCATGTGCGCTTTGGCTTCACCATCGAAGAATGGAATGACCGCGGCGAGCAGATGGTCACCGACTGGCTGGTTTAGGCCAACGCATTCCACGCTTGCGCACGGGCCCGGCGGACCGTTTTGCGACGCTTCCAGTCCTTGGTTTTCCAATGCTTCAACGGTTGACGACGGCTTTTCGCTTTCGCTATCTCCGGGTCGTGATGATGCACAGGTTTCCATGCCATTCCAGGCTCAATGACATCCAATGCGTCGGTGCCGTGTTGTACAGCCTCGACCACTAGGTGCAACTCGCTGTTCACCCGATGCCGCTCATTGTGGGCGTGTGCCCTCAAGTCGGCTCGCGGTGCTGGTGCGAGGTCCTGATTGCGGTGACGTTGACTCATCGCCGCCTCCTTCCGGAGTCCGAGGACTCCAAAGTGGTTCCCTTCATCGCAAGGTACTCCTCGACCTGGCAATTGTGAAGCACCTTTTCGGAGATTTTCCTCCCGTGTTTTTGGTCTAGCGTTGAGGGTGATGCGTCTCTAACGAGACACCCGCAAGCCACGCAAAACTGGCGTTGCGCCTTCATAGGTCCGTAGACCTATCTTGCAGGTTCCGGGGCGCAAGAAGCGCACACTTGCGCCGACTACTTTGCAGATGCTGCGGGAAGAAGAGGAAACATTCCAACTCAACTTCAGGTCACCACCAAATGTTGCAACAGATGTCAGTGGAGTGTTGAGTCCTACACGCAAACTACGCACTAATCCAGTGGTCACACGATGCGTTGCAACACCTTCACCAACAGCGTTCCGTGCTTTGATGACGACTTGATACTTGAAGTTGTTCTTCACACCAGAGAACCGAACTGCCGTGGTGCCTGGTGCCACCGATTTGCGGGCCACAACTTTTCCGTTTCGAAGCAAAGAGACCGTGGTCGATGTGATTGCAGATCCACCGTCACACGGCGCATCCCAACTTGCAACGACTGAGGCGTTTTCAACTGAGGTCACAACATGTGATGGCTGTCCGGGAACACCCACTTCGATTGGGGCAGTGTTGATAAACAACAGCCTGTTTGGTGTCGTTGGATTGATGCCAGTGAGTACACCCGTTGTCGCACGAGCAACAATCGCATTCGAGATTTGATCGGCACATAAACCTGGCTGTTGCTGAGCCAATAAAGCCGCATAACCAGCGACCAACGGTGACGCCATCGAAGTCCCCACATCATTGTCATACGAAGTAGGTGATGTCATCCACGCAGACTGCACAGGGCGCTGATCAGTACCGCCTGGAGCCAAAAGGTCAATACATGGGCCGAAATTTGAATAGGTCGCCATGCTGTCCGTGATGGTGCTCGCGCCAATCGTAAGCGCTCTCGTTACATCTCCCGGAGAAATATCGCACGCATTCAACGGGCGAGAATTATCGTCACCATTGCCGGCAGCAACCGTCACAACAATGCCTTCTTCAATCAATGCAGCAACCTGTGTATCAATAGAAGATCCGTTGTCACCCACGTCGACACCCAAACTGAGATTCACAACAGCCGCTACACCTGATTTGTGATGACCCCGAATCCATCTCAACGCTTTCACCACGTCTGCAACGTTGCCACCGCCATCACAATCAAGGACTCGAACAGCGATGATGCGTGCGCCTGTGGCCACACCCACTGTTGACCCCGCTGCAAGTGCCGACACATGTGTCCCATGCCCATCACAATCACTTGTTTCCGGATCCACCTCGGAATAACCAAGAAGAGTTGGGATGTCAATGCCAGGCATCACTCTGCCAGCGAACTGTTCATGACTAGCAAGGACACCCGAGTCAACGATGTAAATGTCAATTCCTGCACCCGTCAGGGCGCCCATTGACACGTTGGAGTCCAGCGGCATCTGCTGTTGATTAATGCGGTCGAGATGCCAAGGACTTGGAAGCGGAGCTGAGGCAACAGTGGCAACCGAGACCATGGGAAATAGAAGTGCACCGACAAAGAGGGCACGACGAATTCTTCTCATTAGCAATCAGGCTAACGACGAAGAAAACAGGAAGGTCAATAATCGAAGAGAGGTATTACTTCTTTGATGAAATTTTGCTCTGCAAAGCCTTCAGGCGCTCAGCAAACCATGGTTGACGAGTGCTCCACAACTGTGGCTCCAGCTCGCGCTTCACAGCCGCCGGATGATTATCCACGTCGGCCATGTCCTGAATGGTCTTCTTCACGCTCTCCAGCAAAGGCCGCGGAATGTCTGCGGCACGAGCTGCAAGCTTCTGTGCTTCGACCAACAACTGATCGTCATCCACGCACTTCCACACAAGACCCACACGCTCTGCTTCAGCACCATCAAGAATCTCACCGAAGACAACAGTCGCAAAGGCCGCCTGTGGTCCGGCAATGCGGCGAAGCATCCATGTATGTCCGCCACCGGGGTGAATACCAATTTGCAAGAAACGAGTGTCGAACTTTGCACGACGTGCAGCAATACGGATATCGCATCCCAACGCAAGGTTCATACCCGCACCTACTGCTGCGCCGTTGACAGCTGCAATTGTTGGCAAGGGGCTACGAGCGATACGCAAGAAGCCTTCGTAGATCACACCGAGGCTCTCGCCCGTTGCTTCTGCGAGATTGCCCAGGTTTGCACCTGCACAGAACGCTGGTGCTGCACCCGTGACGACGAGTGCGCCGATGTTCGGGTCGCCCTCAA
>JBILBZ010000056.1:0-9324 GCA_044353425.1 Ilumatobacteraceae bacterium | reverse complement strand
TCTGCAAATGGACCGCTTGCAGTACAGGCAACAAAGCAGTTGATGCTCGATGAAATCGGTGGTGGTAATCCAGCACTGCTCGGCGAGTTGCAGAAGGTTGTTTTCAGCAGTGAAGACGCAAAAGAAGGCTCTATCGCTTTCGCACAGAAGCGTGCTCCTGAATGGAAAGGTCGCTAAGAATCTTCTTCGTTGAGTGGCGTTCGTCGCCAGCGTTGCAACGACAGATGTGACGACTTAGGCGCGAACCAAACGGCCGGGTCGTTGCCCAGTATCAACGCCTTCGCGTCGCGTGATGATGCCATTCACGATGGTTGCGACATAGCCAGTCGCTGACTGCAGAAGGCGACGACCACCTGCAGGTAAGTCATTTGCTGTGTACGGCGTCATGAGATTCAGATTCTCAAAGTCAATGACATTGATATCTGCGCGTTGCCCCACTGCAACTCGGCCACGATCAGTGAGACCCAACACTTCCGCTGTTGCAGTGGTTTGCAAGCGAACAGCTTCTTCGACAGACAACTTTGCACCACGTTGACGATCACGCGCCCAGTGCGACAGAAGATATGTCGGAATCGATGCGTCACAAATCATTCGAACGTGCGCACCACCGTCGCTGAGGCCGTTAATGGCTGCGGGGTGGGTCAGCATCTCGTAGATGACGTCATGATTTTCTTCGACATAGTTCAACGTCGGGAACATGAGGAATGCATTGCCACCGTTTTCATTGAGTAAGTCGTATGCCTTTTCATCGGTCGTGACACCATCGGCTTTAGCGAGAGCCTTCACGCTCATCTCCGGAGTGGGCTCGTAGTCGGTACCGTTACCCATCGAATAGATGAGGTGAGGAATTTGGCTGAGGCGTGGTCCAAGGCCATCGAATTGAACGTGATGATCAATTGGCTCATTCGCCTCGGAAAGAATCTGCGCACGAATATCAGGCTTTGCGAGTTCCTTCTTCAAATCCTCAAGTGAAAGAGACTTTGACAGTTCAATGAATGTCGGACGCTTACTGAATGGGTGGTACCCAGCCCAACCCACCATCATCCCGAATGGGCGGGCAGCAATTTGAGGCCGTAAGTATCCACCTTGTTCAAGAATCTTTGATGAGTGATCAAGTGCTTGCTTCCATGCATCGGGCATTGTCATGTACTGCAACAGCAAAAATGTGACTTTGAGGTCCGTGCGTAACGCGAGATCACCCATCCACTGCAGTTCTTCAGTCATCCCCATCGTTGGCTGATCGCCGCCATCGGGAAGAACCTCTGGGGCAATTTCAAAAATGCCACCACCGCCAGCAACGAGAGCGTCAGCTAGTGCATTGAGCTCCTCGGCACTCGCAAATGTGCCCGGAACCGGCTGGCCATCTTTTGCTTTATGTCCCATGGTGCGACTTGTGGAGAATCCGACTGCACCTGCTTCACGTGCCTCCCGCACAATGCGTGCCATCTCTGCAAGATCTTCTGCGGTGGCGTCTTCATTACGCGCACCACGTTCACCCATCACATATCCACGAACTGCACCGTGTGGAACATACGCAGCGATGTCGACTGCATAGCGCCGCTTGTCAATCGCTTGGAGGTATTCGGGGAACGTTTCCCACTCCCAACTAATTCCTTCGTGCAGTGCAGTGCCAGGAATGTCTTCAACACCTTCCATGAGTTGCACAAGCCACTCTTCTTGTCCTGGTCGAACTGGTGCAAAGCCCACGCCGCAGTTACCCACAACCACGGTGGTCACTCCATGACAACTGGATGGCTCCAACAATGTGTCCCAACTGACTTGACCGTCATAGTGCGTATGAATGTCGATGAAGCCCGGTGTGACGAGTTTGCCGTGCGCATCGACCTCTTCGAATGCTTCGCCAACAATGCGGTCAGCAATTTCCACAATGACCCCGCCAGAAATGGCAACGTCGGCAACATGCGATTGTGCGCCTGTGCCATCAACAACAGTGCCCCCGCGAATGATGATGTCAAACATGTCAAACCCCCATCGGGAGACTAATTCACGAACGAACCAGCCTCAACAGGGGGAGAGTCCAGATGGAGTCAGGGTTCGACCCTTTCAAAATGGGGCCACCGTCTTAGTATCTGAAGTGGAAATCAGGGGGCAGATATGACCATGACCGCAGACTCGGGAACACAGCGCAAACAGGGCATCGAGCACTTCGACGTCCTCATTGTGGGCGCAGGAATCTCTGGCGTGGGCACGGCCTACCACCTGCAAGATCAGGCTCCGAATAAGTCGTTCGTCGTTCTTGAGGCTTATGAGACCTTCGGCGGCACGTGGCATATGCACACGTACCCCGGTGTGCGCTCCGACAGCGATCTCTACACATTCGGCTACCGCTTCAAGCCATGGGTCGGAACGCCCATTGCGTCTTCTGAAGAAATCAAGAAGTACATGGGTGAGGTCATCGAAGACAATGGTCTGAACAAGCACATTCGCTATCGCCATCGCATCACAGGCGCATCGTGGTCGAGCGCTGACAACCTCTGGACTGTTGATGTCACCAACTTGAACACCGGTGACACATTCCAGATGACCACAAATTTCTTGTGGATGTGTCAGGGCTACTACAAGCACTCAGAGGGATACACCCCCGAGTGGCCTGGCATGGATTCATACAAGGGCAAGATTGTTCACCCGCAGACATGGCCACAAGATCTTGATTACAAGAACAAGAAAGTTCTAGTAATCGGTTCGGGTGCTACTGCTGCCACGGTTGTGCCTGCAATGGCACCAGACGTGGAACACATCACGATGTTGCAGCGCTCTCCGACCTATTTCATTCCCGGCCGCAATGCAAACGAACTCGTTGACCAGCTTCGTGCATTGCAAGTCAACGAAGAGTGGATTCACGAGATTGCTCGTCGTAAGACTCTGGCTGATCAACACATGGTTACAGTCATGTCGGTGCAAGAGCCAGACATGGTGCGCGACATGTTGCTCACTGGTGTGAAGGATCTCTTGCCAGAGGGCTACGACATGAAGCACTTCACACCGTCGTATCGCCCGTGGCAGCAACGTATTGCATTCGTCCCGAATGGTGACTTGTTCGCAGGTATCTCATCGGGCAAGGCAAGCGTCGTGACAGACGAGATTGAAACATTCAACGCAACTGGTGTTCTCACAAAGGGCGGCATTCAGATTGATGCCGACATCATCATTACCGCAACAGGTTTCAATCTCAGTGTGTTGGGTGACATTCCGTTCGTAGTTGATGGCAAGCCAGTCGAATGGAGTCAAACCGTGACATATCGCGGAATGATGTTCACCGATGTTCCAAACCTTGCATGGGTATTCGGATACTTCCGTGCGAGCTGGACATTGCGCGTTGACCTGATGGCTGACTTCATTCTTCGTATGTTCAAGGTGATGGAGCAAAAGGGTGCGCACCGCGTTACTCCTCAGCTGCGCCCTGAAGATTCCGATATGGAAGTTGGAAGTTGGATTGAGCCAAGCAACTTCAACCCGAACTACTTGATGCGTGCGCAGCACCTCATGCCGAAGTCGGGGACAAAGTCAGAGTGGAAGCACGACCAGGACTATTGGCAGGAAAAGGAAATTCTTCCTCTTGCCAACTTGGAAGATGGTTGCCTGCGTTACGAGTAACGCATCACTGCGTCAGCTCTTGTGAGCGGGGCAGATATTGATCTTCTTGTAATGGCACCAATCACACAGCTTTGTGACGTTGCAGTGGAACTCTCCGGTGCCACATGCAGCGTCGAGTGCTTCTTTGGTTTCCAGAATGGTTCCTTTAGCAATCGACAACTTCACCGGAGTGGCAGCGAGCTCATGCTTTGCCGACTGCGTGAGATACAGAAGTTCCACTTTGCTGGTGGGCACCCCATCGCTTGCTTCCAGCATGAGTGCATATGCAAGCAACTGGAAGAACTTGTCGTCTTCTGATGTAAATCGTTCGTTCGGAATCTTGCCCGTTTTGTAATCGGAGATGATGGCCGACTGTTCGTCGTCAATCACGAGGCGGTCGATGTATCCGAGCATTTGAACACCTTCGACGTCGGCCTCGAGTTTCATTTCCATCTCGTCGAGGTCAGTTTCGGCTGGGTCTTCCAACTTCCACAAGTTGGTCATACTGTTGAAGGCTTCGACCTTGAAATCTCGGATACCACCCTTGGGCTCGGTGAGTGCAAGAACTTTTGCTTCCCACTCGTTTGTCGTCCAGAGGTCGCCTGCCAGTGTCTTGAGGGAATCATTGGTGCGGTCTTCGTGCGGCAAGCCGTATAAGTGCTCAAGTACTTCGTGAACAAAAGATCCGAGGTGGGTAGCCCACGAAGGTGGTTCTTTGATGTTGTCGAATCGGCCGATCTTGAACTTCTGCGGACAGTCGCGGAAGGTGCGGATTGACGAAGGGGAGAGATACTCAGGCGGCGTGAACACCCGATAAGTATTCCACTGCGGTGTGACGCGGTGCGTCAACAGTGGCTACTGCTGCCTTTTTGCGGCGCTGTGACAAGAAAAGCGTTGCTGGTGGGAGGCTCATGAGAACTGACTGCATCAGAAGATGACCTGAAAATGACGCACAGTATGCGCCTAATCCGACGGAAGAGATAGCCAGTGCGACTGTCTCGAGGACTGAACTTTTCTGAGGTGTGCGTTCCATGTCCCTATGGTGATACACCCACGTTTCCTTCAGGTGAACGATAAGCAAACCTGACTAAAAGTGGTTGGAAATAGTTGGAGTTAGCGCCCCATGGCGTTCATGGCGCCGCGTGCATGGAGGCGGTCCATGAACTCAGGAAGGTAGGCATCCTTGGGCGCCTTGCGGACCTCGTCGTCGAGAACAACTGCGTCGTCTCCAACCAGGATGCGCCAGTCGCCACGTGAGACCGAATCAAGAATGAATTTTGATGCATCGGCTGCGGAGGTGGGTGCGACATCTCGGAATCCCTCTGCGCCCAACTTCATGAGTGCACGAAGATCTGCATCGCTGATTGCAGACATGTCTGTTCCTTGGCGTTCGTAACGCTCGCGCACCTGATCCAGTTGTTCCTGAGTCATTGTCTCTGGGTCGGCACCTTGCAACTTTTGTGAGTTGATCATGATGTCGGTACCAATGTGTCCGGGCATAACAACAGAGGCGCGCAATGTCGGAGCATTCAAACGGAAATCTGTAATAAGAGCTTCGGTAAAGCCCTTCACCGCAAACTTTGCTGCGCTGTATGCGGTGTGCGAGACATTGGGCCCGAGAGTCGCCCAAAACCCATTGACAGAACTGGTGTTCACTACTTGACCAAATGGTGCAGCAAGAAGAAGTGGGAGGAATGCACGGGTGTTGTTGTAGACACCTCCGAAACACACATTGAATGTCTTGTCCCAGCCAGCTCGTTCATCGAGAACAAAACTTCCACCGCCACCAATACCGGCATTGTTGAACAACACGTGTACGTGTGGTCGCCATTTCGCGACTGCGTCTCGGAAGGCGAGAACTTCAGTTTCAATAGAAACGTCTGCGATGTGAGTGAGGATTTGACCGGAGTTGCCGTCGGCTGTGCAGATGGCAACGGTTTCGGCGAGGTTCTCTGGAATCACATCACATGTTGCGACGTCGCATCCTTGCGCTGTGAGTTGTCGAACAAGTTCGCGACCCATGCCTGTGCCACCACCAGTGACGACTGCAACAAGTCCGCCGTATCCATTTTCAAATCGCTCAGCCATGGTGCCCCCTTTGTATGTTGCGCACTGCAACACATTGACGATACTTCGTTGGGGTAGGTGGATGTAGAGGCGAGAGAACCACTCCCTATCGCTTGATTCGAATGGTTTGAATTTCGAAAGGTCGAAGTTCCACATCCATCACGCCGTCGGTGACATCAAGTGAGACATCGTCAGAGACCTCAAGGCCATTGCACAGTTCGGCGTCAATGGCTCCACCTACCTGCAAGGTGCCGAGAGTACGACTTCCTAACGTTTCCCACACTCGAACAATGAGATCCCCCGATTCATCGTCTGCTGGCTTGACAGCGCTGATGAGTGCGCCATGCACCCGAAGGTCTATGTCGAGAGGTGAGAGGACTGGCTTTCCATCTACGACGCGCAGTGGATGCGCAATTCGCGCAGATTCCTCTTCCACGCCGTGAAGAAGAGGGTCGCCATCGGTGAGCATGACTGACCATTCCAAGTGTTGCTGACCAAGATCGGCGTGAGGGTCCGGGAAGTGTGGTGCCCGTAGCAACGTGAGTTTTAACTCATCCCCGCGCACGTCGTATCCGCGAGGACCATCGGCAAGAATCGCCACACCAAAAGTGCGTTCGTGGACAGCGACATATCGGTGTGCACAGACTTCGAATCGTGCGACATCCCAACTGGTGTTTGTATGACGGGCACGTTGAACATGGCCGAACTGGGTGCCACATAGCGCGTGTACTGACCGAAGTCCTGTAGGCAGCTGCCACTGCAGTCGACGCTCTGACTCTTGCCAATTTGCATCAAGGGCGATGTCGAGAGTGGGGGAATGGGCGCGCAAGGTGTATCGCACGACGAATTGTGAATTGTCAGTCGCATAGGCGCATTCCACAATTGCGCGAAGAGGGCCTGATTCGATGACGGCGGTGATTCCTTCATTGAGCCACGCCTCGATTGGAGCATTTGCATCTGTTGCATCAATATCCCACGCGTCGTACTCAGCGGGACGATCTTGTCTCAGTGTGAATGATGAGACAAGTCCAGGAGGAATAACATTTCTCTGACCATTCGAGATGGATTCAATGTTTCCATTTCGTGTGATGTCAAATGAGATGAGTCCATTGGCGATACGCCACCCATTCGCAAGTTCTTCGACCGACACCGCTTGAACATCATCGGGAAGTTCAAGTGATGTTTTTGCAGCAACAAAAGGTGGCGCGGTAACCCATGCTGGCGAGCCATCAATATCAGCGACGGCATTGACAAGTACCGGAGCTGGATTAAGGACATGTGTGTCGCCCTTCTCCACCGGAATGACTCGAGCGAGGATGACTTCAATCTCTTCAGCGACTGCAGCGTGCTCCGCTTCCGTATCGGCGTGTACCCAAGCAATGGACGAGCCAGGAATGATGTCGTGAAACTGCTGAGTGAGAACCCGTTGCCACAGGTCATCGATGCTCGCGGGGCGAATGCCAGCAGATGCCGACCACAGTTCGAGTTCATGCAGGAGACGTTCGCTCCAACGGTTGCCTTGCTTTGTCTTGACTTGGGTGGAGAAAGTCCCTCGATGCTTCTCGAAATACATTTCACCAACCCACCGAGGGGCCGAAGCGCCGTATTCATCGATTGTGTCAGCAAAGAAGTCTTTTACTTTTCCAAATGTGACTCGAGGAACACCTTCCAGGTCGGCCGCAAGACGTGAACGATCAATCATCGTCTGAGTCGGTCCGCCGCCGCCATCGCCATGTCCGTACAACACAAGTGAAGATGATGCACCGGCATGGTCTCGGAAATTTCGTTCTGCAAAACGCAATTGTGATGTAGTCATGATTGCGTTGTAGGTGTCAACAGGGCTGAAGTGGGTGAACACCTGAGTGCCATCAATTCCTTCCCACCAGAAGGAGTGGTGAGGCATGCGGTTTGTTTCGTTCCAACTCAGCTTTTGTGTGAAGAACCATTCGCAACCACCGTGCGCCACAATCTGAGGAAGTCCGCCGGGATATCCGAAGTCGTCAGGCAGGAATGCGCCGTTACATGTTGTGTCGAACCACTGAGTAAAGGCTCGTTGTCCTTGCACTAGCTGACGCAACAGACTCTCGCCCGATGGCAAGTTGAGATCAGTCTCGACCCACATGCCACCAATGGGTTCCCATCGTCCTTCAGCCACAAGACGCTGCACTTCTTTGAAGAGCTCTGGAGCATCTTCTGCTACCCATGCATAGTGCTGTGCTTGGCTGTGGCAATACACCATGTCTGGGTTGGAGTTGAGGAGATACACAGCATTGGCGAATGTGCGCAGTGCCTTGCGGCGAGTCTCACGAATTGGCCATAACCACGCTGTATCTAGATGTGCATGTCCGGTAGCGATGATGCGATGCGCTGATGGACCATTACCAACAGAGAGGACAGCAGCAAGTTCCTCATGAGCAAGTGGCAGTGACTCTGCAACATTGTTGGAATCGAATACTTGGTCACATCGTTCGAGTGCGGCAAAAATTCGTGCGCGTTGTGGAGACTTGTCTTCGAGGTCGAGGCAGAGATTGATGCACGTATGCAGCGCGATAGAGAATTGGTTGATATCGGAATGAAAGACGCAAAGCCGTGCAGTCCGAAGTGTGTAAATGGGTGCAACGGGTGCCGTGGACGGGTCGCCGTACGGTGTCGGGCCATAGCCGGATTGATGTCCAGCGATAATGGGCGTGGCTGCTGCTTCAATCCAGATCTCAATGTGCTCACCGGTTACACCAGGTCCAAGGTGCAAAAGACGGCGATCAGGCTGGATGGCATGCAGCACCTTTCCATCGCGGTACGCAAGAGCTTCCACTTCGAAACCATCGCCACGTCCGATGAAACCAAGATCAATGTGGGCAACGAGTGGCTGACCTTGCAAGTGCGCAGGGACTATCGCTGATAGTCGAAACCACCGCGTGTGCCACGCGCGTCCCCATTTTGTACCAATCGTGAAAGGTGCAAGTTGTGATCGTGTCGCAACGTCGTATCCAGGCGACTCAAAGAATTCTTCGGTAGCGACAACGTCAAAGTTCAGACCGTCACCAAAAATTCTTGGCGTGACGCGGTCGCTGAGAAGGCGTTGTGCACGCTGCATGGCAGGCGCTGTCACACGATGAGCCATTTAGTCCTCCCCTTGCTACTCAGGATCTCAGATACTGACGCAGATTATTGACTTACGTCTAGTTGTTGACGAGTTCTATGGCTCCACAATGTGGAACCCAGGCGTGAACACGTCAAGGTTGCCAAAGATGGTCAGAAGCGCAGATGCATCGCCGTCAACAGTGATGTTGCCTTCGTTGACTTGATCCATAAACGTTGTTTGTTGGGTCACGATGTCAACAAGAGTCATTCTCTCCATTGTCAACGTTGCCGCAGCAGAAGATTCATGACGGCCCTGCACATGGAACAAGGTGCGGTTAGATAATCCCAACACCCACTTCTCGTTGAGGTCGGTAAATGTCCAGTTGATGAACAGCTTTTGTCCACCCACTTCTTCTGACTTCAAGCGAACAGCAATGGTGTCGAAGACTTGCTCAACGGACATTGCACGCAGAATGCCACGACCTCGTCCAGCTCCACCAGTCAGAGGAGGAGGTCCGTATCGAAGTTCTTGTGCGCCATTGAGATACGCATTGCGGAATGTTGCTGACTCTGCTTGGTATC
>JBILBZ010000055.1:0-9354 GCA_044353425.1 Ilumatobacteraceae bacterium | reverse complement strand
CTTCCCGAATTAACGGGCACACATTCGTCTGGCGTTGAAACAGGTGCGCAGTTTGCGCAACGTGTTTCCGCACGTGCCGAAGCAGGCTTTGGTCCTGTTCCTGTTGCACCCGCACTGGCCAGTCTTCTTCCGTCATCAGGCCTCGAGCGTGGTGGTGTGTATGCGTGCGCTGGTGATGCACCGATGTCGTTGTTGTTCTCTCTTGTTGCTGCGGCAACAGCGCAGGGTTCGTGGTTGGCATTTGTCGATCTACCGCGTGTTGGTCTGATGGCGGCGCATGAATATGGCGTCGCATTGCAACGTGTCATGTGTGTGAGCACAGGTGGTCAGGCACAGTCGTGGTCGCATGTTGTTGGCGCACTGGTCGACGGCGTTGATCTTGTGGCGGTGTCTTCGCCGGCATGTTCTGCGGGTGAAGCGCGACGCATTGTTGCGCGTGCGAAGGCATCAGGTGCGGTGTTGATCATTCTGGGCAAGCCAGGCCAGTTCTCTCCCGACGTTGTGTTGTCCTCGTCAACTACTGAATGGCACTTCAACACACATGCAGCATCTCGCACCATGTCGGTGCAAGCGCATGGTCGTCGTGTGTACAACCAACGTGCACTCACGGTGCAGTTGCCTGCAGCAGATGGTGCGGTGTCGTTGTGACACGCTCGATTGCGGTGGTGTTTCCACAGTGGCAGCAGCAATACGGCGCGCTGGGTGAACAACATGCCTTCACCATGTTTGAACATGTGGTGCGCAGCATCACTGCTATCTCACCGCTTGTTGAAGTGGAAGAAGTCGGCACTGTAGTGATGGCTGCACGTGGACCATCGCGGTATTTCGGTGGCGATGTTGCAGTGGCGCGCATGTTGCACGACATCTGCAGTGTTGTTGATTCTCCGTATGGCGTGGGCGTTGCTGATTCTCGATTCGCGGCAACAGCTGCGGCGCACTTGGCGGTCTCACGTGGCACGCCGTGTGTTGTCGATGCATCCATCGGTCAGCAGTTTTTGTTTGCACTACCCGTTGCATCGTTGGCTCATGTGGGTGGCATGAGCATCGACACTGTTGATCTGTTGGGTCGACTTGGTCTTGGCACGTGCCAAGCAGTGCATGGTGTGGGTGAGTCTGCACTCATTGATCGCTTCGGCACAGAAGGCAAGCATGTGTGGCAACTGGTGTCGGGTGCAGAGGTGCGGTACTTGGCACCTGGAGCACCACCATCAGATTTTGCACAACACATCGAGTTTGAATCTCCACTCACATCAGCAGATCATGTGGTGGCTGCGACACGGCCCACAATCGATGCTTTAGTGAATGCCATCGCCGGCCACGGGCAACAGTGCGTGCGCATGTTGGTCACGTGCCAAACCGATCATGCAGAAGCCACATCACGTATTTGGGGAGAACCACGCGGTTTTGGTGCAGCGTCACTTGCGCAACGTTTGCTGTATCAACTCGATGGCTGGTTAGTAACAAACGAAGCAGACCTCGATGCGCCCACCAGTGGTGTGGTGCGCGTGGAGTTCACGCCGTTAGAAACACGCGAAGTGTTGGTGGTGCAGCCATTGCTGTGGGGCGGTAACGAAGAAAACACCGAGCGTGCTGCGCGTGCAGCTGCCATGGCATCTGCAGTGGGTGACCACGTGCAGGTCACGGTGCCACGATGGGAAGGAGGACGCGATGTTGCCACGGTGTATTCGCAGATCCCGATTGCACTGGTTGATTTATCTGATCAACACGAATCGGAACAGCGTGTGAATACCGGCAAAGGTGTAGCGCGTGATTGGAGCGGGGCAGTGCCGCGACCTTCGCCGGCATCCATTGCAGTGGTGCCCCCCGAAGCAACAGTATTGAACAAAGCTGGTGCCCCTGTGGGTGTAACGGGCCGACACGAACTCGATGCAGAACCTGCTGTTGTCACCGTGTCAGGACATACATACGTGGTGATGCGGACAGCCGGACCATGGCCCGTGGAAGAGCGATGGTGGGATGCGCGCCGCAAACGCCGACATGTGCGCTTGCAGTTGTTGGTGCAAAACAAACGCGGTGCATTACGTGTGTTTCTCATGGGGCTTGAGAATCATCAGTGGCGGTTACTGGCACGCTACGACTAGCTGCACGATCTGCCATGTGTGGGTTCGTAATGTGGTGTGGCACAGTAGGGACGTGCACAACAACGCCGATATTGCTCACATTCTCACCGTATTGAGCACGCGGGTACCTGTTGACGAACGTGAACGTGAGTCCATTACAACATTTCTTGCAGTTGTCCCCACGTTGACAGAGCCGTACGACGAAGCATTAGGTCTTGTGCACGTGACTGCGTCAGCAATAGTGGTGAGCGATACAGGAGACAAAGTGGCATTGCACTTACACAAGCGTTTAGGCATGTGGTTGCAGCCAGGTGGACACATCGATGCAGGCGAAACACCAGCACAAGGTGCATTGCGTGAAGCAGAAGAAGAAACAGGTTTGCCAGTACGTCACGAAGACGGCACCGGATTGTTTGTGCACGTTGATGTGCACGCGGGTCCCAAAGGACACACGCATCACGATCTTCGATACGTCGTTCGTGCGCCCGAAGTGCCGATGAATCCGGCTGAAGGGGAGAGCCCCGACGCCCGGTGGTTCACCTGGGATGAGGCCATCGAGATTGCCGATGTAGGCCTTGTGGGCGGATTACTGGCGACAAAAGCCTTACTGGGCTTGTAACCGCCCCTTTTCATACGAACATATGTTCGGTACGCTGATGGAGTGATTCGTGAGGCCCCCGCACCCCTGTATGCAGAACTGCATTGTCGGTCGAACTTTTCGTTTCTCGAAGGTGCAGCTCATCCTGAAGAGTTAGCCGAGGTTGCATCATCACTTGGGTTGGGCGCGTTGGCAGTAACTGATCGCAATGGTTTGTATGGCATCGTGCGTTTTGCAGAAGCAGCACGTGCAGTGAAGTTGCCTACGGTCTTTGGTGTTGAACTCGACATGGGTGCCTTTGGTGAAGTGGTGTTGTTGTCGCGTGGCGCAGCAGGATACGCACGAATGGCACGCGCGATTAGTGAAGGGCAAATGGCGGGTAGCAAAGGCGCGCCCGTGTTCAGTGTGGGCACTGTTGCCAACACAGTGCAACAACAATGCATGGTGCTTACTGGAGGCAACAACGGCGCGGTAGTGCGTGCATTGGTGCAACATGGCCCCACTGCCGCAGAACATGTCACGCGTCAACTGATGGAAGCATTTGGTGCAGACAATGTGTTGATGGAGCTATGGGATCACGGAGATCCCATTGATGCGGTACGTAACGACCAGTTGGTGCGTATTGCAGCACGTCTTGATGTGGAATGTGTGGCGACGAACAACGTGTCGTATGCGGTGCCGTCACAGCATCGTTTAGCAACTGCAATGGCAGCGGTACGTAACAGATGTGATCTCAACGAGATTGATCACTTATTGCCACCGGCCGCTACGGCGTATTTGCGTTCAGGTACAGAAATGGAACGACGTTTTGCGCGATACCCCGGTGTGGTGCAACGCGCGGCAGATGTTGCGCGCGAGATTGCATTCGACTTGTCGCTGGTCGCACCACAACTGCCGCCGTTTCCGTGCCCTGACGGCCTGAACGAAATGGAGTTTCTTCGGCGACTTGTTACGAAAGGAGCAGAACACCGTTACGGCATAAAGCCTGATGGTGGTGAAGATCTGTCATTGCGTGCACGTGCATGGCGCACAATTGAGCACGAACTCGGCATCATCGAAACTCTCGGTTTTGCTGGCTATTTCTTGGTGGTGTGGGACATTGTGCGCTTCTGTGAAGAGAAGGGCATTTTGTGCCAAGGCCGTGGCAGTGCTGCCAACAGTGCTGTGTGTTACTCGCTGGGTATCACCAAGGCCGATGCAGTCTCGTTGGGTCTGTTGTTTGAACGGTTCTTGTCGCCTGAACGCGATGGGCCGCCCGACATTGACATTGACATTGAAAGTGGTCGCCGTGAAGAAGTGATTCAGTACGTGTTTCAACGACATGGTCGTTTGCATGCAGCGCAAGTGGCCAATGTGATTACGTACCGGTCTCGTTCTGCGGTACGCGACATGGCGCGTGCATTGGGGTACGCGCCTGCACAGCAAGATTCCTGGAGCAAGCAAGTTGATGCCTGGGGCAGTGTGGGGGTCACGGCCACGCAACGCGAGCACGACATTGAGCCCATGGTGTTAGAGATGGCAGCCGAGATAGAAAACATGCCACGTCACTTGGGTATTCACTCTGGTGGCATGGTGATGTGCGACAGGCCGATTGTTGAAGTGTGTCCGGTGGAGTGGGCGCGCATGGAGAACCGCAGTGTGTTGCAATGGGACAAAGATGATTGTGCGGCCATTGGTCTCGTGAAGTTTGATCTCTTGGGTCTTGGCATGTTGTCGGCGCTATCGAATGCGGTGGCATTCATTTCTGAACATCGTGGATATGAATTAGACCTCGCCACTATTCCGCAAGAAGACGATGTGTACACGATGTTGTGCCGTGCTGACACGGTGGGTGTGTTTCAAGTGGAGTCACGGGCGCAGATGTCTACGTTGCCGCGTCTGAAGCCGCGTCGCTTTTACGACCTCGTGGTGGAGATTGCGCTCATTCGCCCTGGTCCTATTCAAGGTGGGTCAGTGCATCCGTACATCCGTCGTCGTAATGGCGAAGAGCCCATCACATATCTGCATCCGTTGTTAGAGAATGCCTTGGCGAAAACGTTGGGCGTGCCGTTGTTTCAAGAACAACTCATGCAGATGGCGATTGATATTGCGGGATTTACTGCCACTGAAGCAGATCAACTGCGACAAGCAATGGGTTCGAAGCGTTCAGCATTGCGCATGCAGCGGTTGAAAGATCGTTTATATGACGGCATGGCAATGCGCGGCATCACGGGCGCCATCGCTGATGAAATCTTCGACAAGATGGCGGCCTTTGCTAGTTATGGCTTCCCCGAAAGCCACTCGGTTAGTTTCGCGTACCTCGTGTATTCGTCGTCGTACATCAAGTTGCACGAGCCAGCAGTGTTTTGCGCTGCATTGTTGAATGCACAGCCAATGGGATTTTGGTCGCCGCACACATTGGTGCGTGATGCGCGTCGTCATGGCGTGGTGGTGCATACGCCCGATATCAACGCGTCGGCAGACCTCGCCACGTTAGAACCATGCGCAGATTCATTTGGTGGTCTCGCCGTTCGGTTGGGCATTGGTTCCGTGCGTGGCGTAGGCGCAGAGGTTGCGCGAGTGGTTGCACAAGGACGCCCGTACACATCCTTAGAAGATCTGGCACGCCGTGTTCCACAGTTGTCACGCAAGCAAATGGAAGCGATGGCGACTGCTGGTGCATTCACGCATAGTTTCGGTGACGACCGCAGACATACATTGTGGGAAGCCGGCGCTCACGGCAACAACGGTGAACACCTACAAGGCATGTTGGGTTTGAACTCACGCCCCACATTGCCGGGCATGGAGCCTGTAGAAGAAGCAATTGCTGACTTATGGGTCACCGGTATTTCCCCTGATGGTCATCCCACCATTTTCTTGCGCGAGCAACTGAATGCAAAAGGTGTTGTGACCGCCGATGCGTTGGTGCAGGTGTCGCATAAAGACCGTGCGTGGGTGGCAGGCATTGTCACGCATCGCCAGCGTCCTGTCAGTGCGCGCGGTGCAACATTCATCAGCTTGGAAGATGAAACAGGTCTCATCAATGTGGTGTGTTCGAAAGGGTGTTGGGCCCGGTATCGCGCAGTGGCACGTGATGCGTCGGCATTGCTTGTGCGCGGGCGAGTGGAATCTGCCAATGGAGTGATCAACGTGGTGGCGGAACATATTGCGCCGTTGTTTACGCCAGCAGCAGTTCCTAGTCGAGACTTTCGCTAGTTGTCTTTGTTAACTGCTGTGTTCAATCTCAAAGGGAACAGCAGGAATGCCGTCGTTCACAATGATGTGGAGATACGAAGCGATGTCGCGAGGAGTGAAGTTGTCATCGCCCTCGTACGCCAGCATGTCGGCGAGGCTCCACCAACGATGCTCATGCAAGTTCTCTGCCCGCAGTTCTTCTTCTGAGAATGATGGAGCAGGAGTGAAACGTTCCGTACGCACCATGTACACCGTCTCTGTTTGGCCTCGCCATTCAGTGCCGTTGCTCTCAATCAGCTGGAAGTGATGAGTTCTCTTCCATACGGGAGCACCGATAGTTGCGCCGACTAATCCTGTCTCTTCGCGTAGTTCGCGATGCAATGCGTCCATGTGGTCTTCCCCTTCGTCGATGCCTCCACCGGGCAGAACCCAAAACGCACCGTGGGGAAACACGAGCCGCACCATGAGAACGTGGTCATCATGGTCCATCACAAGCCCGCGAATAGCGGGACGAAGCTGCAGCGAACTCATTCGTTGGGAGTGTCACCGAGACCGTCGTTGAAGACGCGATACATCTCGTAGATCTCTTTGCACTTGCCACACATCGGCACTTGCTTCGGGTCGCGCGATGGCACCCACACGTGGCCACAGAGTGCTTCAATCGGCGTGCCGTTAATACGTGCTTCCAGCACTTTTGCTGCTGCATTCTCGCCAGGCTTTGTCTTGACGATGTGAGCAACAATTGGTTCACCTGTTTCGGTGACCTCTTCGGTATCGGGACGAACTTCTGCGGGACGAGTCTTGAGCGGCATTGCCATGTCCAACAGTCAATCACCTTGAAGCTCTGCCGTACAGTGTCCATCGCATGACAATCCTTGTAGACGACTGCAGATGGGCACACAAAGATCACGTGTGGTGTCACATGATCAGTGACCAGTCGTTACAGGAACTCCATGATTTCGCTGAACAACTTGGCATCCCGTCGCGTGCCTTTCACGGTGACCACTACGACCTTCCGCAGTATGTGCGTGACAAGGCCACTGGGTTAGGCGCCGAAGAAGTATCAAGCAAGGAACTAGTGCGACGGTTAGGTGTAGCCGGCTTACGTCTCACCGCAATGCAGCGTCGAGCGTTCAAACACGAAGACCCACCGTCTTCTTAGAGCATGCATGGTGTGGTGTCGGGCCACGGATCGGGCACACCGGCCAACGTGCGTGGACAGTACAAGCCTCCGGTGCCGATGACAGCCCAGTCGAAGAGGTGAAAACCTGCAGCGGCAAGAGTGACTTTGCAGATGCGGAGCAATGCAATATCTGCAGGGACAACAGGGGCGCCTCGACGACTGCTGACAAGAACGACTGACGACGTGGACGGCATCTCGGAACAGTGAGCAACAACAGCGTGGATGGACTGCGACGAAAGTGGTGGGGTGCGAAACATTGCAAGGCCTCTGCGTTGATTGTCGAGCAAGAGTGCAACAGTGGAGTTGTTGCGCGGCCGTTGCAGTGTCATACACGTGACGCCGAGTGCTTCAACAAATGTATTGATGGGGTCAATGAATGGACGAGGAACGTCTATGAGTGATGCATTCAGCATGGTGTCTCCGCTGTGTGTGCAATGTGCAACAGGCATCGTGCTGATCAAACAATGATGCGAAAAGGGGAGTGAGTGGGACTGTACGACACAGGTGTGTCGTTTATCGCCAGCGGGGTTTGAGCAAGAAGTATCCGATGGCAGCTCCAGTGAGTGCGCCACCGATATGGCCACCGATAGAGATGCCAGGGATTGCAAAGGTAATTAGTAAGTTCAAGATCAATGTTGATCCAATGCCGGTCTGCATCGGATTAATGCCACGTTGCTGTAAACCAACAGCTGCAGCGGCCATTAATCCGAACACTGCACCTGATGCACCGCCCGTGAGTCCATTGGGTTCCAGCATGAGCGCGCCGATGGCTCCGCCCACCATGGCGATGAAATACAAGGCAGTGAATCGGGTACGGCCCATCGCTGGTTCGAGAAGTTGTCCAAGTTGCCACAACAGCAACATGTTCATGCCGACATGGATCAAGCCAAAGTGTAAAAACCCAGATGTGATGACGCGATACAAATCACCATTTTCGATATAAATCCGTGAGAGTCCGAGGTCGTACTCACGGTTGCCGGCAATGGTCCACACGTACACGACGATGTTGATGGCAATCAATGTGCGAGTCACTAAAACGTTTTGTGATGCATTCCAATACTTGGCACGAACTGCTGCACTCGGGCGAGCACTGCGCACACAATCAACACAATGCGAGCCAACCGGTGCAGGCGTGAGGCAGTCGTTGCAAGCGGCACGTTCACAGCGAGTGCAGTGTCGCCCAGTCGCTACTTCGGGATGGCGAGCGCAGAACTCAATCGGTGGCGGGGGAATCGTCACGATGTCAGTGTAGGTGCGAGTTGAATTGCCAGAGCTTCAGCGTGGCGATGCTTCGGCGCTTGCACGATTCGCGAGATACCAGTCGACAGTACGGCGAAGTCCTTCGGAAAAGTCCATTCCGGCTTTCCACCCCAACGTCTCTGCTGCGCGCGTGGGATCAATGCGTCGGCGCGGTTGGCCATCTGGTTTTGTTGCAT
This sequence comes from Ilumatobacteraceae bacterium, assembly GCA_044353425.1. Lineage (GTDB taxonomy): Bacteria > Actinomycetota > Acidimicrobiia > Acidimicrobiales > Ilumatobacteraceae > UBA2093. The sequence continues at coordinate 882 of JBILBZ010000055.1, read as the reverse complement.
CCCACACAAGAGTTCCGGTGAAGCCCGTGACCTGTGCGATGGTCTCTGCTGTTTCACGAATGGTGATTTCACGATCCGAGCCCAAGTTGATGGGTTCAATTCCTTCATGGGTTTCTGCTGCCAACACGATTGCTGCTGCTGCGTCTTCTACGTAAAGGTATTCACGACTTGCAGAACCAGTGCCCCACACGTCGATGTGCTCGGCGCCGGCTTCCTTTGCTTCCACACATTTTTTGATGAGTGCTGGAATGACGTGCGACACCGACTCATGGAACTTGTCGCCAGGTCCGTAGAGGTTGGTTGGAATCAGGTACGCAAACTTTTGTCCGTACTGAGCGGCATTGACTTGTGCATGAACAAGGTGCGCCTTCTTCGCAATGCCATACGGAGCATTTGTCTCTTCGGGGTATCCGTCCCAGAAGCTCTCTTCGTTGAACGGAACAGGCGTGAACTTCGGGTACGAGCACACGGTGCCCAAGAGAACGGTCTTCTCGGTACCTGCAGCGCGAGCAGCTTCGATGATGTGGGTCCCCATCATGAGGTTGTCCAAATACAGCCGGGCCGGGTCAACAAGGTTGTAGCCAATGCCGCCGACTCGGGCTGCGAGGTGGATGATGTGGCTGGGTGTGTGCTTGGCGAGCATTGCATCAGCCACGCCAGGGATAGTGAGGTCATATTCATCGTGGGTCGGAGCCACTACTTCGGCGCCTTTGCTGGCCAAGAGACCAACAACCACACGGCCCAAAAAGCCATTCCCGCCCGTGACGAGCACCCGTCGACCTGTCCAGAATTCCGCCATAGGTGCCATCGTAGGACGCGAGCAGACAGAATGAAGGGGTGCGCGTTGCCTACACCTTTGAACAATGCTGGCATCGCGTGCCC
>JBILBZ010000173.1:0-2706 GCA_044353425.1 Ilumatobacteraceae bacterium | reverse complement strand
GCTAGATCATGCAACGTGGGCTTTCCATCAAACGTTGGTCGCGGGTCAATCCCAACCGCTCTATAACCAGCCCCAACGAGTGCATCGCACAGCAAATCAAAATCCGATGCTGGTCGCCCCAAAGAAGGAATAAGAACCACAGTTTCCACAGATAAGACCCTAACGGTGATGACGAAATCAACTCCCGATATAGACGAGAATGGGTGAATGGATGCTGTGCCCACCTTTGCAGGCGTATTCGGCGGAGGCGGTCTGTTTGGTATCGGATACGCATTGGGCGTCATCCATGGTCTTCGCGACCAAGGCATTGACCTCACCCATTCCCCCATGCTGGGCACATCAGCTGGCTCGTGGGCTGCTGCTGCCACGGCACTGAATGTCTCGCTCGAAGAACTTCTCTCGCTCCCCGTTCCTTCGTTTCCGAACCCAAAGCCCGGTGCTTTGGCCACTGTGGCGAAGATGGCCTTCGGTGATCGCACAGCGCCCAATGTTCGCGCCGTCGTCACTTCGGTGCCGCGACTGCGTCGCGTGGTTCTCAGTGGCGAACACACGCCACTTGCGAAACTTGTCGCGGCGTCATCAGCAGTGCCCGGACTTCTTGCGCCGCAGAGAATTGATGGCACCTTTTATGTCGATGGCGGTGTCCGCTCTGGTGTCAGTGTCGACTTAGCGGGACCAGCTCAAACTCTGATTGTGATTGCTCCACTTGCAGGCGCCATGTTTGGCCCTTTCGGTAATTACGTCGAGGGCAAGACAGACAAAGAACAAGAAAAGTGGCTTGACGAATTTGGTGGCCGCTTTCTTGAATTCTCACCGCGCCAGACAACTGCAGATATCGCTACTCGACCGCAACACTTGTTCAGTAGAGACAGAGCGATTGAGGCGTATCACCGCGGTCGTGCTGAAACCAGCGACACAACAATTATGTAAGTGCGCTATTGCGTCGCGAGGCTAGCGAGGAATTCTCCGTCGGCAATCTTTGCCGCAACATCGGGTGATGGTTCACTGAGACGTTCCAAAGTGACGCCGTGAATCTTTCCGGTGAAGCGATACACGTGTGGGTAATCCCCCACTGGTGCACCGGTATCCATGCCGATGTCGAATGACTCGCCGCTCATCGAGAACACAATGGGAACTGACTTCTCAACACGCGTGTGACCAATTGCTGCACCATCCATGAACAGCACGGCATCGCCACCAGCACCAAAACCACCGTCGTAGACATATTCCACTGTCAGTACGTGACGACCAGGCGCGAGAACAGCATTCGATGTTGTGATGTAGTGCTCGTGACCCATCCAGTTGTAGTGATACGTCGGGCGAGCGTTGTCGTCAACGTACAGCGTCCATCCGGCCATATTGCCGCCTTGGCATGCGATGACACCATGGCAACCCGCTGCGGGAACATCAATGTCTGCAGTGATGCGGAACGAACAGTTCTTGAGATTCACTACAGATCCTTCGGGCATACGAATGTGCTCTGCGGTATACGTCATCTTTTTGAGTGTGCCCAAGTTGTTGGGCGGCACGACTGTCATGCCAATTGTTGAACCAGGTTCGCGTAATGGATACACGTTGTTACGCTTTGCCTCCGAGTCGAATAACTCCAACAGTTCAGCCAACTTCTCTGGGTACTTGTCTGCGAGATTCACACCTTGAGAGAAGTCCTCCGCGATGTTGTAGAGCTCCCACTTCTCTTGGTCACCAAAGAACGGCACCATGCCGAAACGATTCCAGGGCACGCGACCATGGAAGCAACTTGCAATCCAGCCATCGTGATAAATCGCACGGTTGCCAAACATTTCGAAGTACTGGGTGGTGCGCGTGCTGGCGCCGTCAGTTCCTTCCATTGCGTACAGCATGGAAACGCCATCCACGGGTAACTGTTGCAAACCATTTACAGATGTCGGAATCTGCACACCAGCAGCAGCCAACAATGTCGGCATCACATCAATAACATGATGGAACTGTGTTCGCAAACCGCCTGGTTCCGAAATGCGCGCAGGCCATTGCACTGCCATGGCATTGCGTGTGCCACCGAAGTGCGAGGCCACTTGCTTCATCCACTGGAATGGTGAATCGAGCGCCCATGCCCATGCGAGGTTGTAGTGATTCTCACAACGAGCTGTACCGAAGTCGTCCATATGGTCGAGCAACCATTCAGGGTCTTCGGGGATGCCGTTTTGGAATGATGGAGCACTCCACGCACCGTGAACTGTGCCTTCAGCAGACGCACCATTGTCGCCCGTGATGTACATGAACAAGGTGTTGTCGGCCTCGCCCATTTCTTCCACTGCATCAAGCACGCGACCAATTTGCGCATCAGTGTGTGCAAGGAATCCGGCGAACACTTCCATCAGGCGTGATGCCACTGGCTTGTAGCGGTCGGGGTATTCCTCCCATGACGGCACTTCATCAGGGCGCGGCGTGAGCGCTGTCCCCTGCGGAATCACGCCCATTGCCAACTGGCGTTCATAAATCTCCCGACGCAGTTCATCCCAACCCTGATCGAACTGTCCTTTGAACTTTTCAATCCATTCAGGACCCACATGATGCGGGCAATGCATTGCACCTGTTGCGATGTACGTGAAGAACGGCTTCTCAGGCTGTGATGCCTTCTGCACGCGCATCCATGAGATTGCTTTGTCCGTGATGTCTTCGGTCATGTGATAGTCATCGCGACCTTCATACGGCATCACCGGCGTT
>JBILBZ010000172.1:0-2717 GCA_044353425.1 Ilumatobacteraceae bacterium | reverse complement strand
TCCTCCCACAATTGTCGGGGAAAGCATTTCACAATAAGAGAAAGCACTTTAGGTTTCGTAAAGAAATGGAATAGTCCAGGTATTCACACGGCGCACGAAGCTAATGGTGGAGCTGAGGGGAATTGAACCCCTGACCTCTTGCATGCCATGCAAGCGCTCTGCCAACTGAGCTACAGCCCCAAAACTGGGAGCCCTCACCTTACCAAGCAAGGGCCTTGACTTACCAAGAAACGGGGACGATGTCCTTGTAGAGACGCTCGATCTCATAGAAACGACGGGGCTCGTCCAAATGACGACATCGGTTGCGACCTGAATCAACTCCCACATTGCACACCTGTGAATTCAAATCATCTCTTGTCACTCAATTCCACTAATTTTTAGACATTACTCGTAGGGCTTTTTCTCTTTTCGCAGTTTGCGGACTCACCCTTCTGACTAGCTGCGGTGGTAGTGCATCTTCGAGTGAATCAAAGGAAACCACTTCCTCGACAGTTTCAGAACCAAACAAGGATGAAGCAACATGGGTGATCAATACCCCTGGCGATGCCTGGTCTGCTGCGGCAGCCCAGACAGTCTGTGATCTCATGCGAGATTGGGCTACGCCGATAGAGACTCCAGAACAACAAGTCGCCATCCTCAAGAAATACTCAGACTCACTCAGAAGACTCATTGGCTCTCCAACAGACAACTTATTTGGCGCCTCTCACGTGAGAATCCTGGGCCATGCGGAAGCACTTCTGGCCTATGAGGCGAAGTACCCAACTGCGGATGTCATGCCTGCTAGCTATACCTTGATCGAAGGTGCATGTGAGGACCTAGGACTGACTCCTGAGAATTCAAAATTTGGTTTCACTGACGCAACAAGTACCACTGTTCCATCGCCGGTCACAACAACATCCCCCAGCGAAACTTCGGCCACCAAGGCGTCCATTTTGAATGCTTTATGTACAGGGATTCCTGAATCAAAAGCAGATTCGCGATTTCCGGGTGACTCTTATTGGGAATGTCGACACGGGGAAGGCTGGATTTATCTGTTCATTCCGGCGAGCGCTCAAAGAAGAGCTTTTATAAGTCAACTGTTGGCCGACAAGATGATGAACAGGTCTCAGGCAATCTGCGGGGAGCAATGGCTTATCAGAGGCACGTTAGCTGATGCCGATAAGTGGTACCAAGCGCTCAAAACAGTGAACGTTACATCCACCTATTGCTACTGAGAATTTAAGAACTTTGTTTCTAGGCCACAAGGGCCTTGTCTCACCAAGAAACGGGGACGATGTCCTTGTAGAGACGCTCGATCTCATAGAAACGACGGGACTCTTCGACGAAGATGTGCACGACGACGTCGCCGTAATCCACCAAGATCCAGCTCTTCTCGCGATGACCCTCAGAGCGCAATGGCCCGCGACCTGTCAACTCACGCACATCACCCAACACCGCATCATTCAATGCGCCGGCGAGACGAGAGTTCGAGGCAGTTGCAACAACGAAATACTCCGTGATTCCCACGACATCACCGACAGGCAAGATCAAAATCTCTTCGCCCTTCTTCTCGTCGAGAATTCGCGCCACTAATTGGGCAAGTTCGAGCGATTCAGGTTGAGCGGGCGCGTTAGTCACTTCTTCACCGTAGTCGTGGTTGCGCCAATTCCCGCACCAAGTGCGGTAGCAAAATCATTACCCAACACAATGCGAAGGTTGACTCCTTCAATCACATCAGCCGATTCCACATATTTCAGTGGTCCAAGAAGCCCGACATAGTTTTCGGCTTCAGTTCGAGCGATTGCGTCGTTGTAATACACAACACTTTGCTCTGCTGGCGCCTCTGACGTTTGACGCAGTAACACCACATTGGCGCCCATGAATGCAAGACGAGTCACAGCCTCTCGTGCATACGAGATGTTGTTGAATGGCAAATCAATCATCACTGAGATGTTTGTCGAGGTTATACGCAGCGCCGACGGCGCGACACTCGCCATCACTGTCAGAACTTCCCCGCCATCCAGCGAGTACATGTCCAATGAAGCAGGGTTACGAACTGCATCGTTCATCAATGAACCAGCAAATTGCCAAACGTCAACTCGCCCATTGAAGAGTGACGTCATGAATTCAGCCGTCGTAGTTGGTGCATCGACTTGTTCGACAGCTGTTGTTGATGTCGTTGCTTCCTCAACAAGACCCGCTCGAGCAACAGCAGTCCACAATGTCTTTATCTGTGGCAAACGAGTCGCTTCCGGAATGCCTGCCTGAATTGCTGCGAGACCAGCAGCGATTTGCGCCGGCGACACCGTGATTGACCCAGCCTGCAAAACCGTGATTGGCGCAACACCGGCTGCCGCGTCGATCACTGGCTGCGGCAATGTCACCGATTGACTTCCCACTGGTCGAAGAATCGCAGCAAGCTCTGTTTCTGTCAGTTCATCAGCTAATGGAATCGTGATGTTCAACAAGTTCTCAGTATCTGTTCGTACGGCATCAAGTCCGCCAGTGGCAAACAAGTCAACAATGCGTCGCGGTGCTTCACCTTTTGCCGTATCGGCGGCAGCGCCAACTGGGAGCGAAACGATTGTTCCGCCCTTGTTCCCCGGAGCAATTGCAATCAGGGCAAGCGACGCCACTTCCTTGCGCGCATTAGTAATCACCAAAAGTGCAACGGGTGTTTCAGGGATGACTGCAGTTGCCTCGCTCGTGACCCTGTTGCCACCTGTTTCGTTCAGCAA
>JBILBZ010000171.1:0-2728 GCA_044353425.1 Ilumatobacteraceae bacterium | reverse complement strand
ATCACAGGCTCGCACGTGAAGTCGTGGCGCTCGCCCATCTCACGCAGCAAAGTGATGTTGCCTTGTCGCATGTGACCAAAGTGAAAATCGCTCCCAACAATGACGGCTTGCGTGTGCAATGCGTTCACCAACACACGTTGTACAAAATCAACAGGAGTTTCTTTTGCCTGATCAGCACTGAACTGAACGATGACTACTGCATCAACTCCTGTGGCCTCTAACAACTCAATCTTTTGTGCGGCATTCGTCAACATCTTTGGTGCAGCATCAGGGCGCACAATGCTTGCGGGGTGCACGTCGAAAGTAACGACAACGCTGATGGCGCCCAACTCGGCTGCACGCTGCTTCACCTGGTTAATCACTGTGCGGTGACCTAGGTGTACACCGTCATATGCACCAATCGTGACAACTGCACGACGATCAGGCCATGGAGAAGTTGAGAGGTCGGTCACCAGTTGCACGATGTCTAACGCTATCCACGCCCGCCGAAGACCACAGTGGGCTTCGCGATGCGATCACGCCACAGTTCAAACACTGCAATGAGCTCGCCGTCAGTATCGGTGCACGCCCAGGGGCCATCGCCATCCCAAGCTTCTCGCACGCGACCAAACTGCGCGTTGTCAACACCTTCAGCATCCAGCACGTGCATCGGCATGCCCCGCACTGTGTCAATCAACGGCAACAGCACAGGCTCTTCCAATGTGCAGGCATCATCGAGCGAGTACGGGCCGGTGGTGTGTCGACGCAACGTACGAATGTGCGCACCACCACCAAGCGCAGTGCCGAGGTCTGCACCAAGCGAACGAATGTATGTTCCGCCACCGCAACGCACGGTTGCACGAATCACCATTGGATTATCGGTTGGTTCCACATCGTATGAATACACCGTGATCGGACGTGGCTGACGCTCTACCTCGATACCTTCGCGTGCCAACTGGTGCAGACGCACTCCATCCACACGCAGTGCCGACACCATCGGCGGAATCTGCATGATGTCGCCCACAAACTTCTCAGCAATGATACGGCGAATGTCTTCAATGTTGGGCGGCGTCATCTCATGTGTCGCCGTGGTGACACCAGAGTCATCCAAGGTGTCGGTTTCCGTCCCTAACACAATCTCACATGAATACGTTTTGTCCATGTCGCCCATGAAGCGAATCAGTCGAGTGGCATTTCCCACGCCGATGACAAGTAGTCCCGTGGCATCAGGGTCAAGCGTGCCCGCATGACCAATTCGTTTTTCACCAAAGTGCTTGCGCAGCTTGAAGACAACGTCATGACTCGTCATGCCTGCTGGCTTGTCTAACAACACCAGCCCATGCACAGTGGGCGGACGACGCCGCGCCATCTCTACTCGCTGTCAGTGTCGGCGACGGACGAGTCGTCGGGTTCGATGGGAGTGGTGTTCGGCTGACGACGCAACAGTTCTTCGATACGTGCAGCGCCACGAATCACTTCATCGGGACGGAAAGAAAGAATGGGTGTCTTGCGTGCATGCATCTGACGGTTGATGGACGCCTGCATGCGCGGGCGATGTTCCAGCAATGCCTCAATGACCCCCTCGTCGCCCTCCTCCCCAAACATGGAGTCGAAGTAGACAATCGCGCGGTTCATCTCAGGGTCAACATCGATGGCGGTCACGGTCACGAGATCAAGACGCTCATCGTCAATTTTGGTGAGCTCATCGGCAATCACTTCGCGCAAGACCTCGGACAACCGGGCCGTGCGGGGGTACCCGTGGGATGAACCGCCTTTGGGTTGACGGCGACCTGATCTTGGGCGTTGTTTCGACACGACCTATACGATGGCACACCCATGAGTGATTCGGCGACGCCCTCCACCCCAGCGGCAACAAACTTCCCCACATTTAGATACTCGGCGCGCCTCGCAGCCGATATCGAGTCACGCTGGCAGGACACTTGGGAGCGCGAAGGCACCTATAACGCCCCGAACCCCGCCGGACCCATGGCCGAGCCTGAGAAGGTCGCTGGCCGCGAAAAGCTTTTTGTTCTCGACATGTTCCCGTACCCATCGGGAGCCGGACTCCACGTCGGTCACCCTCTTGGCTACATCGGCACCGACGTGTTCGCGCGCTTCAAGCGTATGAAGGGATACAACGTTCTTCACGCACTGGGCTACGACAGTTTTGGGCTCCCTGCAGAACAGCACGCCATCACCACCGGAGTTCACCCTCGTATCAACACCGAAGAGAACGTGGCGAACATGCGTCGCCAGTTGCGTCGCCTTGGTTTGGGTCACGACCCTCGTCGCAGTGTCAGCACAACAGACGAAGCGTTCTACAAGTGGACACAGTGGATCTTCTTGCAAGTACACGGTGCGTGGTACGACGCTGAACTTGGTCGCGCTCGCCGGATCGAAGACCTGATTGCTGAGTTTGATGCGGGCACTCGTGCGCCACACGATGGTTCCACATGGTCTGCATTGTCTGCGCCTGAAAAGCATGTCCTCATCGACACCTATCGCTTGGCATACCTCACCGATGCGCCGGTGAACTGGTGCCCAGGCCTCGGCACCATTCTTGCGAACGAAGAAGTGACATCAGAAGGTCGCAGCGACATTGGCAACTATCCAGTGTTCAAGCGCAACATGAAGCAGTGGATGATGCGCATCACGTCGTATGCAGATCGACTCATTGAAGATCTTGATCGTTTGGATTGGCCAGAGCCCATCAAGATGATGCAGCGCAACTGGATTAACCGCAGCGAAG
>JBILBZ010000170.1:0-2741 GCA_044353425.1 Ilumatobacteraceae bacterium | reverse complement strand
TTTCGGATTGACGAGACGATCCTTCAAGAGACCATCGATGTACTGAGACATCTCGGTGAGAACTTGCAGACGAACAGTGTTGTCCTTCGGTGCAAGCTGGAATGTCTTGTAGATCCAATCGCGGAAGAGGTCAGCATCACCTTCTGGCAAGCCGGTGAGAATGCAGATGCCATGCACAGGAATGTGTTGTGTGTAGTGCAACGCAGCATCGGTGGCGTCCATGCCATCGAGTTCGCGAATCAGTTTGCGGCAGTACTCGCGCAACTCTTGTTCAACATTGGCCACTGCCTTCGGGTTAAACGCAGGAAGAATCAGTCGACGGTGTCCGTGGTGATCTGGTGGGTCGCTCGTAATTGGCGGTGCCGCCGCACGTGGTGCATCGGGGCGAGCCACATTCACCCATACAGAACTGAAGTCATCGGTGTTGTTTGCAATGTCTCGCACTGCATCCATCGTCACGGGCATGAATGCACGGCCATACCGTTCCGTTGAACCAATCGGGCACTGGTCGCGCACACTGTTCCAAATATCGATGGCGTTCTCGCCCCAACCATCATCGAGCCAGTCCCAGTCATTGACCCAGTCGGTCACTGGTGGCGTATCTAAACGATCGTCTGCTCCGTAAGCCATGAGATTCCCCCCTCAAACAACGTGAGCAGAGATTACCTCGTGGAAATCAAGGAGGCTTCACCCAGTTGGGCCACGGATGCAACGGCTGCCGCAACCTCTGCGGGAACAGCAATAGTGAGTGGTTGTAGCGAGACCACAATGACCCCCGCAGCAATCACCGCCTGGCCCGCAACAACATCAACGGAATCACGCAGTTGCAATGGGGGAGATGGCATATCTGAGGGGAGCGCAACGATGCGCCATCCTGAAGGAATCGGCACGGTCTCTTGTGCGGGCGACACCATCGCGGTTGTTACAGCCGTGTTGGGTTGCAGTGCAAAACGCGCAGTGTCACCCAAGGCGATTCTGTGGACTGCGTCATCTGGGGTGACGGCAATGGGAATGTCACGACGGCGTGTGTTTTGAGACGTGAATTCATCGCCTTCTTTGATGGGGGAAGTGACTACAAGAACTGTGCGCATCGACGCCCACTTCTTCTGGTGCATTGATGCTGATCGCAGAGACTGTGTCGTCAGAATTGCGGCGACGAACGACAGAATGAGAACGGCTACGAGCTGTGCTGTGCGCTTGAGCTGCAATGCCGAGATAGTGCGATTAAGTAATGCGGAAAACTGTTGCGCTGCTGCGCGAAGGAAAAGTGACAGTGATTTCATGAGCTCCCTTTTGTTGGGAGTCATGTGTGCCGTGTGAAGACGGCGAAGGCGATTTAGTCAGCCGAGGAGGCAGCTGGACTGGCGCTGGACGAGTCCGACGAAGAGCTGGAAGAGTCTGATGAACTGCCTGCAGTGGGAATGCTGCCGGACTTACCACTGTCTGTTTTGTAGAAGCCGCCACCCTTGAATGTGATGCCGACGGGCAAAAAGACCTTCTTCACGGGGCGCATCGTGCCATCAACGGGGTGCAGTGCCTCGGTGAGTGAATCGTCGGAGAAATCTTGCTGGACCTCAATGGTTTCGCCTGTTTCAACAAACTTGTACACGTAGGTGGGCATCGATTTCTCCGGATAAAACACTCAGGTTCGCTGGGCGACAAATGGTATCTGACTAGTTTGGGATTCCATGAAAGCCCATACCGCTGTTATCCCCGCTGCTGGTCTTGGCACCCGTTTTTACCCCATCACCAAGGCTGTGCCAAAGGAACTGCTGCCCATCTTTGATGTGCCAGCCTTGCAATTGGTGATGGATGAAGCCATCGGCGCTGGAATTGACCACATTGTTTTGGTCTCTAGTCGCGCCAAGCCAGGCCTTGAGAACTACGTAACACCAGACCCCGCAGTCGTTGCGAAGTTGCGAGATCTGGGACGCGATGAAACCGCAGACCGTATTTCTCGCATTGGCACCGATGTCCGCGTGAGCATCACGTATCAGGACAATCCGCGTGGGTTGGGTCATGCCATTGGTTGTGCGCAGGACTTGGTGGGCGATGAACCCTTCGCGGTGTTGTTGCCTGATGAATTACGTGGCGACTCCAGCATCTTGAAACTGTTGATTGATTCAAGTGATGCAACAGGAAGTAGCGCCATTGAGTTGAAGCGTGTTCCGATGGATGAGGTGTCGGCGTACGGTGTTGTGAGCGTTGAAGCGGGCGCTCCTACTGATGGTCCGTTTGTGATTACTGATGTTGTCGAGAAGCCGCAGATGAAAGATGCACCGAGTGATCTCATCATTCTTGGTCGCTATGTACTCACGCCACAGATGTTTGAAGAGATTGCGAACTTGAAGCCCGTTGCGAATGGTGAGTATCAACTCACGGATGCTCTGTTGGCGCAAACAAAGCACACCCCAGTGCTTGGTCATCTCACAACAACCGAGCGATACGACACAGGAACGCCATTTGGTTGGCTGACAGCGGTGATTGACATCGCCTTGCGTCGCAATGATGTTGGGCCCGAACTTCGTGGCTGGCTGCAACACCGCTTGGGCTAACGCTTCGTCGAGCGGCTAATTGGTGCTGCGGCGGAACGCGCCGTGTTCATCGACAACAAACCCAAACTCATCCACGCGCGCAGCATGTTGTTTGCCCGTGAGAAGCGAGGTGTACTCCCACGAGTGCTCATCGTGGCGGGTGTAACGATGTGGTGCGCTCACAACGCCCAACGTTTCGACATCAAT
>JBILBZ010000169.1:0-2751 GCA_044353425.1 Ilumatobacteraceae bacterium | reverse complement strand
TTGGCCAAGAGAAGCTTGCAACGAACGAGCCTCGCCAGCGAACACCAGGGGAGGGTACGCAGATACTTGTGACAGCGCAGCCTCGAGAGAGCCATCAGTGGGCCATTCGGGTTGCTGCTGTGCGGGGAATGCCTGCCAGGAATCGGGAGTCCAACTACGTGCCATAAGAGGTACAGCCTTGCGCTTAAAGGGGGGTAAACGCAACGCCTATTTCCCGATGGTGGGAAATAGGCGTTGAGAACGGGGTCTGAACTGAATCAGACGGCGAGGATGCGCTCGGCATCGTCACGCAGTCCTTCAACTGCACGACTGACCAAGCGGCGAGCTGCCTCGGCTGTGACACCGAGATCTTCACCCACCTCGCGGAAGCTCTTGCGCTCGCCATCGAGAAGTCCGAAACGGGCTTCCACTGCATAGCGGGCACGATCATCAAGGGTTCCGAGGAGCTCGTCGAGCAATTCGGTGTCAACCAATGCCATGACGGCATCTTCAGGAGTGCCCTGGCCGTTGTCCATGAGGTCACCCAAGGTCGCATCGCCGTCATCGCCAACGGTCTTGTCGAGAGATACCGGAGTGGTGAGGCGGTGGAGTTCGGCGTTACCTGCATCGAGGGTTTCGCCATCGCCGGATGCCTGGCGAAGTGCTGCACGCAAGCTTGCGGAGCGGTCACCAGGAATACGGATGAGGCTTGCCTTCTGGTCGAGTGCACGGCCAATGGCCTGACGGATCCAGAATGTTGCATAGGTGGAGAACTTGAATCCACGGCGCCAGTCGAACTTGTCGACGGCATGCTCAAGACCAAGGTTGCCTTCCTGGATGAGGTCCAAGAGGTCCATGCCCTGTGGCAATGGGTAGCGGCGAGCAATAGAGACAACCAAACGAAGGTTGGAGCGGATGAAGCGGTCCTTTGCAGCAGCTGCGAGACGCAGGTCGCGACGAAGGGCGGCACCGCGCTCGCCAGCTTCTAGTTTCTGAGCAGCCTCGCGGCCAGCTTCGATCGCTTTTGACAATTCGCGTTCGTCCTCAGCTGTGAGGAGGGCAACTTTGCCGATGTCATTGAGATAAAGACCAATTGAGTCATTCATGATGCAGTGTTCAACCGTGTGTTCGTAGGGCTTGTTCCCATGTGGTCCGTGGCAACGGGCACATAGGTCCGGCGTGGAGGGGACTCCATGTCGGGGGGATTTGAGACAATAACAGAGCCCAAGGGCCTTGGCTAGGGGCAATTTGGAGATTTTGTTTTCTGCGGGTAGAAGCGTGCCCTCGGCACTTACAATCGCTACGTGCCAAACCCCTCCCGCTACCGATTGGGCCTCCTCGGAGGAACCTTCGACCCACCACATGTGGGGCATCTTGCGGCTGCGGTGGCAGTACGAGACACCATGGGGCTTGATCGGGTGGATTTCTTAGTTGCCAATGACCCCTGGCAGAAATCATCTGAGAGGGTGGTCTCGCCGGCAGGTCTTCGACTGGAAATGGTGGAAGCTCTGGTGGACGGTCAAGTCGGACTGGGCGTGGACGACCGCGAAATTCGTAGAGGTGGTCTCACCTACACGGTGGAGACATTAGAAGAGCTCGCCTCAGAGCAATCCGAAACAGACGTCTTTCTGATTGTGGGCCAAGACACTGCGAATCGGATAAGTACATGGCATCGCTATCAGGAGGTACTTGCGCTCTCTACGCTCGTCATCGTGAATCGTGTCGAGAACAACCCTCAACTCGCTGAGCAGTTGTCGGGTGCACAGGTGCACAACGTGTCGATGCCCCTTGTCGATGTCTCTAGTACGGGAATTCGTGCGAAGGTTGCTTCGGGGGAAGACATTGCTTCTCTGACATCAGAGTCCGTAGCGACCATCATCCGACACCACGGTCTGTACGGGGCCACAGCATGACCGCGATTCCCGCCCGTCGTCGCCGACGCTTGATTGCAGCAGTGACATCGTCTCTCTTGACGGTGATCGCATTGCCTGGTGGTTTGGTATTGGGCGCGAACTCATTGCTGAACGAAACAGGTGGCAACAGGGTCACGAGCGAGGCAACTGCAGTCATTCCTGAAACACCAGTTGCACTTTTGGTGATTACTAACGCGCGCAAGGAAGTGGCGTCGCTTGCCCTGATTGCAATTGCTCCGGGGAACAAGGGCGGAACAATTGTTTCGCTCCCGGTTGGCGCTGCCGCCGATACGGCAAAAGGTGAAGCACCGCGACGCATTGTTGACTTGTTTGCCACTGGCGGACTTGATGCCGTGCGAACAGATACTGAGAACTTGTTGAACATCACGATTCCATTAGCTGATGAACTGACAGAAACAGAGCTAGCTGCGATTCTTCGACCAGTTGGAAGTCAATCGGTGACATTGCCGCAGCCAGTGATCGACGCGGCAGCCGGTGTTGCGCCAGTCACGGTTTTGCAGGCTGGGTCAATCACGGTGTCCCCGGCGCAAATCGCTGCTGGTCTCGCAGCAACTCAGGCAGGCATTCCGGAAGCGACTCGTTTGCCACAGGTAAAAACATTGTGGACTGCTGTTGCTCGAGCGGGCCTTGTTGAGGAAGCAACGACATCAACAACAGCTGTTGAGCAAGTCGCTGCACCGACGACGACGGCTGAATTCATGACGTCACTCTTCAATGGGCGAGTTGACGTGTGGCAATTTGCTGGTTCATTGATGAACGATGCAGTTCGTAACCCTGCTTCATTGGACATGTACTCGCTTGATGGCGGGGAAGTTCTGACAGTGATGGCGAGTGTCGC
>JBILBZ010000168.1:0-2767 GCA_044353425.1 Ilumatobacteraceae bacterium | reverse complement strand
TTGCGTTCCTCGCATACGGAGGCTCGGGTGTGATTGGTGTGGCAACACACTGGAGTGCACCAGAGCATCAACTCATGATCAACGCATTCCACAGTGGTGATGTGAAGAAGGCTCGTGCAATCAACGATATCTTGTTGGAGAGCTATGCATTTGAAACTGGTGATGCGAACCCGAATCCGATTCCCTCAAAAGTGATGATGAATCACCTCGGTTTCAATGTTGGACAGTGTCGTTTGCCAATGGGACCGCCACCTGCAGGTCTTGATGTTCGCGCTCGTGAGGTTCATGCGAATCTTGAAAAGGCGCGTGCCGCTCTTCGCGGTTAACTCATGGCTGCTCCTGTACGTATTTACTTCCTTGGTGGTCTTGGCGAGATTGGTCGCAACTGCATGGTCCTTGAGCAGGACAACAAGTTGCTCCTCATTGACTGCGGTCTCATGTTCCCCGATGCAGACATGCACGGCATCGACTTGGTGTTGCCTGATTTCACCTTCTTGATTGAAAACAAAGATCGCATTGTCGGATGTGTCGCAACTCATGGTCACGAAGATCACGTGGGTGGTTTGCAGTTCTTGCTGCGTGAATTGGAGTTCCCCATCTACGGGTCTGCAGTCACGCTCGGTTTGGCGCGTAATCGCATTGAAGAAGCAGGGCTGTTGAAGAACACCAGCCTTGTCACTGTTCGTGATGGTGAGCGCATCAATATCGGACCGTTTGATGTTGAGTTCCTGCCCGTGACTCACTCGGTGCCGCATGCACACGCGATCATCGTTCACACTCCCCAAGGTGTCATCGTGCACTCGGGCGACTTCAAGCTTGATCTCACCCCAGTTGATAACCGTCGAACAGACCTTGCGCGCTTGGGTGAATTGGCATCCACTGTGGGCATTCGTTTGTTGATGTGTGACAGCACAAACGCTGAAGAGCATGGTCATGCACCCAGCGAGAAGAGCGTGGGTGCTGTGCTTCGTCAGTTGTTCTACGAACATCGTGACCGCCGCATCATCACGGCATCATTCGCCAGCCATATTCACCGGGTGCAGCAGGTGATTGAAGCAGCCCTTGATCACGGCCGCAAAGTGTGTCTCATGGGTCGTTCGATGCAGAAGAACATCGCACTCGCCATTGATCTCAAATTGATTGATGTTCCCGCGAGCGCTTTTGTGGATGTGGAGCAGGTGCACGATTACGCACCACAAGACATCTGCATCATCTCCACTGGTTCACAGGGTGAACCAATGTCAGCTTTGTCATTGTTGTCGCGCGGTGAGAGTCGTTGGTTCAAAGTAGGCGAGGACGACACGATCATCTTGTCGAGCCACGCAATTCCGGGCAACGAAGGCAATGTCAATCGCGTGATTGATGGTCTTATGCGTGCGGGCGCAAAAGTGGTGCACAGCGGAATCGCAGATGTGCACGCAACAGGTCACGCACAAGCAGACGAACTCAAGACGTATCACTCCATTCTTCGTCCTGAATGGTTCATTCCGGTGCATGGCGAATTCCGCCACATGCGTGCACACGCAGAACTTGCCATTGTCATGGGTGCCGACAAAGACAAAGTGTTGCAAGCAACCGACGGCGATGTTGTTGAACTCTCAGACGACGGTCTTGCGTTCGTTGGCAAAGTTCCCGCCAGCTATTTGTTCGTTGATGGCATTGTTGGCGATGTGGGGCAAGGCGTATTGCGTGACCGCCGTGTTCTTGCAGAAGAAGGTGTTGTTGTGATTGTCGCAACGGTTGATGCAGCGAACCACAAAGTCATCACCGGCCCTGAGGTCATTACTCGTGGCTGGGTCTATGCGCCAGAAGCCGACAGCCTTCTTGATGAAGCTGAGGCTCACATCGAGAAACAATTGGTGAAAGCTCTTGATGACGGTATTACAGATATCGATGGTCTTGAGCGTGTCGTGCGAAAAGCAGCGGGCAAATTTGTCAGCGATCGCACAAAGCGCCGTCCGATGATTGTTCCCGTGGTGATGACCACATAAATCCTGTCTTTTGGGGGTCTGAGGAGGTATCCCGAGCGTCCGTTCACCCCACTAGTACCTTTTGAGTCATGTCTGGCAAGGGTTCTCGTTCGTCTTCTGGCGGCTCTAAGGGGTCGTCCCGTGGAGCTGTGAAGACTCCACCCAAGGGAAACAAGCGTCCCGCCGCAAAGTCCAAGGACAACGCCGACTCGGCCGCCCGAGAAGTCGTTCGTGGCCGTGAGGTCGAGTTCTGGGGTGTCGGCCTGATTAGCTCGGGCATCGTGTTCGTTCTTGCGATGTATCTGCGCATGGCTGGCCCATTGGGTCGGGGCATCGACACCACCTTCGGCTGGTTGCTTGGTCTTGGTCGCTTTGCTTTGCCCGTCGTGGTGATTGGTGTGGGTGTTGCCATGGTGCGACGTCGCAGTGTTGAACATCGTGTCCGCTTGGCTATTGGGTGGACCGTTGTGGTGCTCGCCATTCTCGGTCTCTTGCATGTCATAAATGGTGACAACAAGATCATTGCTGATGTCGATGCGATGTCTCAGGCGGGCGGCTGGTTTGGTGCAGTCATTGGCGAGCCTCTTCGATCCACACTTAGTTGGGCAGGCGCCTGGGTTGTTCTGATTGCCATTGGTACCGCTGGTGCGATGTTGGTGACAGATACAACGCTTCCTGAACTCATCGCTGTTATTCGCACCTGGAGCGCAAAGATCTCTGGCCCGGCAGCCGATGCTGCTCGCACCGCCACCACTAATCGTGATCGTGGTGTTGACAGTGCCGATGACGAGGCACCA
>JBILBZ010000167.1:0-2768 GCA_044353425.1 Ilumatobacteraceae bacterium | reverse complement strand
AGCACTGCGTCGATTTGACCTTGGCTGATGATGACGTGTTGTTGACGACCAACACCCGCATCAGACAAGAGTTCTTGCACGTCAAGCAAACGGCACTCAACACCGTTGATTGCGTACTCACTGTCGCCGTTGCGGAAGAGAGTGCGAGAAACGGTGATCTCTGTGAAGTCGAGAGGGAGAATGCCTGCTGAGTTGTCGAGAGTCAGCATGACTTCGGCGCGACCAAGTGGAGAGCGCTTTGCCGTGCCATTAAAGATGACGTCTTCCATTTTCTGGCTTCGCACAGAAGAAGGTGCCTGTGCGCCGAGCACCCACGCGATTGCGTCAACAACGTTCGACTTACCAGAGCCATTCGGGCCCACGACGACGGTGACGCCCGGTTCCATCTCCATGACGGTGGAATCAGCGAAGGACTTAAAGCCTTTGAGGGTAAGAGATTTCAGAAACACAGCGAAAACAACAGTAATAGAGACGGCTCACTGCCACCCCATGGCGTCAGCGCTGGCAACGAGGGCAATAGGCAGTCGAGCGCCCTGCAACCATGACTCGGCGGATGGAAGTTTTTCCACAGGTCAGGCATCCGAGACCTTCGCGCCCATAGACCCGATGACTCTCCTGAAAGCTGCCGACATTGCCCTCAACGTCGACATATTGCGTATCTTGCAGCGTTGAGCCACCAGATTCGATTGCTTCAGCCAATATTTCGTGAATTGCGGTGGCTAACTGATCAATTTTTTTTCGGGACAACGTGTCAATCGTGCGACTCCAACGCAGCCCTACCCTGTGGAGAACTTCATCTGCATAGATGTTTCCCACCCCTGCGACCACATGTTGATTCAACAGAAGAGGCTTGATCGCCCCGCGCCGGCCCGCCAATCTTTTGGCCAAGATGGCCCCATCGAAGCGATCGCTGATGGGGTCGGGACCCAATTTCGAGAGTTCAGGCAGGACCTCTGCTTCCAGCCGAGGGTCATACACCACTACTTCACCGAACGTACGCGGATCAACAAACCACATCTCTTCATGAAGACCATCACGAGGTGCTAACTGCAGAACAACATGAGTATGTGGTGGGCGTTGTGTTCCTGCTTGTTCCACCAGCACTCGTCCACTCATTCGAAGATGAATCATGACGGCATCACCAGAATCAAGATCACACAAGATGTATTTACCTCTGCGGCGAGCGGCAGTCATAGTTGTCCCCGTGAGTCCGTGAACAACTGCTTCTTTTCCTACGCGACGCACCGAGCGTTCACGCCCTACTTCAACATCAAGAATCTTTCGGCCAACAACACGTGACTCAATTCCTCGTCGAACTGTCTCGACTTCTGGAAGTTCAGGCATTGTCGGTGAGAGATTCAAATGCGACGTGCGCAGCGACTTGCTCGGCAGCTTTCTTCGTGCGTCCAGTCCCCGCGCCAACATTTTTGCCGTTCACAATGGCTTGTGCAGTAAATACTCGTTCGTGGTCTGGCCCAACACCTTCAGTGTCGTATGCAGGAGCACCCAGTCCTAAGCGTGCACACAATTCTTGCAACCGAGTTTTCGAATCAAAAGCTTCCAGGTTTGGAATTGCTGCCTCAATTGAAGATGCAAGGAGTCTTTCTACAACCGCGAAAGCTTTCTGTGCTCCCCCATCGAGATACACAGCACCAATCAACGCCTCTAACGCATCAGCGAGGATGGAGGACTTGTCACGTCCACTGGCGGCATCTTCGCCCTTACCCAAAAAAATGAATTCACCCAGCCCAATGGAGCGCGCAATGTCTGACAACGCATGCATGTTCACAACGCTGCGGCGAAGGTCGGTCAGTTTTCCTTCCGGTAATTCAGCAAGGCGATGGAAAGCAATATCTGCAACTGCCCACCCGAGAACCGCATCACCCAAGAACTCCAGTCGCTCATTCGAAAATGGTTCATCATTTTCAGCTTGCCATGAACGATGCACTAACGCTTGGTAGATCAAGTCTGAGTTAGTAAACGAGTGACCAATCACTTCAGCGCATTGCGCTAAACGTGGATCAACTTCGTCAGTCATAAACGAACTCAGCCGTGAGCGCGCACGATGTAATCAACTGCGTCGGCAACTGTGCGCAACTCAGCCAGATCATCATCATCAAAAGCAAAATCAGGAATCGACTTGGAGAACTCTTGCTCCAAAGAATCGACGAGCTCAATCAATGCGATGGAGTCGGCACCAAGGTCGTCAGCAAAAGTGTTGCCTTCGGCGATATTTGAAACTTCCATCTCGAGAATTTCTGCGAGGTGTGTGCGAACAGTGTTGAGAATTGCGTTGCGATCTGCGGTCATGTTGAACTCCTGAAAGTGACTCAGGAAGGCAGGCTAGTAGCAATGGCTGTGCGGATTGCTCCCACCATGTCAGCGTCGACCATTTCCTTGGCGACTTTGATGCCATTCACCATGGCCCGTGCACTGCTCGAGCCGTGGGAAATAATGCACACGCCGTCCACACCCAAGAGGATGGCACCGCCTACAGAGTCAGGATCGAAGTTGTCGTACAACGGCATCAACGCAGGAAGAAGTTCCTTGGCTGCATCCTTGTATTCCGGCTGGGCGAAAGCGGTGAACAATTCACCGATGACTGTCTTCAGTGCGCCTTCAAGAGTCTTCAGCGCGACATTGCCGGTGAAACCATCTGTCACAACAACATCGACGTCTTTGGTCATGAGGTCACGACCTTCGACATTGCCGATGAAGTTCACATGTGGGCATGCCTTCAACAAGTCGTACGTTTCCTTGCGCAGAGC
>JBILBZ010000009.1:0-26987 GCA_044353425.1 Ilumatobacteraceae bacterium | reverse complement strand
CCGCCCTGCTTCTTCTTTGTAGCCACGCTCTGATTGTAGAGCCCCGCGGGCAATTGGTTTCACGAAACGGGACGAAACAAGGCAGGCTAGAGACATGGCCCGGATCCTCGTTATCGATAGCTATGACAGCTTCGTCTACAACATCGTTCAATATCTGGGCGAACTAGGTGCTGAACCCATCGTGGTGCGCAATGATCAGTTGACCGTGGACGAGGCTGTCGCTTTGCAGCCAGACGGCGTGTTGTTATCGCCTGGGCCAGGTCGCCCTGAAGAAGCGGGCATCATCTGTGATGCGATTCGTGCGTTCGCCGGCAACACCCCGGTGTTTGGAGTGTGTCTGGGACATCAAGCAATTGGTCATGTGTATGGCGGCGACGTTGTTCGTGCGCCACAACTGATGCATGGCAAAACCTCTTTCATTACACACAACAACACGGGTGTATTCGAAGGTCTTACGTCGCCTTTGGAGGCAACGCGGTATCACTCGTTAGTGATTGAAAAATCGACGATGCCGGAAGAGCTATTGATTACTGCAGAAACTGCTGATGGCATCGTGATGGGTGTTCGTCATCGTGATGTAGATGTTGAAGGTGTGCAGTTTCACCCCGAGAGCATCCTTACTGCAGCAGGCCATGACCTGTTGCGCAACTTTTTGAATCGCTGCGCGTAAGAAACAACGTGGGTTCAGCCAGTGATGGCAGTTTCGTCGCGACCCACAGTAAGAACGATCGTTGTTCCCGGGGTGACCATTGTGCCCGCAGCAGTGCCCTGACTGATGACTTTGCCAATGTTGGGGTTGCCCGCCGCAACGCCGAAGTAGTCAACCGTTGGATCAAGGCCAAGTGCTGTGAGGCGCGCAAGAGCATCAGCTTCTGTGAGACCTTTTACCGATGGCATTGTGACGGGTTGTGGACCTGACGATACGTACAACGTGATGGCTGCGCCCTTGTCGAGCAATTGACCAACAACGGGGTTAGTGCGAATGACCACACCCTTTGCCACGGTTGCACTTACTTCTTCGACAATGGTGATAACGAACTTGTACGGCTCGGCCTGCAAGAGGGCTTGCGCTGTTGCTGTGGTTTGACCAACAACAACGGTGGGAACAGCAAGCTGTCCGTTACCGCCAGAGAGATTCACAGTGACGGCTTCACCCTTGGCAAGCTGAGATCCACCTGCAGGTCTTTGTAGCGCAACAGTGCCCAGCGCATATGTCTTGTCGATGACATCGGGGCCTTTGAAATAGACAAAGCCAGCACCTTCAATCGCTGCGCGCGCTGCTTCCTCTTGAAGACCAACAACAGGAGGCACTTCAAAGGTGACAGCCGGGAAAACAAGCGTGACGGTTTCGCCTTCTTTGGCAGTATCGCCGGCTGCAGGTGACTGGCTCTGCACAATTTGTGTTCCGTCGCAGACTGTTTCGGCTGGGCTGACCGCGACAACGAACTTCGCCTCTTCAAGAGTTGCCTTTGCAACATCACAAGGCTGGCTTGACACATTAGGAATAGTGAGAGCAGTGTTGCCGCCCATGCTTGCGATGAGGAAGATGATGCCGCCGATGATCACAAGACCAGCAACAACAGCGCCAATGATGTAACCACGCTTGCTTGCCGCATCGTCCTCGTACTCGGGAAGTGTTTCAACTGGAGCCATGGTTGGCGGCATAAGGGTTGTCTGCGGAGTAGCGGGCATTGATGCCGTGTCACCCGATTCTTGCGAGATGGGAGCCATCATCGTGGTGGCTTGTTCGAGGTCGGAGCTCGCCAGTGGTGGTTTACCTTGACGGGCGCGCACTTCGTCCATTGCCAATGTGGGTTCACCACCAACAAAACGACGAAGGTCGTCACGCAATTGATCTGCGCTGGGGTAGCGCATCTCTGCGTTCTTTGTCATGCACTTTGCAACGATGGCTTCAAGTTGCTGTGGACAATCAGCAACAACTGAACGAATACTTGGTGGTTGTTCATTGACTTGTTTGTATGCAGTTGCGAGTGCAGATTCACCAATAAATGGTGCACGCCCAGTGAGCAGTTCGTACAACACCACACCAAGTGAATACAGGTCAGAGCGAAGGTCAAGGCCCTCGCCCTTGGCTTGCTCGGGGGAAAAATATGTCGCGGTGCCCATGACGGCTCCGTCTTGTGTGAGACCTGCATCATGTCCAGCATCAAGGGCGCGTGCAATACCGAAGTCAGCCACCTTCACGTCGCCGTTGTCGCCCATGAGAATATTGGCGGGCTTGATATCGCGATGCACCACGTTGTTGCGGTGTGCGTATGCAAGTGCGCCAGCGATGTGGCCAGCCACGATTGCGGCGTTGTGTGCGGTGAAACGAGTCTGTTGGCGTAGAACGGCTGCCAGCGTGCGCCCCTTCACATATTCCATCGCCATGAAATAGGTATTGCCGGTTTGGCCCCAGTCGTAGACGGCCACAATGTTGGGGTGGTTCAGACCAGCAACGGCCTGGGCCTCGCGGCGGAATCGCTCAACGAAGTTTGGGTCGATGGCGTGCTCTGGGAAGAGGACCTTGAGAGCTACTTCGCGGTCGAGGAGGAGGTCGCGAGCCAGGAAAACGTCTGCCATGCCACCGCGTCCGATTCGGGCGCCGAGTTCATAGCGGTCGTTGATAATCGTGGGGTTCTGGTTCGACATAAGGCTTTCTAGAGGTTACCCGTGTGCCCTAGGGCATCAAGGGCAGTGAGGCATCAAGCACTTGTTTTGCAATGGGGCCTGCCAAACGGCCTCCAGTGCTGGCGCTGACTTCATCATTCACGCCTTTGATGAAGACAGAGATAGCAAGCTTTGGTGCTTGCGCGGGGGCAAAGCCCATGATCCAGGCGTGAGACCGTTGTTGCTGACCTTCGGGGTTCAGCTGCGCGGTACCTGTCTTCACTGCAACGGAAACACCATTCCGCAATGCAATGCAACAGGAGGCTGTGCCGTTAGTGGCAACACCTTTCATCAATTCCGTCAATGTTGCTGCAGTAGTCGGAGCCATTGTCGTCTTCCACGCTTGTGGCGATGTTGTTCTGATGGCTGCACCAGAACTCGTGCGAGTCTGTTGCACGACAAATGGTTGCATCATGCGACCACCGTTGGCAACGCTGCCAGCGATGAGTGCCATATGCAGGGGAGTGACTTGCACTTGACCTTGACCGAAGCCGTGAATAGCTAGAAGTGCGAGTGAATCTGAGAAGTCTTGTGCAAGCCCACCGAAGGTGCTGGCAGCAGCACCAGGAAGATCGAAGGGAACTCGCTCGTCGAAACCGAAACGATTGGCGCCATTCACCATGAGATCAGGGCCAATCTCAACGGCGACTTGTGCAAAAGGAATATTGCAACTACGACGGAAGACTTCCGCCAGGTCACCGCCACAGATTTTCTTGCCATAGTTGCGAATCGGTCTCTTCGTGTTCGGTGGTGTCCACGTGCGGGAGTTCTCAAAGATGCGATCGAGTGAGAGAAAGCCGGTGTCGAAACCAACTGCGGTGGTCACCACTTTCATAGTCGAGCCTGGCATGTAGCGCTCTTGATATGCATTGGCCAGCAACGGCTTGCGCGGGTCGTTTTGCAGTGTGGTTGCTGCTTCGCTCACGACGTTGCTGTCGTGACTCACAAGCAGGTTCGGATCAAATGCGGGATTTGAATACATCGCAAGTACTGCACCTGTTGTGGGGTTGGTAACAACAACAGAGCCTTCCCTGTTGCCGAGTGCCTTCTTTGCTGCGGCTTGAATACGACTATCAATCGTGACATGCACGCTGCCCGTGACGTCACCTGTTGTGAATAAATCGCCGGCGGCTTCGAGCTGTTGTTGTGCAGTCTTGCCCGCCAGCACGTCATTTTGTGTGCGTTCTAGTTGTGTGCGGCCATAACCCCAGGAGTAGTAGCCAGTGATATTGGCAAAGAGGTCTCCGTACGGATATGTGCGCTGATAATCAAACCGTGATGTGCTGTCGGCGGGAAGCATGATGCTGCTGGCAATCACTTTGCCGTCAGCAGTCACGATTGTGCCGCGCGGCTTGTCGAATTGGCTATACAACGCATGCATGTTGCCTGGCTTCTTCGTTAACTCATCCTGTTTCGCGACTTGCCATGTGGTGAGTTGCAGAAACAGGATGGCAAACAATGCGGAGAGTGCGACAGTAAGACGACGAATGCGTTGATTCATTTCGTTCCCTTTTGTAATCGCCACGTGGCAAAGCGTTCAGATGCGCTGGCGCTGTCGGGAATTTCATGCAGGCTGCGCGCTGTGGAATCGCTGATGCGAATGAGAATGGCGAGCAATACATAGTTAGCGACAAGTGACGAACCGCCATAACTCATAAACGGCAATGTGACACCGGTGAGTGGCACCACGCGTAACACGCCACCCACGATGATGAATGTCTGGACTGCAGTAATCGTTGTGAGACCAACTGCTAATAGTTTTTCGAAGTCACGCTGCGCGCGCAATGCAGTGCGCATTCCAGCTCCCACGAGCAATGCATACGCTGCCAACACGGCGGTGACTCCGATGAGTCCCATTTCTTCGCCAAGTGCGGCGAAGATGAAGTCGTTGTGTGCGGCCGGAATGAGATCGGGTGAACCCATGCCTAGGCCGGTGCCCGTGAGTCCTCCATGAGCTAAGCCATACAACGCCTGAATAGGTTGGTAGCCCCGACCGCTCTCTTGCGCCCAAGGGTCTAGCCAAATGTCGACACGGGTGCGGACGTGAGAAAACATCTGATGCGCAACGACTGCACCGGCAGCAAACAAACCGCCACCCATGACAAGAAAACTCACGCGCTCTGTTGCCACCCACAACATCACAACAAACAAGGTAAAGAAGAGAAGCGAGGAACCAAGATCCTTCTCGCCCACCATGACAACAACCGAAACCGCCCAGGCCACGAGAATGGGAGCCAAGTGACGTAGTTCGGGAAGTGTGATGCCCAGGATGCGAATGTGACCTTGCACGATGAGTTCGCGACGCTCGGCGAGATATGCCGCAAAGAAAATGGCTAAGAGAATCTTTGCGAACTCACCAGGCTGGAAATTGATGGGCCCGACGCTGACCCAAATGCGTGCACCGCCACTAGTGAAACCAATGCCAGGAATCAAAGGAAGGAGTAGCAGCACCAAACCAGCGGCGAGAGATGTGAATTGGTAGCGGCGAAGATCGCCGGTGCGTTCGATGAATACCAATGTGGCAGCAAATGCCAGCAGACCTATCAGACTCCAAGTGGCCTGCAGCCCAGCCCAACGGTCGTTGAGGCGTGCGATCATCACAAAGCCCATGCCATGCATGAATGCGGCCATGGGAAGAAACAGTGGGTCGGCGCCTTTGGCGGTGAGGCGGACCATCACGTGTCCGAATGCGACAAGACCCAACACAAACAACAAAAATGGCACCACGCGTGCCGGCATCACCGAGTGCTTGCCCAGTGATGCGAGTACGTAGGCCGATGCGGTGATGACACCAGTCATCACAACGAGACCCAGTTCAGTTCTCCTGCGGGAGCGGGCGACGGATGCCTCTGCCATGTGCCTACTTCGCGATGGTGGTGGAAGTAGTGGTTGTTGTTGTCGAGGTGGAGTTGTCGATAGCTGTTTGCACAAGCATCAGATACTTAGCGGCAAGACCAGACGACGTGAACGACTTGTACATATCGATGTCGAGACGAACATTGTCGGGTAGATCTTGACGGGAAAGTTTTGTTTGTGTGTCGACAGTGGGGTGGAACCACAACATGCCGCCGACGCGACCTCGATAGATAACTACGTTCTGATCATCGTTAAACCCAACGTAGTAACCACTACGTGCGTAGACACCTACGGTGGTGATAACCCCAAAGATGATGGCAATCAACGACGACCAGAACAAAGCAACGCCTATGCGCATCTTTTTCTTCGTAGGGCGCGCTGCCGTTTCTTCCACTGCAGACATCTGTTGTGTGTCGTCGGGTTCACTGAACACAATGGGTGCGCTGATGTCGTCGAGAATGTCAAGAACAATCACTGTGGTGTTGTCGCGCCCGCCTTGTGCATTCGCAACAAGAACTAATGCTTCAGCAGTATCTTGCGGGTCGGTATGTTCGGTGAGAACACGCGCAATGTCAATGTCGGCGACTTCATCAACAAGACCATCACTACAGAGCACCAATCGATCACCAGTTCGGACGAGGTGACTGAATACATCGACTTGCACTGAACGGTCAATGCCCATCGCGCGGGTCACGATATTGCGTCGTGGATGTATGCGTGCTTCTTCGGGCGTGATAATGCCTTCGTTCACGAGTTCCTGCACGTAACTGTGATCAACAGACAATCGCGTCAGCGCGCCAGAACGGAAAAGATACGTGCGTGAATCACCCACGTTTGCAATGAGAATGCGTGGCTCTTCACCGGGAATCACTGCAACTGCAGTGAGCGTGGTGCCCATACCGCTTTGGGTGCTGTCATCCAGACTTGCTGTGTAGATAGCGGTGTTTGCTTGTTGCACGAGCTCACGAAATTGATCAGCAGTGCGAATACCCATGCGTGCGCCGCTACGCACAGTAGAGACGGCTAACGCACTGGCAACTTCGCCGGCATTGTGGCCACCCATGCCGTCGGCAACGATGTACAAGTTCTCTTCTGCGTGGAATGCATCTTCATTTTGCTGTCGCACCATGCCCACGTCTGTGGTGGCGCCCCATTTGAGTTTCATGAACGCATCTCCAGCACAGTTGAGCCCACTTGAATCCTGTCGCCTTTTCGTACGGACCGCTCACTTGTCAGACGTTGTCCATTAACAAAGCTGCCATTGGTTGATTGCAGGTCGACGACCCATACGCCTTCGGGCCGAATCTCAAGACGTGCATGGTGTGATGAAATGAATGTGTCATCTTCGATGATGATGTCATTGTCATCAAGGCGACCAATGGCTAGTGCATTCGACAATGTGTATGTGCGACCGCGATGTTGCTTTGGTTCAATTACCACGAAGACTGATGCACCCTTGGGAGTCGACTTCTTTCCTGCACGACCTTTGCGCTTGCCCGTGTCGGGTGCAACAGCAACGGGTGTGCGCACTTCACTCCACACCGCCCACAGCACGCGAGCAAAGAAGAGATAGATGAGTGCGAGAAGAAGGATCTTCAGCGCAGTGAGAAGTTGATCTGTCATGTTCGGGCTACGACGCCTCGAACCGCACCTGGGCCGTGCCGAAGTTGATCACGTCGCCATGTTGTAGCAGTTGCTCACCGGTAATCAGCACGCCGTTAACTTTTGTGCCGTTGGTGGAACCAAGATCACGCACCACCACTTCGTCGGCTGCGCATACAAACTCTGAATGCTTGCGGCTGACGTTTGTGTCGTTGAGAACAATGTCGTTCTCTAAATGTCGACCTAATACATAGTGACCTTCGTGCAACTCAATGCGCTGACCGTTCGGAAGGCTGAGTACTGCAGGTGGGCGATCGAATGCCGACGGCACAGCGGTGAGAAGGGGAGCAGGGGTTTGGGTCTCGGGTGCTTCGGCAGGTGTGGCTTCAGGGGTGATGTTGCGGCAATCAATCTCGAACTTGCCACGGCGAAGGTCCGGGTTAGTGCGTAGGGCCACGCGGGCCTTGCCTTCCACGTGGTATCCCTCTTGGGAGATGTATTCACGAAGGGCCACGGTGAGTTCTTGCAGAAGAGTGGGCTCGACGTCGGCAAAGCCTTCACGGTCGTTGGGGCTGAGTTGGATGAGATAGCTATTCGGCACCACGCGGCGACCCTGGGCATCAACATCTCGCTCGGAATCCACTACTTGCAGCAGTTTGCGGCCTAATTGAAGGGGTTTGACCCCAGCCTTGAAGGCACGGGAAAAGAGGCCATCGAAGATGTTCTCTAGTGACCGTTCCACGGTGCCTTTTGCCATGAGTACAGGCTACTTGCGGGGCCAAGGGGGCTCAGGGCAATCAACCTCCCTTATGTCTGTGTGGCGGGGGAGATTGGTAGCGTTTCCCGTCTACTCGCGCGAGTGGCGAAATGGCAGACGCGCTGGCTTCAGGTGCCAGTGTTCGTAAGGACGTGGGGGTTCAAGTCCCCCCTCGCGCACCACAAGGATGAAGTCATCTCAGAGGTCGAGCAGGAACTCCGCCGACCGTCTGACCCACTTCGACATTCGAAACGACGACGGCGTTCGCGCCTATCACTGCACCTTCTCCAACTGTTATTGGACCAATGACTTTTGCTCCCGTTCCAATGTGAACCCCGTTGTTGACAGTCGGCCCCTGAAAATTTCCGGCTTTCAAACCGATGTTCACAAACGGAAAAATTACGACGCCCTGTGCGATGGTCACATAACCATCAATGATGACTTGACCATGAGCAATGTAGATCCCGGGTTGTATAACAACTGGAGAACCGATGCACACCTGTGAATGCATCATTGCAAAACGATGAAGAAGAGTAGGAACAATCGGAATACGAAAGTACTGCAGGCGTGCCTTAGCGCGATACATAACTTGCGCAAGAAAGGCGTCACTTACCCATGTCAGACGAACTATTTGTACACACAATCGAGTTTTAGAAACAAAATCAAACGGCTCGGATCGATATGCGAGCGACGTTCTGGCATCTGCAGCCACTGCACGAAAGAAAGCTGGATGATCTCTTCGGAGTTCTCTTAATGGACGAACCGGCACTGTGACTTACCCTTGATCTTTGGAATCTTTTGACCTTAATCGGACACAGGATGGAAACTGCGGCCTTCATACTTGCCGCTGACTTCATAATGAACTAACGGATTGAAACCGGACTTCTGTACATCAATGTATTCGCGACGATAGTGAACTCCATCAAAAAGCTTGCTTGGGTTTCTTCGCAACAAGGTACCGAATCGAAGGTAGTGGACTTCGGGAGCAAGTCCTGACGTCAATACATCTGGATATTCAGTGACATACCATTGAGAATCGAAGAGAGGGCTCATCTTGATGAATTGCTGCAGTTCTTTTTCGTTAGAGCGTTCATAAGACCCAAGGGCTTGAGGACCAAGCCGCACACGACGACCCTCTTTTTCACCGAACATTAGATAATGCAAGAGCGGGTTCAGGCCACTATCACGCACGTCTGTGTAGTAGTTCAGATACCACACGGCATCAAAAATTGGCCCAGGAAGAGTTCCTTGACTTACACCAAACCGAACGTAATGCCGACTGGGTTCATAGCCTGCTGCAACAACATGCGGATAAGTCATTGCGTACCATTCGGAATCAAACAAAGGATGGGCCTTCAGCAAATCTGCGTGAATCTTTTCCATCTTCAATTGTTGAAGTCTTTCAAGGGGATTACGACAGGCGACAGCTTCCAGCAGGTCGAAAGAATCACGGAGTATTCGCCTAGAAGCAGGTGGCATTCTTCGGCCTATCGATTGTGCAAAAACAACTCTCAGTTCCCTCGTTAAGAATCTTTCTTTCTTGACGCGTGCTTTTTTGACTAAACCTTCAGAGAAATTGGCTCCGCGATGAAATTGTCCAAAAATTGAAAAATCGGCATTTGGATTTCTGAATGCATGTCCGCGAATTTTCTCGTACTGATCAAAAAAACCATGAATCACGTCGTTGTGACCATTTGTGGCAACGCCTCCATGTACCTGATGAAAAGTTGCCTCGCCGGCAAGGATGAGAGGGTTCACATTCGGTAGCTCGACCACTCTCTTCCATGTATCAAGGTTGACTAATCCTCCACCCGGAGAATTAAACAGTGGGTCAAACCCGTTGATCTCATGCCAAATGGATCGCCCCATGAAGAGAGCATTCGATTCAACAATGGGTGAAGCCCATGTAGGCCCGCTTGATTCGTCAAAAACTGAAACATCGAACAATCGATATCCGTCAGTTTCCCAGTGAGATGAAGTTAGTAACGCATCCTCAACTTCTTTGTTGTACCCCTCTGCGATGGCCTCGCGTTGCATCTTGTCACCCAAATATCTTCCACGAACTGCAACGACGGTTCGATCTGATAGCGAAAGACCCTCTCGAGCGGTAGCGAGTACACGAGGAGAATGAATTCGAGCACCATCAATACACACTCCAATAAACTGCCCCGCTGCTTTATTGAGAGCCATGTTGATCGCAGGAACTGGACTTGGCGTCGGGTTGTCAAAGTGAAGAATGGTTAAATCAATATCTAGGTGTGAGAAGTCTTCTGGTTTTGGTGGAATCTTTGAACCGTTGTCAACGAGAATCACTTCGTACTCATCGCGATTGATATCACGTTGATATTCAGCAGATAGCGAGTACAAAGTTCGTTGCAGTTCACGATTCATGTTGTAACTAATAACAATCACGGACATGAACGGTTTCATGATTGCACCACCAAACGAGGCAATGAGCCGGCAATTAAGCTTCTGATTCTCTCGAGTGTGGAGAGTTCCGTACCATTCTCACGGGCCTCACGCATCATGATCAGAATGCGAGTGACAAGTGGGTCACGAGGATCAAATCTCCTGGACCGTTGCACAATTTCATCAGGAGTTTCAGCCCAGTGCTTAATGCTCCAGTCGACCAATAAATCAAACTTTTCCCACAGTGTTCGATTTTGAGGATCAAGACCAAGAACTAAAAGACTTCCAGTCGGTGACGTATCCAAGGGAAGAAGAATGAGGTCAGGGCGAGCATCCGTGAGAATTTGAATCATTCTCCAAACATCACCAGCCCAAAATCTTGATTGGCGAACTCGTTCACCTTGTAACGCATGAGCTGGATAGATGTCGTCAACAATGACTACCGAACCTGCATGACAAAACAATTCCATATTCATGAAATCCTTTAATGCAAATTCAATCTGGTGCATACCGTCGATATATGAAAGATCAATTGGTTGAAGTTGTGATGCTGCATCCGTCAGCGTGAAAAAATCATCACTTGTTGTGAGGCTTATCTGATGACGAGGATCTAGGGGCGCAGTCAATTGCGGTGCTGGGTCAATACCAAGTGCGGGGCAGTCTGCAAGTCGAAGACTATGGCCGTACTCAACGCCGATTTCGGTGTAAAACCGCGGTTGCACAAGTTGGTGAACTCGGATAAGGAAGTCATAGCAATCTTCGGTGCCGGCACCATGCTCAACCTCCTCAGGAACATCATCTGGAAATGAATTCTGCACTGGCTGTGCAAGTCGAAGAGAGAGATCGGGTGGGAATTCTTGGGTAATTGCTGCGGCTCCATTCTTTCGGAACACACCGACTGCATCGTGAAACGGACCAAAAGGACTTGTCCACGAATCAACGAGCGCAACGTCACCTTGTTCGGCTAAGGCTGACATTGCATCGGGCATAAACCGATAGCAGTCGACGGGATAGCGATGCACCGGGCCACTTGACGGTGCGATAACAATTATCAATCCGTCTGGCTTAACTATTCGACACATCTCGGTGAATGTCTTCCAGAATTGGCCAGCATGCTCAAAAGTTTGGCCAGAAAAAACTATGTCGTATTCGTGGTCGGGCAGTGGGAATTCATATGGTGATTCGAGAACAACAGATACCCTAGGACCATTCTCAATATCTATCCCTGTGTATTCACAATCGAGTAGGTCAAAAACCTGCCGGTAGGAGCCATTGACATCAAATGCACCAATATCTGCGATCTTGAGAGAAGATTGAGAGTCAAAGTGAGGATTGGGAAGAACATGTTTCTTCAGACATACCCGCAGCGCATCTAGCGATGAAAGATGCATTCTGAGACCGACCTTGTTACTTGTGAAAAACGAACCGCCAAACCTTACAAGTTGCGGGGCACCAAGTTCACTGATGCAATTGAACCAGGTTGTTCGTTTACTTCCCGACGCTGAAGTCACTCAGACAAGGAGCGGCAGTTGATCCATTGGATAGCAAGATGGGGCGAAGAACCATGCCTCAATGGCATACCTATCTTTAGTCATACCAGCGGCAACGGCAGTGCAGTGAAGATTCATTTCATCAAACAAAATTGCATCTCCCGCTTTGAACTGTAAGCGCACTGGCGGAGAATCCTGAGAGTATTGATCGACCACTTCTCTGGCAACTGACCAATTAAATGCCGCATTGTGAGTACCGGTGGGAACAATTTCATGAAGGCGCTTGGGCACCATGTCCATAGTTGGTGCGTCCACCCCACAGTCGGTGAGCGCTATCCATAAATTCACTGTACGAATACCATCTCCGAGGAATGCTCCATCCTGGTGCCATCCGTTTGCAGTATCAAGCGTGCTGGGGACTCGGCGCAATGTTGTCTTCTTAACCGAGAGAGCAGGTCGCTCACCCAAATACTGTTCGATAACCGAGATCACAGAATTCTTCTTCAATAAGTTGGTGAAGTTCTCAAAGGTTCTAGGGGACTCAGCTGCGAAAACGCCTCCACCTTCTCGCACCCAAAAACGTGAACCTCTGTCATCAGAATTCCAGTGAGAAAACTCAGTCTCAGGAAGATGAGTCGAAGATCTGAATGGCACAAACCATGGTGCTGAATTCGCCAGTGGTTCACCGCGCGACGCTGCATCGTAAGAATCAAAGGCCCTATTTACGTCGGCGATGGTTGCCTGCGCTTCCGTCGGAGAAATCAGATTTCGAACGATTAACGAACCATTATTGAAAATGCCGGCTCGCAAATTCTCAACATTTAATTCGTCTCGACCAACCTCAGGGATGCCGCCTGTTGTAGAAAATAGATTTTCTGAAACTGGCGGCCAAGAGCTCAAGGTTGATTCAGATTGAATGTGGAAAAGAGCTTCGTGGCGAAGTTCAATCAGACGAGCCTCGGCATCGGCCGACGGATTCAGAAGATTGGATGCCGAGAGAAGATCGATTGCTTCGGCGTAGTGGTTGGAGCGAAGAAGTTCTTCAACACGAGAAACAACTTTGTTAACTTTTGACCTTCTACTGAACGGCATTCTGATTGTCACGTGATGACCTCATTCCACAACTAATACCAGCATAATGACAACCTTGGTAACCTCTCGGATGCTGATTCCAAATATCTGAAGTCCAAAGGTGCACCCTGTGCTCACACCTAAACGCGAGTTGACTCAACAAGTCACCGGTCTCAACTCCCTACGCGGAATCGCGGTGACTGCAGTACTTTTTTCTCATGTCGTGACTATCAATCCCGACCTCAGAACAGTGACTCCTTGGCCCTGGTTAAATCAATCTTTCTCTCGAGGCTTCTTTGGAGTTGATCTCTTTTTTGTACTGAGTGGATTTCTCATTACTTCGCTTTTGTTTAAGGATGGCGACATGAGTACCAGAACAATGTTGCGAAGCTTTTACATAAGAAGAGTGCTTCGAATATTCCCAGCGTTATATACACTTCTGGCTGCGAGTCTGTTGGTTGCATTATGGGAGGGATTTCCTCTTTCATATCAATGGAACTCAACGTGGAGCGCATTGCTATTCATATCGAATTGGACTCTTCAGTCTTTCTTTCTACGAACACAAGATGACATAGGCCATCTTTGGAGTCTCGCAGTGGAGGAACAGTTCTACCTTGTCTGGCCTTTGGCCTTTGTTCTTCTCAGGCGCTTCCGTATTCATTGGATAGCTGTACTCACTGGAATTTCTGTAACGGTTTTAGCGGTTGCTGTGTACAGAATTCATCTCTTTCATTCGCAGGTACCGTGGCTTTTTATCTACTCCAAAACTGAAACCAGAGCTGATGCGATTCTGATCGGATGCTTCGCTGCATACATTTATCGTTTCGCTCCAATTTCTTTGAAATTACTAAAAAATCTCGGATACGTAGCTGCGATGGCGTTTGTTCTGCTTGCCTATTTCTATGGTGACCAACAGAAGGGTTTCTTGTATCAGGGTGGTTTCACTTTGATCGCAATTCTTGGCGGAGTTGTCGTTCTTGCAGCCGCAATATTGCCAAGCTTTGGTGGCCGTCTATTTACATCGAGCCTTCTTCAATGGTTGGGTCAGAGGTCGTATGGCCTCTACCTTTGGCATCTCCTTGTATTTCGAATCTTTAGCCGCCACGTGACGCTGGGCCCACATCTCCTGCGGATAGCACTCGCACTCGTTGTCTCGTTGGCCATTACTGAAATGTCTTGGCGATTCGTTGAACGGCCATTCATTCGTTTGAAGAATCTGAAATACGGTCGGTAGCTACGATTCGAGTTGTAGTGCTCATCGGGCGCTACTAGCTAATGCTGTTGTGAAGCCTCGGCAGCATCAAAATCTGACATTTCTTTTGGAATCAGACGTCGGAGCACAGTCAGATCTGAATTGTTAAGTGCCTCAACAATTTGCGTGATAAGCGCTTCATCAATTCCTGCAATCCGCATTCCGATGATGTTGCCACCACGAACACGCGCGGGAGATCCATAGACCATGCCGAAAGGTGGAACCGCTTTGGTGACAACAGAACCCATGCCGACCATCGCGCGACTACCGACAAGAGACCTTTGATGGATGACCGCACCGAGTCCAACATTTGCACCTTTTTGGATAATTGTGTGGCCACCAAGTTGGGCTGAGTTACTCAGTGTGACACCATCCTCAATCTGGGCATCATGCGGAACATGTGCCTGCGTCATGAAATAACAATCATCGCCTACACGTGTGACGTCTTTGGTGCCTGAATGAATCGTGGCAAATTCACGAATTACGTTGTTATTTCCTATTTCAATTAAGGCTTCGGTAGTTTCATCGCCCCACGTCGCTGGATGAGGACCTCCACGCATCTGCGCAGGGGTGCCTATCGCTACATGCGGGCCAATCCAATTGTTGTTGCCAATGCGAACATTTCCGAGAATGACGGCATACGGCCCGATTGTGTTTCCACTACCCAACTCAACCGTTGAGTCGATTACTGCTGTGGGATGGATGTTATTCATAAGTCCCGCCGTCCTTACTTGGTCAATTTGAGCCTAAATCAAGCAGGTTCATCTCGATGATGAATGGGTACAAACTATGCTCATATTGCTCTTATTAATAGGTAGGTCCAATGATCCCCATCAGCACAGTACGAATTGACGAGGAGA
This sequence comes from Ilumatobacteraceae bacterium, assembly GCA_044353425.1. Lineage (GTDB taxonomy): Bacteria > Actinomycetota > Acidimicrobiia > Acidimicrobiales > Ilumatobacteraceae > UBA2093. Next base: position 12,020 of record JBILBZ010000009.1, on the reverse strand, counting down.
TTGAGGCCAGTGTCCTTGAAGTTCTTCGTTCTGGAATGATCGCTCAGGGACCAAAGGTTGCAGAGCTTGAAGCGGTGTTCGCCCAGATTTCGGGCGTAAAGCACGCAGTCGCAGTGAATAACGGAACTACCGCATTGGTTGCGGTACTGAAGATGCTCGATGTTCCCCAAAACTCAACAGTCATTACTTCGCCTTTTACCTTTGTAGCGACTCTTAATGCCGCAGTTGAAGCTGGCTTTAAGGTTCGCTTTGCGGATGTGGATGAGCAGACTTTCAACATCACGGCCGACACAATCGCCGCAGTGAATCCTGCGGGGGTTTCCACGGTGATGCCAGTGCATCTTTATGGTCAATGCGCCGATATGACGTCCATTTCTGCCCAAGCCATACAGAACGGTTGGGCAATTGTTGAAGATGCCGCCCAGGCACATGGTGCGTTACACAACGGAGCTGCTGCTGGCTCGTTTGGAGCCGGTTGTTTTTCTTTCTATGCGACAAAGAACATCACCACCGGAGAAGGTGGAATCATTACGACCAATGATGATGCACTTGCGGATCGCCTCCGTATCTATCGCAACCAAGGCATGCGTCAGCGCTATCAATATGAGATGGCGGGCACAAACTACCGAATGACCGATGTACAGGCAGCAATTGGAATTCCTCAATTGAAGAAAATTGATGGGATTAATGCAACACGACAAAAGAATGCAGAAACCCTTAACGCGCTTTTGGCAGACGTAGCTGAGATTGCCACTCCTGTAACTTCAGCAGGTAATTCTCATGTTTGGCACCAGTACACCATTCGAGTTCTTGAAGGTGCCAAGCGCTCTCGTGACGAAGTCATTGAATTTCTCACCGCTCAAGGCGTGGGGTGTGGCATCTACTACCCGTATCTCGCACACGACTATGACTGTTTTCGTGGCAATTCGAATATTGAACCGACTCCAACACCGGTTGCAGCAAGGCTAGTTCGCGAAGTGATTTCACTTCCTGTGCATCAATATTTGACCGAAGAGAACCTTTCCACAATTGCAACAGCCGTTCGGACAGCAGTCCGAGGCTGATCTTGAGTCTTCCTGAACCGGTTCCGGCAAAGGAATACACTCATTGATATGACTATTAGGAATGTGGCATTGGTCGGAGCTGGCCAGATGGGTGCCAACCATGCACGAACCATCCATCGTTCGGAAGAGTTCAACCTTGCCTTTGTTGTAGACGCAGATTTAGAGCGGGCTACGGAATTAGCCAAGCAATATGGCGCTTCTGCTGTTGCTTCCATCAGCGACATTAAGGATGTGCAGGCTGCCGTAGTTGCAACATCGACAAATAGTCATTTTCAGATCGTCGAAAATCTCCTCAACTTGAAGATTCCTGTGCTGTGTGAAAAGCCACTCACGCCATCGCAAGAGACGACTCAGGTGTTAATAGAAGTATCTGAGAAGAATGCAACTCCTATTCAGTGTGGGTTTGTTGAACGCTTCAATCCTGCGTTTCTTACTGCAAAGAAGATGATTAATCAACCGGTCATCCACGCGCAGTCAATACGTCATTCCCCACCTGCAATTCGTATTGCTTCTGGTGTGGCAGAAGATTTGCTTATTCACGACCTAGACCTTGCATTGTCGTTGACTACTTCGACCGTCAAGTCCGTCACTGGAAGTGTCTATAAATCGGCCAGTACTGGTGAAGATGAAATCTCCGATTGCATCATTAACTTGGAAGATAACGCCGTGTTCACTCTCTCTGCCAGCCGCATGAGTCAACGAAAGATTCGTGACTGGCGAATTTGTACAGATAAAGATCTCTTTGAAGTTGATCTCCTCCGACAGACAGTCACGATTTACGAGAACATCAATCAGGAAGTAGGAGTTGGCGGCGGTGCTTCTTATCGAGCACGTACCACTGTTGATTATCCATTTATTGAACGATCGGGCGAACCGCTTGCAATGCAACTACGGCATTTCTCGAACTTGCTGGATGGAAAAGTTGACGAACAGACTGAACGTCATTCGATCCTTGCAAGCCATGCAGTGCTGTCAGAATTTCTAAAAATTGCACACTGACTATCTAAAACTTCTTGTAGAAACGCCAGACAGTACCAAGGTAGGTAGCTTGGCCGACTTCCTCTAGGCACGGAAGCGATGAAATTGATGACTCAATGAGCAGAGTTTCAGGCTTCAATACGGAACAAACATCTATCTCAACATTGATGACGTCAGACTGCGATGACGTAATTTTTGTGGGTCCAGCCCCACTCTTGAAATAAACATGGCCATACCTATTCCACTGGTCTTCAAATTCTGATTGAGGATCAAACTGTCTCCAAAATTCTGGATCTGGATACGGGCTCACAGCAGAAAGAACTTTTGCACCGGAGGCAACCATGAGCCCCCTCACTTGTGCACTTCCTGACAACGTCAGCCAATCCTGGGATAGATCTGTATCCACTCGAACCATTTCTTCCTTGATCGGATTGCTATACAACGGCAGAACCGAACGGTGGAGTGGATTGATATTCAGAGTAGCGACAAGAGAGACGGCAACGATTGCCCATAATCCGAGTCTTCTTGAGAAACAAAATGCAAGCACCGTAGGAATAAACCACATCAGCAAGTACAGAAGGATTTTCGAATCACTTAATCGAACGTTGTTGACCGTGTAGTAGGTACCAGCAACAAAGGTGATGAATGCGAAACAAGACACAGCTGCAAATCGCTGACTCCTAGAAAAATTTTCGTATCGATATTCAAGGAAAAGGGCAGTCAGAATTACTGACGCGAAAGCAATCCCAGGCTTCAGGCGATCAGGCGGCACACGGTTTAACAGGGTCATAGAGCCGAGAAAACCAGGAAGGTGGATCAACATCCAGGCGCAGAGAACTCCAAACCAACCCGCGGTGAGACGAATGTGGCTTCGGTTCAGACTTGGTACTCCGGCTCCCTTGGAACCCAAAAGAAGCAGTGTGATAACCGGAAGAGCTAACAGGAAAGTAGAGGAGTTCTCTGATTGATTAAGTCCGTTGACTGTTCCCATGATTGGTTGCGACGCTGAAAGATCAAAGGGAGTCCCCAAAAGACTGGCGAGATTGACGCCACCGCTCACACTTCTTCGAGTGCCTGGATATGTCGTCTCAGCAATCGCGCTCAGACCTGCTCTGTTAAGTACGAGGAAGATAAAAGTCAACGCGCCAAAAAAAATGATTGAGCTAGCCAAGACATTTATTGTTCGGTTTCGATCATCCCGGAACGCTGCCTTTGCTTCCACAAGCAGAAGCAAAGCAATGAGGATCAGTGTCGGAATCTGAAAGGGAGGGTAGAGCACCACTACTGCACAACTGAACAACCAGCCAGAAAGGAGAGCAAACGCAATCTGAGCTCTCTTGCTCGCGGCCTTAAAGCCCGCGATGATCGCCGTAGCTGCGAGTGCCCCATAAAAAATCACACTGAATGAAGAATTGACATTCCACCAATGCAGACCAGGGCTGAGAGCCATGATCACTGCGAGCGGAAGACCAATTGATCGCCGAACTTTTAAGGCGATAAGCAGAAGATAAGTGGCCAGTGCGCTTCCGATGACAAGAATCCACCACTCTGCTGAAATAGCTCGATCAACATCGAAGACAAAATATGGCAATAAATGAGGCTTTAGAGCTAGCGAGAAATCTTTTGATGGAAGGTCGTAGGTGATTGCCGGATTATGAGTTCCAGCCGTCACTAATACTGATTCAAAATTTCTCTCCTTCTGACTCAGTAGCCACGGAAGACGTACGAGCCATTCATCAGAACGAATTGGTCGGTCAGCTCCCGAAATTCCTGTCCCTATCTTGGGCTGACCATACATTCCTGCAGATGATTGGTTGACCTTCAGAGTCGTCAGCAGAACGATGAGTAACAGAATCAGAATCACCGGGGCAATTAATGCAGCACGCTTGGACGACAGACGATGCTTTTGAGATGCAATCTTCACAGTGTTTATTGTACCTAATTTGGAGATGTGATTTCTGATCTCCTCCAAGTTGAGCGTATTTCAGAATGTTGCTATCAAGTTGATATCAAAAGGTTGGTTCATACTTCATAAAAATAATTTCAGTAAGTAATACTGCTGAGATGTTGGTGCACTCAAAAAAATTTGCAACCAATGTAGCTGTGCCAATGATTGTCATTTGGGCACTTTTGTCAACTCATCCCATTTCCTCCATCAATGTATTCTGGATTGTTCTAGGCACATTTTGCATCGCAATATTTTCTGAAGTTGGTGAAGCTATTGAGGACTTTCTCTTGATGGTTGCTGTGACATTGGGAGTCCTTCCCGCCCTTGGATGGTTTAGCTTTTTTGATTCGTTCAACTCTCTAAAGGTTCTCGTCTCGATCTATCTAGTGAAGGTCTACTCTCATAGACGTGATCTCGGTAGATCTTCGTATCAAGACATAATTTCTCTGGTTCCAGTTGGACTCATTGGTGTCGGTACGTATGCCTGGTGGGCGGGTTTTGCAAAAGGGACGCCGACAACAGTGCTTGAACGTTTGTTACCAATTTGGGATTTATCGTCCCATTTCAATTTCTTTTACTCCGCGTTATCAAACGGAGTTCATCTTCCGGCTTTAACCGCTCAATTGCATTCACCTTGGTCGGGACATCAATATCCAGCAGGTATTCATTATGTATGGGCTGCGTTTGCTCGGAGCGATAGGAACAAAGTCCTCTCACATCCTGAGGCGGCGATACCAATTTTCGCGAACTCAGTAGTGGTTACCCTGGCTATCAGTGTGTCTCTTTTGGCGTTGTGCGGATGGAGAATCTCAAACCAAAATTGGACACGATTTGCGTTCGCAACAGTGAGCGCAGGGCTTGCATGTTCACTTGTCAGCTTGGGTCCTCTTAGTCAGACAATCTCGACAGGATTTGCGAATATTCCAGCAGTTGTCATTCCTCTGGCGATATTGATCTCAACATATTTTCGACCGTTACGAAATTCCACATATCAATTAGTGGTCGTTAGTTCTTGTCTTTCAGCTATTGCTTTTAACTGGTACCCAGCATTACTTCTCGTGGCACCACTTGTGCTTCATCAGGTTGTTGTGATGATTAGAAACAACAATCGAGTAAAAGCTTTCTGGTTTCTTATGGCAACATCGCTTTTGGTGTTGCCGCCTGTATTGCAAACATTGTCACTTGGAATTTCACATATAAACCTCAATGGCGGAATACAACCATTTCCTCCAGGATTGCTAGTCGTAGCATTGCTGCTGAGTGTTTCGGTTGGAAGTGCGCTCTGGGCGATCAGAAGACAGATGAAGTATTTCATCGTGAACGTCGTTCCATTTCCTGCAGCATTCATCTTCGCGTTATGGCTGACTCTTCAATCCCAAGGTCTCACGTATTACTTTCAAAAGTTCATGCTTTTCACGGGTTTCTTTGCTGTGTTCGCCACAACTTTTTCGATTCTCTTTTTCATTGCGGAATACATAGAACAAACGGAGAGGTCAGAAGTAGCTATTTCAATGAGGAGATCCGTAGCTATTTGTTCTCTTGGAATCGGCTTTGCTTGCTCTCAAATCTTCGGATATTGGGGACTGGCTTATCCAGCAATCTCGGGAACGTCTACTGCGTATGGTGTTCTCAATAGAAATGAAATAACAAAGAGAAGTCAAATTCACATCGAGAACGCACAGCAGATTGTGGAACTGGTAAAAAAATCCCAGAGATTGAGCTTTGTATCTCAAGAGTGTTCGGTCTTGATAGTCCCAGCTGCTCCGACATCGATACCCGTCAGTGGCCTGGCACCGAGTATTGCCGTATTGACAAATGTTTGGTACCACTCGTTGACTGGTTCCTATACAGAATTGGCTCAGAAGAATAGCTACCTGGTCTCAAACTTTTCATCTTTCGAAAATCCGGCGGAAATTTCAATGTCAATTAACTCTGTCTTAGACCCAAACATGACGTGCGTTCATTCGTCAGCGTCAGTTATTGAGAATCTACGAAAGTATGGCGACGGTTGGTCTACCAATAGTCACTACTATCAATAGCAATGAAAGTTCTGGTTTTTGCTCCGTTCTTCCCCCCAGATCCCACGGGATCATCCGTATTTGCAGGGCAACAAGCGGCTGAATTGTCAAAGCGTGGGCACGATGTTTTGGTTATCACCAATCAGACTGACAAGAAGGCTCCAAAGGCTGAGGAGAAGGGCACCCAGCACGCTCATTTGGATGCAGTCGAGGTAAAGAGAGTCAAAAGCATCCGAATCAATCTAGGACGAGTGACTTGGAACTACGGGATTCCGGTTTCGGTCTTCGGTTTTCTCGGATTATCGGTCATCAAGAGGCTGAAGAAATTTCAACCAGACATGATGATTATCCATTCCACTCTTTTCGACTTGAGTGTTTTGGGGCTGATTTGGGCACGAATTACAAATACACCGGCTGTCATTGTGAGTCATACCGCTCTTTGGCATGACAACTCAGTTATCAATTTCTGCATGAAGTTTTATGGAAGATTTTTTCTGCGACCATTCGTGAAGTTGTCGCGAGCCAAAGTTGTTTGTGTTGATAAATGGACTTTGAACAATGCGCTTGACACATTTTCGAATGAAACCAATATCTCAACCATTCCAGTTTCCATTGAACTTGGAACTATGAGAAATGGAAACGGCGAAAAGATTCGGACGAGACACGAAATCTCCGAAGGACCAGTTTTGCTTTCACTAGGACATGTAATTCCATTGCGAGACAGGATCAACTTGATCAATAGCCTCCCATTGCTTGTAGAGAAGTACCCGAAGCTCCGAGTTTTGGTTGTGGGAATGCTCAAGGAACGAGAATTTCTTGATCTCGCGGAGAAGCTAGGTGTCGAGAAGCATGTCATTGCCACTGGGGCTGTACCCCATCACGAGATCAAGGACTACTTGGCAGCTGCAGATATTGAACTGCATGACTTGAATGGCCTTGGTCTCGGAATCACATCTGTCGAAGCTATGGATGCGGGCGTTCCGATTGTTGCTTGGGCAGTGGACGACAATTATCCACAATTCAGCCTGAGAAGTTATGGAGAATCTGGTTTTATCAATGATGGTGAACCAGAGACGATTGCCTCAAAAGTTGATCAGATACTTAGTGATGCCAAATTCAGAAGCATTGTCATTACGAGCCAAAGGAAGTTGGTAGATGAGATCTACTCTTCCGAATCTGTGACCAACCAATACCTTGACCTATTTGTATAGGGGTATTACTGATCTCGAAGAGTGTTTGGCCAGACTGAACTCATTCGTATCGTGCCCAATTCTTTGACTGTTTCCTGGCGCACAGTAAAGCGGTGCCTTCTGCTCCAGTGATCGTATTCATGTGAATATGAGCCATCAGCTACGGCGACTGAGAGGTCGTATGTTCCTTCGAGTAAATGAAGGTTGGGAATAGTAATGGTGTTGTTCCCAGGGCCGCGTGAGATTGGGAATGGAACACCTTGAACTTTTGAATTGGTTCCCCAAAGAACATTGCCATGAATATCGGTGATGCCGTAGGCGAATGAACCATTAGCTAGTTCCAAAGAAGAGCGATAGCTGCAATTGAGATTGACTAACTGTCCACTTTCAATGTTTGTAATTCTGTTGCCCCGCTCATCAGACAAGAAAATCTCTTGAATTTCCACTTCTCTGGAACCCCAACGATCTCCGCGATCTTCTTGCTGAACAGGTTCTGCTTGATGGCTTAGTGCGTTGTACTTACTGACAATTTCCACTGCAGGTCCGATAGCGCGAAGCTGTCCTTTATCTAACCAGGCAACTTGATCACAGATGTTGGCAACATCTGTCAATCCGTGGCTGACCAAAATAATTGTCTTCCCGCGTTGCCGAAAGTCCTCGATCTTTTCGCGGCATTTCTGTTGAAAGTTCTCATCACCCACTGCGAGAACTTCGTCAATGATCAGAATCTCGGGGTCAACATTGATGGCAATTGAAAACCCGAGCCGAACTGTCATTCCTGATGAATAGTTTTTGACGGGAGTGTCAATGAAGCGACCCAATTCGGAAAAGTCAACAATTTCGTCGTATCGCTCTTCAATTTGTTTGTTGGACATTCCAAGAATTGCGCCATTTAGAAAAACATTCTCTCGACCGGAAAGATCTGGATGGAATCCAGCACCTAGTTCAAGGAGAGCAGCGATATCGCCATTGATGGAGACTCTTCCCTTGTCTGGCGACAAGATGCCAGTCAGGCATTTCAGCAGGGTGCTTTTTCCAGATCCATTTGTTCCGATGATTCCGAAGGTGGAACCTCGCGGAATTTCAAATGAAACGTCATTGAGTGCCCAAAACTCTTCATACCGTGCACGCTTCCCCCGCAACAAAGTTGACTTGAGGTATTGATTCTTCTCTTGGTACAGCCTGAACGACTTCCAAAGACCATCAACAATTACCGCAGAATCAGACATATCAACCTCTCACAGTAGAAGTCCACACTATTCGCTGTGGGTTGTGTAGATGTCTCGATTGAAGTGGGTTTCCCATCGATTCGACAGTTGTTCAAGTTCCTCTGGTCGAACTTTAGGGTCTCGGGAAAGTGACTCAAAGTGGTAAATCTTGGCAAGTGGAGTCCAGATGATTCTGTATCCGGCGTCTAAGGCTTTGTAGGCAAGATCCACATCATTGAAACTGTGGGGGAAAGCTCCAGACATACCGCCGAGTGCAAAGTAAGTGGAACGTGTCAATGCCATACATGCCCCCGTGACCCCACTGACTTCCCGTGAGATGAGTCGATCACCGAAGAATGCAAGAGACTCAACAAGTTCACCAGCGCCGAGATTGTGAGGAAGAGGGTTATTCCCGTGACCAGCACTCTGGACGCGACCGTCTTCGAGGACAGTTAATGGCCCCACCATCGCAACATCTTTCTCCTCTAGAAATCCAACAAGAACCTCGAGCCAATCAGTCGAGTCAATTTCGGTGTCATCATTAAGCAAGACAACGATGTCACCAGTTGAATGGACAACACCAAGGTTGCATTTATCGGAGAAATCAAAAGGCTTGTCGTACCAAACAAGTGACGCAGAATTTTGTGCGAAGTACGTCTCAAGATTTGTATCAAGTTGCTGCACTCGGTCATGCACCACGACTATCTCAAAATTTCGATACGAAGATTTTTTGAGGATGCTGTCAATCACATTTGTAACGAGACAAGTGGTAACGCCCCAAATTTTCTTTCGGTCACCTCTTGTGGGAATAATGATGCTGACCTTTTTGCTCTGCGAAACCTTTCGTCGCACATGAACGAATCCACCTGTGGTACTCGTGACATCTGCATTGATACCGACGCGGTCACAATGCTCAGCAACAGACCGTCGACCAGCCTCGATTGCATAAGGTTTCGCATTAACATTGCCGGCAGTAGAGCCAGTGACAACCCTCCAGTGATACAAGACTTCAGGGATATGAACAATCGAGCGGGCTTTTTCTGTAGCACGCAAAATAAGGTCATAGTCCTGTGCACCTTCGAATCCTGCGCGGAAGCCACCGATCTTCTTGATCAAGGATGATCTAAAGACAGATAAGTGACAGCAGTAGTTTTGCCCACGAAGTCTTTCGGGGGAGAACGCTGGTTTTTTGAAAACATCAAAATGCTTTCCTGTCTCATCAACTTTGTCCTCATCTGAGTAGATGTAGTCAACATTTGCGTTGCTTTGAATTGTTGCTGCAACAATTTCAAGCGCTTTTGGATGTAGCGAGTCATCGTGATCGAGAAGAACAATAAAGTCGCCAGTTGCGATTTCGAGGGCGGAATTCGAGGCTTCAACAATTCCACCGTTTAGTTCACGTTGCATCAGTTTTACTCGCGAGTCTTTACTTGCGAGTTTCTTGAGAACTTGTAGGACATCTGGGTCAGTGGATGCGTCATCAGCAATACACCATTCCCAATCTGTCATGGACTGAGACAGAACAGACTTAATGCACTCGTCTAATGCCCAAATTGGCGGGTTAAAGACTGGTGTCACCAGGGAGAACAAGGGCATATTCATTCACCTATTGCAGAATCATGCGAATCAATTTGCGCACAATTCGAAGCGGAAGCAAAACGAAACGGCCAATTCTCCATGTGCGAGATCCATGCAGCAGATTCAGTTGGTGGATGAGAGAGTCTGCGAGTTGCTTACTCTCTTCGTATCGAAACCTGAGAACACCGAGTTCTGCACTTGCACCGATGGCATGATCTCGAGCCTCAAGAGTCTGCAATTGTTGTGCTCGACACTCTGTCTGTACTGCAGCTAATTCTGTTCGGAGTGCAACTAACTCTGCCTGCGAATCCAGAGTGGTGCGAAACGTCATGCGACCAACGTATTCCTCATAGAGGCTTAGTTTTGCAAGTAAATTTTCCTCATCTTGAATAGCGTTAGACAACTTGTTGTCAGTACTGCGTTCTCGTGTTTGAAAAGGTATGGCCTTCACTATGTATTGGTACACCTGTGCATCTCGATCGCCCTGCACGAAAGTAATGGCCTCTCGCGGAATGCTTGGAGAAGGTTGTCCAAATTCAGTGGTACCGATTGCAGCCGTGCTGGCAAAGATTTCTGCAACATCAAAATCATTCTGATGAAGAAATGAAGTGATGGTGTCTCGAGTGAAGAATCGGATGTGGGTGCTATCTAATAACCCGGTAGGTCTGTACTCAAATTTTCCGGTGAGTAATGCCAGACGTACGTCACCGTGAGCAATGTTTGGAAGCGAGATGACCACATATCCACCTGGGCTCAAGAGATCATGAAGCTGAAGTAGAACAAGTTCTGGTTGACGACAATGTTCCAAAACATCACCGGCGAGTACGACATCAAACTTTTGACTGGGCAATTTTTCGCGTAGGTCTAGCCAGTCAAGATCTGTGATCACTACGGCATCGGCAACTTGCGTAAGGGTCTCCTGAGAGCGGCCGTCGCGCTCCACCGCTGTCACCGTATTTTCAAGCAACTTAAGCGCTCTGGTGACATGGCCTGAGGCGGCGCCCAGTTCAAGAACTCTCTTGTTGCGACCTACTAATTGGAGCGAGATTCCATGAGCATCATTGGGCCGAAGCGGGTCAACATTGCTTTCGTAGATCGATTGCATATTGAAAAGCCTAGCCCTGAGGGCTGAAAGGCCATTTGAATAGTCGAAACTAGGCGTGGAATGGCAGATTTCCCGCCATTTGTTGTGCTGTGAGGTCTGGCGCCTCAATATCTTTTGGTGACACGATCGGAGGACAGGAGTCAGACCACTCAATCCCTATGGTGTGGCAGTACGGGGTGATCCCTTTTTCGGTTTCGGGATCAAACTCCGCAGTCACGAGATATGAGACAACTGTGTCAGGCACCAAGGCCTGAAACGCGTGTCCCATGTAGGGGCTGAGTAGTAATGACTGTCGGTTTTCTGCGCTCAGTCGAACACGGGTCCACTTGCCAAACGAATCCGAGGAAGGATTGAGATCAATTGCGTAATCATCGATCTCGCCGTGCATCACAGTGACAAGTTTTCCTTGACCCTTTGGTGCAGTGCTGTAGTGAATCCCACGGATTGTGCCCGCACTTGAATGGGAGATGTTTGCCTGCACGGGAACAAAGTCATAGCCGATTTGGCTCTTGATCATTGAATGTTTAAACCATTCTTGGAACCAGCCACGATCATCCTCAAACTGACGACTGCTGAGCAACCATGCGCCGGGTACATCAAGCGTTTCAAGATTCATTTGAAAACTCCTCTTTTATTAGTTCTGAGATTTCAGGAAGCGAATCCACAAGTGCATCTGACCACGGACGCATCTCAGCGATACCAAGTGAAATCGTGTGCTTGTGTCCGAGAACAGAATTGCTTGGCCGACGTGCTTTGGTTGGGTATGCAGAGGAGTCCACAGGTGAAACCAGCGACGTTGGCACACCAAGTGCTTCATATATTGCAACGGTGAGATCAAACCACGTTGCGCTTCCAGAATTGGTGCCATGAAAAATGCCATACGCATCATCATGTTGAACAAGATCAACAATGTGCCGGGCTAGATCTGCTG